>CAZFUT010000012.1:0-39208 GCA_964522425.1 uncultured Oscillospiraceae bacterium
GGCCCTCGGGGTCAGGCGGCGGTAAGGCCGCAAAATCTTGGCCAAAATTATTTTCTCCGCACGCTTGACAAAGCACGGGATGCATGGTACATTGGTATCGCGGTTTAGCACTCAACAAGAAAGAGTGCTAACAACGCCAAGAAAGGAGGACGAGCCATGATCAGCGACCGCAAGCGGCGTGTTTTGGAGGCCATCATCAATGACTACGTCCTCACCGCGGAACCTGTCGGCTCCCGTACCATCGCCCGCAAGTATATGCAGGGACTGTCCAGCGCCACCATCCGCAACGAAATGAGCGATCTGGAAGATCTGGGGTATCTGGAGCAGCCGCACGTTTCCGCCGGGCGCATCCCCAACGCGCACGCATACCGGCTGTATGTGGATCATTTAATCTCTGCCGGCCTCATCGACAGCACGCCGAGGGAAGATACCCGCAGGGCGCTGTCCACCAGGCTGCAGCAGATGGAAGACGTGGTATTCGCTTTTGCGCAGGCGCTGTCCGAAATGACGCGGTATACCGCCTGCATCATGATGCCCAGGCAGAGCGAGCTGAAGATCAATACCCTGCAGCTGGTGCCCATTTCCCCCGCGACGGCGCTGCTGGTCATCATCACCGACGGCGGCATCATCCGCGACTCGGTGGTGCACGTTTCCGAAAGCCTCAACGCCGACAAGCTGTACCAGATCAGCCGGATGCTGACCGAGCAGTTCAGCGGCAAATCGCTTCGGGAACTGCAGACCATGCTGCGCGGCTACGCGGCCTACATGGGCGGCGACCCGAGGGTGCTGATGGGCATCGCGGAATTGGCCGAGCAGATACAGAAGCAGGCCTCCAGCGACAACCTGACAATATGCGGCTCCCAGAACATCCTGAACCACCCGGAATATGCCGACGTCGAAAAAGCGCGGCGGTTCCTGAAGGTGCTGGAAGAGAAGGAGAGGCTGCTCTACCTGATGCGGCGCGGCGGCCAATGCGGGCTTGCCGCCTACATCGGCCCCGAGCACGGCATTCTGGAGATGGATGATTGCAGCGTCGTCACCGCCTCCTACGAGGTGGGCAACGGCAACCGGGGCACGCTGGGCATCATCGGCCCCACGCGCATGCCTTACCGCAGCATATTGTCCACCCTGGTATCCACAGCCAGTATGCTCAGCCGGGTGCTGAAAAGGGACGCAGAACAATAACGGAGGACGAGATGAAGAAAACCAACCAGGAACCGGCGGCGGAACAGGCCCCGCAGACAGAGGAGGAGATCCTGTCGGATCAGGCTCAGGGCGCGCCTGAAGAAGCGTCCGAAACGCCCGAAAAAGATTACGAAGCGCTGCTTTCGGAAGCGGAAGGCAAGCGCGATGAGTATCTGGACATGGCCCAGCGGGTGCAGGCCGAATTTGACAATTTCCGCCGCCGCAACCAGTATGTCCGACAGGAAGCGTACGAGGATGGCGCGCGCGCGTTTATCAGGACCATCCTTCCCGTCGTTGACAACCTTGAGCGCGCGCTCAGCGTCGAAAGCGCCGACAGCGCGCTGAAAGAAGGCGTGCAGATGGTGCTCAGGCAGCTGATGGACGTGCTTGAGAAGCGGGGCGTCCAGGCGATCGACCGCCAGGGCGAACGCTTTGACCCCAATCTGGAAGATGCCGTCGTGCAGGGCGATCCCGCCGAGGGCGAACCCGGCACCGTGTGCGCCGTACTCCAGAAGGGGTATAAATTGGGGGATTTCATCCTCCGCCACGCGATGGTCAGAGTCGTCGCGGAATAACAGACATTTTCTACTAATATATATTCGGAGGAAAGAAAACAATGAGCAAGATTATCGGTATCGACCTGGGTACCACCAACAGCTGCGTGGCCGTGATGGAAGGCGGCGAGCCCGTCGTCATCGCCAACTCGGAAGGCGCGCGCACGACTCCCTCGGTGGTCGCTTTTACCAAGGACGGCGAGCGTCTGGTGGGCCAGATTGCCAAGCGGCAGGCCATCACCAACCCGGACCGCACCATTTCGTCCATCAAACGCAAGATGGGATCCGACTTTAAGGTAAGCATCGACAGCAAAAACTACAACCCGCAGGAAATCAGCGCCATGATCCTGCAAAAGCTGAAGACGGACGCGGAAGCCTACCTTGGCGACAAGGTGACGCAGGCCGTCATCACCGTACCCGCCTACTTCTCGGACAGCCAGCGCCAGGCCACCAAGGACGCGGGCCGCATCGCGGGCCTTGAAGTGCTGCGCATCATCAACGAGCCGACGGCCGCTTCGCTGGCCTACGGCCTCGACAAGGAACAGGCTCACAAGATCCTCGTGTACGACCTGGGCGGCGGCACCTTCGACGTATCGCTGCTGGAAATCGGCGACGGCGTATTCGAAGTGCTGGCCACCAACGGCGACACGATGCTCGGCGGCGACGACTTTGACAACCGCATCATGAACTTTGTGGCCGACCAGTTCCAGAAGGAAAACGGCATCGACCTGCGCAAGGACCGCATGGCAGAGCAGCGCCTGAAAGAAGCGGCGGAAAAGGCCAAGATCGAATTGTCCACCGCCATGAGTTCCAACATCAACCTGCCCTTCATCACCGCCGACGCCAACGGCCCCAAGCACTTGGATGTGACGCTGACCCGCGCCAAGTTCAACGACCTGACGCATGATCTGGTGGAGCGCAGCATCGCGCCCATGCAGACGGCGCTCAAGGACGCGGGCCTGACCGCCAGCGACATCGACAAGGTGATCCTGGTGGGCGGTTCCACCCGCATCCCCGCCGTGCAGGAAGCCGTCAAGAACGTGACCGGCAAGGAACCCTTCAAGGGCATCAACCCCGACGAGTGCGTGGCCATCGGCGCCGCCATTCAGGCGGGCGTGCTGGGCGGCGATGTGAAGGACGTGCTGCTCTTGGACGTGACGCCGCTCAGCCTCGGCCTTGAAACCGAAGGCCATATCTTCACCAAGCTGATCGAGCGCAACACCACCATCCCGACGGAAAAATCGCAGGTGTTCTCCACCGCCGCCGACGGACAGACCACCGTTGAAATCAACGTCCTGCAGGGCGAACGCCCCATGGCCTACGACAACAAGTCCCTCGGCCGCTTCCAGCTGACGGGCATCCCCGCCGCCCCCCGCGGCGTGCCGCAGATCGAAGTGAAGTTCACCATCGATAAGAACGGCATCGTCAACGTGAGCGCCAAGGACCTCGGCACCGGCAACGTGCAGAACGTGACCATCACCGCCTCCACCAACATGACGGAGGACGAGATCAAGCAGCGCGTCAAGGAAGCCGAGCAGTTTGCCGAGGAGGACAAGAAGCGCAAGGACGAGGTGGAAACGCTCAACCGCGCCGACAGCCTGTCCTATGAGATCGAAAAGCAGCTCAAGGACAACGCCGATAAGCTGTCCGAGGAAGACAAGGCCCAAGTGCAGAGCGAACTGGATGCGTTCAAGAAGGTTCGCGAGGGCAACGACCCCGCCGCCATCAAGACCGCCATGGACAAGATGACCGAGAAGGTCTACGCCATTTTCGGCAAGCTCTACCAGCAGCAGGGCGGCCAGGTGCCTCCTGAGGGCGCGCAGCCTGACGCCGGCAGCCAGAACCCCGACGGTTCCGTCAACGCCGACGGCGACGTACACTAACCATTCAGGCGGCGGGCATCCCCTGCCGCCTTTCCCACCGATCCATCAAAAACGCTGTTGCGACCGCAGTACAGGCTGTGCTGCGGCGCAACGCGGTTTGACGGAAATATCCGTAAAAGGAAAAGAGCATGGCAGTTAAACGAGATTATTACGAGGTGCTGGGCGTAGACCGCAAGGCTTCGGCGGAGGACATCAAAAAGGCCTACCGCAAGCTGGCCAAGGAAAGCCATCCCGACCTGCACCCTGACGATAAAACAGCCGAAGCCCGGTTTAAAGAGCTGAACGAGGCCAACGAGGTGCTGTCCGACCCGGACAAGCGCGCCCGCTATGACCAGTTCGGCATGGACGGCCCCAACATGGGCGGTTTCGATCCCTCCGGCTTTGGCGGCTTCGGCGGTTTTTCCGGCGGCATGGGCGGGTTTGAAGGCATATTCGACCAGCTCTTCGGCGGCATGGGCGGCGCGCGCCCGACGCGCAACGCGCCCCGCGCGGGCAACGACTTAAGGTACAGCCTGCGCATCAGCTTTGAAGAGGCCGCCTTCGGGGCAAAAAAGTCCTTTGAATTCACGCGCGAAGAGAACTGTGACACCTGCAAGGGCACGGGAGCCAAGCCCGGCACCCACGCCGAGACCTGCCCCACCTGCAAGGGTACGGGCCAGGTGCGTGCATCGGCCGGCTTTATGGTCACGGTGCGCCCCTGCGCCGCCTGCGGCGGCACGGGCAAGATCATCAAGGAGCGCTGCGCGGACTGCTCGGGCACGGGCCGTGTGCGCAAAAAGCGCACCGCCAGCGTGAACGTGCCCGCCGGCATTGACGACGGTCAGGTTATCATCATGAACGGTCAGGGCGAGCCGGGCTTTAACGGCGGCCCCAGCGGCGATCTGCAGATCGTCATCACCGTGCGCCCGCACAAGCTGTTTAAGCGCGATGGGCAGGACCTGTACCTGAACATGCCCATTTCCTTTACCCAGGCGGCGCTGGGCGCGGACATCGACGTGCCGACGCTTCAGGGCAAGGTGAAATACCGCATCCCCGAGGGCACGCAGTCGGGCGCGGTGTTCCGCTTGAAGGGCTACGGCATCCAGCAGCTGCGCGGCAGCGGCAAGGGCGACCTCATCCTCACCGTGCAGGTGGAAATTCCCAAGAAGCTCAACGACAAGCAGAAGAACCTGCTGAAAGAATTCGAACAGTCCCTCTCCGGCAGGGAGTACGCCGATTCCAAAAGCTTTCTGGATAAGGTAAAGGATTTGTTCAGTTAATCCAAACCGCCGGCTGAGCCGATGGCAGGCACCTTGCTGCAAAGCCTCTCTCTGGCCGCGTCTAAAAACGCGATGAATGGCATGCTTTGAATTGGTATTACATAAAATATGGCAGTCCTCTTCAATGATCGTCACGTTTGACGGCGCTCGTTCAAAACGCTTTTTGATTTCAGCCACTGTATCGCGTGCTGAAAGCGCGTATCCGGGCACCACCCTTTGAGCGGCCTTACAGTTTATGCTATAATAGCGCATCAGCGAAAGGAGGGTGCCCATGCCACAGACCGCAGCCATGCCCGAAAGGGCCTTCCCCGCGCTGTATACGCTGCATAACTACCTGTTCTGCATGATGGCCTCCACCGTGCTCATGCAGCGGCCCGTGCTGGGCGGCGCCATGTTCTTAGCGGGGCAGGTGGCCGATCTGTCGCTGCGTTTTCTGCCTTCGGGGCGTTCCAAGCAGCTTTCGTCCGCCGCTCGGACCACGCTGACCGCCCTGTCCGCGCTATGCGGCGCGCTCACGCTGGGGCTGCTGCTCGTTTACCCGCGCAGGGTGGGGATAGAAGGCATGTGGCTGCTGTTCAGCCTGGTGCTGATGACGACGCTGCGCTCGCTGATCTGCCAGAAAATCGCCGCCGGACACATCAAAAAAGACCGTTCGCTGCTGCGCGCCCGGCTGCTGCTTGGCGAAATCACGTTTTTATTCAGCCTGATGGCCGCGCCGGTGCTGTTTTTTTCGCTCAGCGGGCAGGATGCGTGGTATCTGTGGGGCGGCTTTGTCATCACCTCCATTTTGGAAAGCGTGCTGCTTGCCAAAGAAAAGGACGAGGGCTTTGCCGTCGCCGGCGCAGAAGCCCCCGATAACCAGGAAGCGCTGTCAAGCGTCAACGCCTACCGCGTGTTCCGCCGCGTGCTTGCGCTGACGGTGGCGGCGCTGCAAATTACCATGATCCTCATTTACACCTTTATCGGCACCACGGCGGGCGAACTGTTTATCAGCATGGCGGTGGCCTTTGTCTGCACCGTGCTGGTGGGCCGGGTCACCGGGCGCATTGCCCGCAGGCATCCCGAGCGCGACCCGTCCAATGTGCTGCTCTGCGGGCTGATCCTGTGGCTTACGGGGCTGATGGCCTTTCTGCTCAGGCGTAGCAGCATGCTGCTTAGCTATCTGGCCCTCGCCGCCTGCAGCGCGGGCACGGCCACCGCGCTGACCGCCTTCTGGCAGCTGGATGCGTCCATGCGCGAAGTGGTATTCTTCGCAACGGGCGCGCATCCGGCGGGCAGCATCGACAGCACGCTGTCGGTGTCGCTGCGCTACGCGGAGCTGTCAGGGCAGATGATGGCGCTGCTTGGCCTTTCGCTGATGGTGTTTTTCGGCGAAGCGCCGGACGCTTTCCGCCGCGGGATGCTGCTGCAGCCCGTGCTGCTGTTGCCCGTGCTGCTGTTGCCCGCGCTGATCCTGGTGGCCGCGGCCGTCATGTTTGCGCTCAGGTTTCCCCTTCGCAAAGAGCACCTTGAAAAGCTGCACGCCTTTCTGATGCTCAAAAAAAGCGGGCGGACCAACGTGCCGCTGCAAAAGCAGCTGGAAGACGTGGTGATCAAGGTCAGCAAGCGCCATTACGGCATCCGTGTGTTGATGTTTTTTGTGCGCCTGCTCATCTACAACCGCGTGGAAGGCCGGGAAAACGTGCCCGCGGATGAAGACGTCAGCCTTGTCTTCATCTGCAACCACGGGGAAATCTACGGGCCCATTGTGGCCAACGTGTATATTCCCTTCCCCGTCCGTCCCTGGGTGATGAGCGAAATGGTGGACGCCTCGGAAACCACCGACTATGTGTACGAGGGCACTTTCAGGCGCCAGAAATGGCTGCCCGAAAGGCTGCGCTACCCGGCGGCCAAACTTGTCACGCCCATCATCAACTGGGGCATGGAGGGCGTGGGTTCCATCCCCGTCTACCGCAACAAGCCGAAGGAGCTGGTGCGCACCTTCCGCGCCACGGTGAACGCCATGGAGGCGGGCGACAACATCCTGATATTCCCTGAAAATCCCTTCAATGAAAAGCAGTTTACCGGGAGCTATGTGCGCAAGGGCGTAGGGGAATTTTTTACCGGTTTTACGATGGTCGCGCCGCTGTACTACAAGCGGACGGGCAAGAGATGCGTGTTCGTGCCCATTTATGCGGATAAAAAGCGCCGCACCCTTACCTTCGGCGTCCCCACCGTGTACGACCCCGACAACGAACCAAACGCAGAAAAGGAGCGCCTGTGCAACACGCTGCGCGGTGAAATGCTGCGCATGGCCGGTATGGCGCAAGAGGAATAAGCATGGCCGGCATCCTGTATCTTACCATCTATCTGGCGGCGGGCGTCTTTATGGTCTCCCGCCTGCTGCCGCGGCAGAAAATGCCCGTTCGCCTGTGGCTGGGGCTGTCCCTGGGCCTTATGCTGATGATGTGGCTGCCCGCCCTGACGGCCTTTTTTCTGCGTTTCTCGGTAAAGGGGCATCTGGCGGCGCTGCCGCTATTGATGATATTGACGGCGCTTGCGCACCGATACCGCGCGCCCTTTGCCGTGCGGCCGTGGGGCAGGGAGGACACCGCCCTTGTAAAGTGCCTGCTCTATACGGCGCTGCCGATGACGGTGCTTTCCGTCTATCTGCTGTACACGCACAACCTGCGCCCCGAAAACGGCGCGCTGTATGTAGGGCAGTCCGCCTACGGCGATCTGCCGATGCACCTTGGCATCATTACTTCCCTGCGCGGCGCCCGGCTGCCCGCCGAGTACAGCATCCTGCCGGGGCATCAGCTATCCTATCCCTTCCTTGCCGACACGCTGTCCACTTCCTTCATGGTGCTGGGGGGATCGCTCCGCTTCGCCCTCATTGTGCCGAGCAGCCTGATGCTGCTGCTTACCTTTTCCGGCTTCATGCTCTTTGCCCTGCGGACAGCGGCCAGCCGCCGCAGCGCGGTGCTGGCCTTTTTTCTTCTGTTCATCAACGGCGGCCTCGGCTTCCTCTATGCCGCCGATATGGCCGGGGTAAGCCTCGGCGCAAACGGCGACCGCCAGCTGCAGATGGGCGTATGGTTCGACCGCCTGCGCAACATCCTCGACGGCTGGTATCAGACGCCCGTCAACCATGCCGAATTTACCACCTATAACCTTCGGTGGAGCAACATCGTGGCCGACCTGCTCGTGCCGCAGCGCACCTTCCTTGGCGGCTGGTCGATGCTGATGCCCTGCCTGTACCTGCTCTATGACGGCCTGACGGCCGAAAAGCGGGACAAACGGCAGTTCCTGCTGCTGGGCATCATAGCGGGCGGGCTGCCGCTTGTACATACCCACTCCTACCTTGCGCTGGTGCTGGTGAGCGCCGGATGGCTTGCGTGGGACGCGCTGAAGAAGCGCGACCTGCTGCCTTGGGGCCTCTATGTGGCCGCCGCGGGCGTGCTGTCGCTGCCGCAGCTGGTCCTGTTCACCTTCCGGCAGGCGGGCGGCAGCCAGGGCTTTTTAAGCTTCCAGTTCAACTGGGTCAACGGTGTGGGCGGCATGAAGGACGCCTACCTGTTCTTCTACCTGAAAAATATCGGCCTGCCCTTCCTGCTGCTCCTGTTTTCGCTGTTTGAAAAGCGGCACCGCTTTCTCTATGCCGGGGCCTTCGTGATTTTCATCGCCGCCGAATGTATCCGCTTTCAGCCCAACGAGTATGACAACAACAAACTGCTCTACGTATGGTACGCGCTGTGCGCCGTGCCCATTGCCGAATATGCCTTCATGCTGTGGGATCGTTTGAAGGGCCTTAACGCCCGCCGGGCGATCGCCGGGCTGACGCTGTTCTGCTTCTTTATTTCAGGCGCTCTGTCGCTGATGCGCGAAGCGAAAAGCAATTACATGATGTTCTCCCAAAGCGACGTTCGCGTTGCGCGCTGGGTGGAAGAAAACACCGAAAAGGACGCGCTGTTCATCACCGGTACCCAGCACATCAACCCCGTGTCGGCGCTGGCCGGGCGGCGCATTGTATGCGGGCCGGAACTGTGGCTGTATTTCCACGGCTTCTCCCTGAGCGAGCGGCAGAAGGATCTCTACACCTTCTACGCCTCCTCCGCGCCCGACGCCGCCATCGCGCAGAAATACGGGGCAAGCTATGTGCTTTTATCCCCCAATGAGCGCGCCGCCTACGGCGCCGAAAAAGAAACCTTCGACAAGCAGTTTGAAAAGGTCTACGAAAACGACGAAAGCGCGGTCTACCGCCTGAAGGCGGCGCCATGACGGAACGCTTTTTGCTGTATTCCCTGCGCCACCGCCGCCCCATCAAGGCCGTCTGGATGGAGGAAGGGGAGATCAAAACCGGCAACCTGACGGTGGTTGCTCTTTACGACGACAGCTTCCAGTACGTGACGGCCAGGCGCAAAAAAGCGCCTGCCGTCATGCAGAAGCAAGCGCTTCTATCCTGCTGCTACGCCCGCGGCGACAGCGGCGAAAGCGAGCCGAAAGGGGAATAAAACCATGGTATCAAGATTGAAAAAGCTAATCAGCAACCCCCATATCCGGGAGATGTTCTTCTACGTGCTCTTCGGCGGGCTGACCACCCTGGTCAACTGGGTGGTCTACTTTATCTCTGCCGCCCTGCTCCGGCCCGAACAGTACGCGGGCACAGCCGCCGAGGCCCTCCTGCTCAACGCCATCAACATCTTGGCCTGGGTGCTGAGCGTGCTGTTTGCCTATGTGACCAACAAGCGCTATGTGTTCCAGAGCAAAGAAAAAAAGGCGGGCGCCGTGCGGGAGTTTTTTCTTTTCCTCTCCGCCCGCGTGATGAGCTACCTCCTGTTTGACCTTCTGTTTTACAACGCGCTGGTGTTCGGCGCGCAGATGGATCACCGCTGGGTCAAAATCCTGATGAACGTGCTGGTGGTGGTGTTCAATTACTTTGCCAGCAAGTTGGTGATATTCAAAAAAAGCACAAGCAAATAAAGGCTGCCCTGCGTTTTGAAATGCTCCCTTCCTGTATGAAGAACAGGGAAACAAGAGTTTTCCGTATGAAAAGAGCATATTAAATTCCACGATCCGCCGCTTTTGCTTATTTCCGATGTAAAATAAGCAAGAGAATTCATCGCTGCACCCGGCCGCTGGTGTTGCCCCCCATCAACGCTATTACCTCCTGTTCGGAGGCAAGGTTAAAGTCGAATTCGATAGATTGCTTAAGACAGGACGCTGCCACAGCAAATTCGATTATCTTCTGGGGATCATTGGGCCATTTTTTCATCGCATGAATCAGGCCACCGCCGAAGGAATCACCGCCGCCCACCCGGTCTACAATATGGATCAGATAATTGGGCGCAAAGTATGCTTCTTTTCCATTGTACAGCATACCGCTCCAGTTGTTATCAGAAGCGGATATGCTGCCGCGCAAAGTAATAGCAACATACTTGAAACCAAAGCGCTCCGTCAGCTGCTGGGCTACGAACAAATACCCTTCCTTACTCAGTTTTCCGGAGTTGATATCTGTGTTTTCCGCAGCAATGCCAAAAACATCTTTAGCATCCTCTTCATTGGCAATGCAAACGTCCACATAAGGCATCAGTTTGCCCATGCTTTCGCCCGCCTGCTCTCTGGACCACAGCTTCCCGCGATAGTTCAAATCGCAGCTCACAGTAATGCCCTTTTCCCTGGCCGCTTTTACAGCATCCAAGCATATTTCAGGCAACTCACCTCCCAGAGCTGGCGTTATACCGGTAAAATGGAACCAAGCAGCTTCTTCAAATATCTTACTCCAATTATAATCGCTGCGCTTTGAAAGCGCCATGGAGGAACCCGCCCGATCATATATCACCTTGCTCCCTCGTTGGGATGCGCCTTTCTCACAATAATAGACCCCGATGCGTGGGCCTTGACGCAGCATGAGGGAAGTATCCACACCATATTTACGCAGAGCATTAACGGCATTCTGACCAATTTCATGGGACGGAACAGCGGAAATAAATCGAACATCATTCCCGTAATTCACCAACGATACCGCTACATTAGCCTCTCCGCCGGCATAAGTCGCTTCAAAAGAATCCGTCTGCAAGAATCGGAGGTAACCCGGCGGGTTTAAACGCATCATGATTTCTCCAAAAGTAATAATCCTGTCCATTACTCGTTCACCGCCCTCATAAACTCTTTGGCCAACGCTGTAATTCTGTTCCACTCGCCGTTTTTGATCCATTCCATATTAACCAGATTTCCGCCTACGCCCAAGCCTACGCAACCTGCCTTCATAAACCCTTCTGCATTTTTTTCATTCACGCCTCCGACAGCCATTAGGGGGATGTGAGGAAGAGGCGCTTTTACCGCCTTAATGTAGCTGCATCCCAGGATTCCTACAGGGAATACCTTGACTGCGTCCGCCCCAGCATCATAGGCCTCCAGAATCTCAGTAGGGGTCAGCGCACCCGGATACATTCCCAATCCCAATGCTTTGCCTGCCTTGATGATTTCCGGCTGCGTGGCGGGGGTAACCAGATAATGTCCACCGGCGTTATATGTCATTTTCACCTGTTCTATGGTGATCACTGTGCCCGCACCTACCAAGACCCGATCACCGAATTCCTTTTCCATCGTTTCAATGGCCTCGGCAGTATTTTTCCAAGTTTCTGGAGCCTGCTGATTGTAGGTAATCTCCATCAGCCCGATACCGCCCTCCTCAAGAGCATGACCCAGTCGAACAATAAGTTCGGGGCTCAGCCCTCGTATAATCGCCACAATTTTTCTCTGCTGCACATATTCTAAAGGTGTCATGCAATTATCCTCCTTATCTTACCATTCGGCAATGATCCCATCGGTGTCCCGCCAAATAGGATTGTGCCAATTATGGCTTTCAGCCGCCATTTTTTGCACATATTCCTCATTTATATCCACGCCCAAACCTGGTTTAGTCATGATTTCACATGCGCCGTTTTTCCATCGGAATATTTCAGGATTCATCAGATAATTAAGCAGATCGTAGCCGACATTGTAGTGAATCCCCGCGCTCTGTTCCTGAATAAAGGCATTGGGCGTACAGAAATCCACCTGCAAGCAGGCCGCCAGAGCAATAGGCCCTAACGGGCAATGCAATGCCACGGAAACATCAAATGCTTCCGCCATGGAAGCAATCTTTCTGGCTTCCAATATGCCACCACAATGACTCACATCAGGCTGAATAATATCAACGCCCCCTCGGATAAGCATATGCTTGAAACCCCATCGGGTATAATTGCGTTCACCGGTAGCAATCGGCGTATGGCAGGTTCGAGCAAATTCCAGAAACTCATCTTCATTCTCGCATAACACCGGCTCCTCCACAAACATCAAGTGATATGGTTCAAGCATATGGATCAGCTGCTTTGCCATCGTCTTGTGAAGGCGACCGTGAAAATCTACCGCAATGCGCATACCGGGCACCGCTTCTCGGATGGCCGCTACCCGCTCCACAGTAGCTTCAAGCCTATCGTATGTATCAATCCAACGCAGCTCGTCAGTGCCATTCATTTTTACAGCCTTATATCCTTGCTCAGACGCTTTTTTCGCAGCTTCACCGGTGTCTCGAGGATGATCGCCACCGATCCAGCGATACACCTCTATACGGTCACGGCATTTGCCTCCCAACAGTTCATATACAGGCACCCCCAAAGCCTTCCCTTTGATATCCCACATAGCCTGCTCAATCCCAGAAATAGCGCTGGTTAAAATAGGCCCACCGCGATAAAAACTCGTGCGGTACATCTGTTGAAAGGCATCCTCTATATCAGTCGCACTGTGGCCAATAAGCTGCGCGCCCAATTCCTTCACCGCAGCAGCCACACTGTCCACTCTGCCTTCACAGACCGGTTCGCCCCATCCAACCAGGCCATCATCCGTGCTTATCTTTAGAAACAGCCATCTCGGCGGCACTTTGAATAAATCAAGCTTTGCAATCTTCAACGCTTTCATCCCTTCGTTCAAATCTGCTAATCGTTATGTCCAGCACGCTCCACGGCATCGATAGCGGTTTTCAGCATTTCGTCTGTCACTTCATAAGGAGTCTTGCGGCTGTTATACAACACCCTTATGCTTCGGGTTATCACCTGACGCATATTGTTCTCATCCCACACATAACCCATATCCGACAGAGAAACCGGAATTCCGATCCGTTGGAAAAAGCATCGTAATTCTAAAAATCTCTCCAGATGCCCGTCCAGCATTTCCTGTACCAGAACACCATATCCCACCGCATCTCCGTGCAAACATCTTTTTTCAAAATCAGGAAGCTGCGTTAACCCATAAAACAGAGCATGAGCTACTGCCCCGTTATATACTTCATCTATTAAAATAGAAACCAATCCCGTGGTAACTGCACTGGAGAGCACCACTTGGGTCAGCGCTTCAGTATCCGCAGGTCCTTGCCCCTGAGCAAACATAGCCGCATCCAGCAACGCCTGTTCCCCATACCGCAGAAACGGAGTAAATGAGATTTTGCTTAAGGCTACCGCCATTTCGCAAGCATGAGAAAGCGTATATCCTCGGCTGGCAAACGTACATTCGACATGTTTTGCCATGGAGTCGCCTATACCCGCCCGCAAATACATAAGAGGAGCACATGCGATCACGTTTAGATCAATTAAAGCGCATACCGGCGGCGCATCATGAAACATGCTTTCCAGAAACACCCCCTGATCGTCATACACTACAGAAATCGATGTAACGTCCGCGCAGCTGGCAGCAATAGTCGGTACTGTAATAACCGGTACATCCAGCATATGCGCACAGCCCTTTGCCGTGTCCAATGCTTTGCCACCGCCGATGCCAATAACAAAGTCTACGCCCTGCCCTTGACGAAACAGCATTTCCATATGGGCATATGTGCACTCTCCGCCATAGTAAACAGGACCAATCCACGCAATCTTTTTTTCTTCCAAGGCTTCCCGAACGGCAGCCCAGGCGGCCGCCAACGCCCTATGTCCGCCAACCACCAACGCTTTTGTTCCATAATCGGCAAAGATGTCGCCGGATTGTCGTAAAACAGCAGCGCCAACACGGTACTTAGGCAACGTAATTTGCTTCATCTTATCCCCGCTATATTCTTAATCCATGATAGAGTTAGGTGTTTAAATAGCCCCCGTCCACGGTCAGTACAGCGCCAGTAATATAATCCGAGGCTTTGGCAGCCAAGAAGACCGCAGCACCCTTCACATCATCGGCTACTCCCCAGCGCCCTTTGGGAATACGGGACAGAATCATAGGTTCACGATCAGCATTCCCAATGAGTGCAGTATTAAGGCTTGTAGCCATATATCCCGGCGCAATCGCATTTACGCAAACGCCTGATTTGGCCCAATCATTGGAAAGCGCTTTTGTTAAGCCCGCTACGCCATGCTTACATGCCGTGTATGCCGGTACAGTTGTACCGCCCAGAAAGCTGTTCATGGAAGCAATATTGATTATTTTCCCACTTCCCTGCTTAAGCATCGCGCGACCGGCCAGTTGGCTCAATATCCATACAGCATCGAGATTAACAGCCAGTACTTTATCCCAGTCCTCTCGAGGAAAGTCTTCCGGACGGTAACGGATCTGTATACCGGCATTATTGACCAAAATATCAATACGTTGATCGAAGGCCGCCATTATTTCTCCGAAAGCCATATCTATTTCTTCACGTCTGCTCAAATCCGCCACAAAAGGCAACGCCGCTTTCCCATCCGGATCGATTTCCCTGCATGTTTCCTCGACAGAAGCGGAATAGTCTATCAATGCGACCCGGGCTCCTGCCGCGATATACGCTTCGGCAATGCTTCGCCCCATTCCCCGAGCAGCACCAGTAACAATAGCTTGCTTGCCCTTCAGGCCAAATGTATCCAAAATATAATCATTCACTGTTATTTTCTCCTTATCAGTGCATAAAAGCATTTGGCAGAGTCAACGATAACCCCGGAAAATACGCTACCAGCAACAAAGCAACTAACATAGCCAGATAGAAGGGGATGATTGTTTTCATCACCTTCTCCATGGGCATCTTGCCTACGGCACACCCTGTGAACAGTGCAAGTCCCACCGGAGGTGTACAGGCGCCTACCGCTAAGTTTAACAGCATCATAATCCCAAACTGCACAAGATCCATGCCAATTTGATTGGCAATCGGTACCAGAATGGGTGTTGTGATAATGATCAAGGGGGCCACGTCCATAATGCAGCCTAAAAACAACAGCATCGTATTGATCAATAGTATCAGCAGATACTTATTTTGCGTAATACTTAGCAGCATCGTTGTAATCTGCTGCGGGACGCGCAAATAGCTCAGACAATAACCAAAAGAACCGGCCGCAGCAATGATTCCCAAAACCATACCCAGGGTTTTCATGCATCGGAATAAAATGCCTTTCATCTCCCGCATTGGAGTTTTATAAACAATAAAGGTTAAAACAAAAGAATACACACAAGCAATCGCAGCGCTTTCCGTAGCGGTAAAAAGACCCGTGCACACGCCCAGCAAAATGATCACGATCGTCATCATACCCGGCAATGATCTGACAGCAATCTTGCAGCTTTCTTTGAAAGAATAGGTTTTCCCTTTAGGATAATTCTTTTTATATGCAATAATGCCGGAAACCGCCAACAAGCAAATTGCCAACAGGATCCCAGGCACAATACCGCCCAAGAACAACCGGCCGGCAGATACGCCGCCCGCTGCCATAGCATACACAATCATATTATGGCTGGGGGGAATGATTATAGATTGTGTAGCGCTGGTCACAGTTACATTGATTGCATAATCCCGATCATAACCCTGCTTTTCCATCAGGGGAATCATAGTAGCGCCAATGGAGGATATATCCGCTGTAGCACTACCAGAAACCGCCCCAAAGAACGTAGAGGCAAGAATATTTACATACGCCATGCCTCCGCGGAAACGACCGACAAAAACATCGGCGAAATCTAATAGCTTCGTGGAAATGCCGCCACTCATCATGATTTCGCCCGCTAGAATAAAGAAGGGAACGGCAAGCAGGCTAAAGGATTGAATCCCTGTGGTTAACTTGAGCCATATAACCTGCATGGGAATTTTCAGATACCAGCATGTCACCAAAGAAGAACCGATCAGCGAAAAACCGATAGGTACACGCAGAATCACCAGCAATATGAACGACCCCAACAAAATCACAGTAGCAATGCTCAAAGTCGTCATGCTTTTTTCCCCCTTTTGATAAAAGCGTCTGCCGCTTCACTGTCGGCCAAGCCCATCAGGCGAAGAATCTGCTGCACTGCACACACCGCGCCGGCAATGGGGGTAGGATAATAAATTACGCTCGTTTTCCATCTGGTGGCAGGCATAATAGAGGCGGTGCCGTATTGGGCCAGCTTAATTCCGGTCCACAGCATCAGCACACTAATGCCCAGCAAAAAGATATTATCGATCAGTTCAACAACGATACGTCCTTTGACTGGCAGCCAGGAAACACCGATCTCAACTCGCAAATGCAGATCATATCGCATGGCAATCGCAAGGGTAAAAAATGTAATATAAATAAAGCCAATCAAAGACACTTCTTCGGCCCAAACAATGCTGTAGTTAAACATGGCACGGGCAACCACTTGCGCAGTAATCAAAAGCGTTATGGCAATTAGCATAACGCCAACAAGCCATTGGAACACTTTAATGAACGCGTCCAATCCTCGATCTATTTTCCGTCCGATCTTCATTGATCCATCTTCCTTTTCATCCAATTCTTCAAGAAAAGCAGGGGACAGCAGTATCTGTCCGCTGTCCCCTTGCCAGGGTATCAATACTCGATCGCTTCAATTGCTGCAATGATATCGGTAAACTGGGCACCATATGTATCATATACGGGCTGCATGGCCCGCCGGAAGCTTGCCAGCACCTCTTCACTGGGTTCTACCACAGTCATTCCGCCTTGCTTGAGGGTTTCAAGTGCAGCCTTTTCAGTATCTGCCCAAGCAGCAATCATGTTTTCCTGTAAATGTTTGGCCGCATCCGCAATCACTGTTTGGTCCGCAGCATCAAGACGATTCCAAGCAGCCATACTCATGATCACCATTTCAGGCATAATATTGTGACGATCCAGAATCAAATACTTGCACTGTTCATTGTGGCTCATATCAATGATGCGGGGAATGTTATTTTCCGCTCCATCCACCACGCCCGTTTGCAATGCCGAGTAGATTTCACCGCCTGACATGGAGATAGGGGCTGAACCCAAAGCCGTCATCATATCTGTATAGATACTGGACTGCATGACGCGAATTTTTAATCCCTTAAAGCTCTCTGTGTTTTCTAAAGGGCTTTTCGCGTAGAAGCAACGAGAGCCAGCGTCCAACCATCCCAAGCCCACTAAGCCCACATTCGCCATGTCTTTGAGCAAGTTTTCACCAATCTCAGAATTCATCACAGCCCACAAATGCTCTTCACTTTTAAACAAATAAGGCAAGCTCAGAAGATTTAGATTTTCATTAAAACTGGTCAGCGCACCCATGCTGGACTTGGTAATGTCCAGCGCGCCAAACTGTACCTGTTCTACACAAGCCTTTTCTTCTCCCAGCTGCCCACCGGCATATACCTCAATTTTTAGACGGCCCTCCGACTTTTCAGCAACTTCTTCAGCAAATTTGTAAATCTGTACAGTAGAAACATAGTCCTCAGACGAATCAGTAGCAAACCGCAGCACGGTTTCGGCAGAAGCTGTTCCGCACATCATCATACACAGAACACCAAGCAAGGCAACACATTTGACCAGGTTTTTCATAGGTAATCTCTCCTTTTTTTATTTTCAACAACCGAGGTTGCCGATTTCGATCCGATTGTATTATGACATAACAATTATCATATCATACAAGTTGAATTAAAAAAATTAACCCTCATTGTCAAAGAAACGTTGAAGTCTGGTCATGTTATACTGACCCATTTCACGGTAACTTTCAAGAATTACTCTTATTTGGCCATTCCGCAAATTCTCTATGATCTGTCGATGCGATTTCACCCCAAAATCTCGACATCCCGGGACAGCATTCATCGCAGAAAACACATTTAAGATCGCATTTTGGTTGGCAACCATTGCACGTACAAGCCAATCATTATGAGACGCTTCTACCACCGACAGATGAAAGCTATAATCTGCTATATTATAAGAATTATCGTCCTCGCCCGCCGCTTCCATGGTATCTACACAAGCCGCCATTTTACGAAAATCTTCTTTTGTGGCTTGGTTTTTCGCCAGCTTAATCGCATTGAATTCCACCGCTTGACGAAAATCAAGAAATTCTCGGTACACCTGTTCAGATAATTCTATCGTCTGTTTGCTCGCAATAAAGTTGGATGGATTCGCCACATATGTACCCACCCCCTGCCGCGTAACAATGAGCTTTTCTCCCCGCAACTTTTGCAAAGCTTCCCGGACAACCACACGGCTAACAGAAAACTGTTTACACAATTCGTTTTCACTCGGTATCTTTGTTCCTTCCGGCCATTGATCGGAAACAAGGAAATCGCGTAATTGAGTATATACCGCATCTACAAGGTTTATCTTCTCAATCCGAACCAATTCCATTTCTCATACCTCGGCAGGAACATTGATCACATATCATACAAGATATGTATATGATAGCTGCTGAGTTATAAATTGTCAAGGATTTTTATTGTCTCGACATTACAGTCATTCTATAAGCTAACGATCGCACACGAGAATGATATATCTTATCTTCTCATCACACCGTATGTTTGATACAGAGAGGTTCAATGCACGCACAGCAAATCAGCTTTTATTCGAGCCAGTCTCAAAACGCTAAAATGCGACAGCTCTTGACTCCCGCCCCCCTCGCCGCCGCAAAGCACATCGGCAGATGGCGCGCCCATCAGGCGGTGTCCTTTACGTCAAAGCCACGCTGCCGCAAAAACGCAATGAACCTTTGCTCCCTCCAGCGATGGCAGGGCCAGAAGGGCAGCGCATATGCATACCGCCGGCAGCGGCAAGAGAAAACTCCTTTTTCGTTTCAAGAATCGCTTCGACGATGCAGACCTATTCTTTCCTCCCGCGCTCGCAAGGTGTTCGCATGATGCCGTAGGGGGTACAAGCGCCGCCTGTACCCCCTCTCTATCAATTTATTGCTCCTGATGGCTGTGGCGCGCGCCGTGGCAGCCTGAGCAGTCCCCGCAGGAGCAGCCACCCCTGCCTTCTTTTTTATCCCTGACCATTTTTGCAATGACGGCGGCTACGATCAGCGCCAATGCGCCGCCCACGATCCATGTTGCCATAGGGTTCTCCTTTTAATCCTTTCGATGTCCTTTCCTGAAGAGGAAGTAGAGCAGCATCAGCACCAGCGCGGAAGCAATGCCCGTACCCGGCGTAAAGCCCGCGCCGCCAAAGGCAAGGCCCAGCTGATACACGATGTAAGCGATGATATAGGCGAATGCGCACTGGTAGGCCACCGCGAACAGGGTCCACTTGGTGCTGTTCATCTCGCGCTTAATGGCGCCGATGGCCGCAAAGCAGGGCGCGCACAGCAGGTTAAACAGCAGGAAGGCGAAGGCTGCCAGCTGCGCGTGGCCGCCCGAGGATTCGTCGAAGGCCTTCATGATGGGCGACAGCGCCTCTTCCTTTTCCTCGGTGGACATGTCTTCGTCGTCCACAATGTCAGCCGCCGTCCTTTCGTCGTTGTCCACACCGTAGAGGACGCCGAACACGCCCACCACCTCTTCCTTGGCTACAAGGCCCATCACGGTGGCTACCGTAGACTGCCAGTTGCCAAACCCCAGCGGCTTAAAAACGGGGGCGACGGCGCTGCCCGCTTTGCCGAGCATGCTTTCATCCATATCCTCCACCGCGCCAAAGGCCATGGGCGCGTTTTCTTCGGTTTCCTCTGCCTTGGCTTCAGGCGCGACGGTCTGGGTAAGGGCCGTTTCAGGCGCGGCTTTTTCCGGCTGCCTGGGTGCCCAGCCATAGTTGGAGGTAAACCAGATCAGGATGGCCGACACAAGGATTACCGTACCGGCGCGCTTGATGAAGCTCCAGCCGCGCTCCCACATGCTGTGCAACACGTTCTTCCAGGAGGGGAAATGGTAGGCGGGCAGCTCCATCACAAAGGGCGCGGGATCGCCCGAAAACAGGCGGGTCTTTTTCAGCATGACGCCGCTGATGACGATGGCCGCCACGCCGATAAAGTAGGCGCTGGTCGCGACCCAGCCCGCGTTGTGGAACAGCGCGCCCGCCACCAGCGCGATGATGGGCATCTTCGCGCCGCAGGGGATGAAGGTGGCCGTCATGATGGTCATTTTGCGGTCGCGGTCGTTTTCAATGGTGCGGCTGGCCATAATGCCGGGCACGCCGCAGCCGGAGGAGATCAGCATGGGGATGAAGCTCTTGCCCGACAGGCCGAACTTTCTGAAAATACGGTCCATGATGAAGGCGACGCGGGCCATGTACCCGACATCCTCCAATATGGCGAGGAAGAAGAACAGCACCAGCATCTGCGGCACAAAGCCCAGCACCGCGCCGACGCCGCCGATGATGCCTTTCCCGATCAGGCCCACCAGCCAGTCCGCCGTGCCGATGTTTGTCAGCCACTCGGTAACGGGCGTCTGTATCCACTCCGCCACAAAGACATCGTTGGTAAAATCGGTCACCAAGGTACCGACGGTGGTCACCGACACATAGTAAACAAGGAACATCACCAGCGCGAAAATGGGCAGCGCGAAAACGCGGTTGGTGATCACGCGGTCGATCTTGTCGGACGCCGTGAGCGTCCCCTTGGCGCGGCCTTTTTTGACGCAGGTGGAAACCAGACGGTTGATATAGGCGTAGCGCTGGTTGGTGATGATGGATTCCGCGTCGTCATCCATCTCCTTCTCGCACGCCCGAATGGTTTCTTCGATGGCTGCTTTGATGCTGGCGGGCAGTTCCAGCTGCTCCGTCACCTTTTCATCGCGCTCAAACAGCTTGATGGCATACCAGCGCGACAGGTTGGGGGCTACGATGAAGCCCTCGTGCACGCTGCCGTCGGCATGATGGTGGTGGACGGGCGTTTCCCCGTCGCGGTGGGTGATGAGGTCTTCAATGTGCGCCAGCGCATGCTCGACGCTGCCCATGAAAACGTGCAGATCATCCCGGCGCGGGCCCTGCGCCGCGATCTCTTTGGCCCTTTGGGCCGCGGCGATGGAGCCTTCGCCCTTGAGCGCCGACGTTTCCATCACATGGCAGCCGAGCGCCTCGCCCAGTTTTTTCAGGTCTATCCGGTCGCCGTTCTTGCGGGTGACGTCGATCATGTTCAGCGCCACCACCATGGGGATACCCAGCTCCGCCAGCTGGGTGGTCAGATACAGGTTGCGCTCGATGTTGGTCGCGTCCACAATGTTCAGAATGGCGTCCGGCTTTTCGTTCACAAGGTAGCTTCTTGCCACCACTTCTTCCAGCGTATAAGGGGACAGGCTGTAAATGCCGGGCAAGTCCTGTATGACGGTGTCCTTGTCCCCCTTCAGCCGGCCTTCCTTTTTTTCGACCGTTACGCCCGGCCAGTTGCCGACATATTGGTTGGCGCCTGTCAGGGCGTTGAACATGGTGGTCTTGCCGCTGTTCGGGTTGCCTGCCAGGGCGATCTTGATTGCCATTGAACGATTCCTCCTCCGCCGATATATGTTAGTTTTTTCTAACTTTAGAGTAAATGAAAGGGCTGCGTTATGCCTTCACTTCGATCATTTCGGCATCGCCTTTGCGTACCGACAGCTCATACCCGCGCACCGTCAGCTCCATCGGGTCGCCCAGCGGCGCTACCTTGCGCACATATACGTCCGTCCCCTTGGTTAACCCCATATCCATGATACGGCGCTTAAGCGCGCCCTCGCCATGCAGCTTTTCCACCACCGCATGTTCGCCTACCCTGACATCCCTGAGCGTCTTCATTGCTCCATCCTCCTTATATCATGATGCGCATGGCCAGCGTTTTGTCCAGCGCGACACGGCTGTCCTTAACCGAAAGGATGAGGTTGCCATGTAAGTCGCTGACAACGCGGATCTCTTCCCCCACCACAAACCCCATCTCCGCCAGGTGCTGCCGCACATCGTCGCGGCCCGTGATCTTTTTGATGGTATTGACATCGCCAACCCCCGCCATGCACAGCGGCATCATAGGCATCCACCTCCATAGTAGGAAACGCTAATTAGTTAAGTCTAACGGAAAGGGAAAAAGCCGGTCAGAGTTCGTTTCCTCTAACCGTCCAGAAGTTTAGCACCCCTAACACTGCTTTGTCAATGCTTTGGGGATATGATTGATCAAAAATTTTCCCCGGAAAATTTTCAAAAACGTATTGACAAAGGCGCGCTTCCCTGTTAATATTCATATTGTTAGGTTAACCTAAATACGGCGCAGATCGCTGCGTTCAGGAAAACAGGGAGGTATGCATGGGCGTCGGGGACAGCCGGTTTGAGGCGCTGGTGGTTGAACACTGTGCGGCCACGCTGGCGGGCCATAAGTGCGCAAGCCTGTTCTGTTACAGGTGCCCGAGCGTTCCGCGCGCCGCCGGCGAAGCCAGGGAACTGGATCACCTGTTGAAATCAAAGGGCGTGCGCGTTCGGTTGCTTAAAAGCTGCGCAAAAGGGACGCTGGTCTATGTGTACCGCCCCAAAATGCTAACAAGGCAGCTATCGGAAAAGGACACGGCGGCGTTTCTGTTATCGTTCGGCTACCCGGCCGAAAACATGGAGGCCTGTCTTGAACGCCTGTCCATGCGGCTGTGGTCACGGGACGATTTCCCGCATGAAATGGGCGTGTTTCTGGGCTATCCCCTGCACGACGTAAAGGGCTTCATCCTTCACCGCGGGCAGCGCTACTGCTGCAAGGGCTGCTGGAAGGCCTACGCAAACGGCGAGGAAGCCGAAAGGCGCTTCGCCCTGTACCGCAGGTGCCGGTATGCCTACCTTAACTTCTACCGCAAGGGCTTTGATGTTGCGCGGCTCACTGTGGCCGCATGACATAGATTATACTGTTTTGAAGGAAAGCAGCATCAGGAGGAATCACCATGAGCAAAGTCGCAGTTGTCTATTGGAGCGGAACGGGCAATACCGAAGCCATGGCGCAGGCCGTTGCCGCCGGCGCGGACGCCGCGCTGTTTACCGCCGCCGATTTTGACGCGGCCAGGGCAAACGATTATGACGCCATCGCTTTCGGCTGCCCTTCGATGGGCGCCGAACAGCTGGAAGAAACCGAGTTTGAACCGATGTTTGACAGCGTAAAACCTTCGCTGAAGGGCAAAAAGATCGCCCTGTTTGGCTCCTACGGCTGGGGGGACGGAGAATGGATGCGCGCCTGGGAAGACGAGTGCGCGGCGCTGGGCGCGCTGATTGCCGCCGACAGCGTGATCTGCATGGAAGCCCCCGACGACGACGCGCTGGCCGCCTGCCGGAAGCTCGGCGAAGCGCTGAAATGATCGTTTGTTCCGCGCGCGGGCAACACCGCGCCGCGTAGCAAATAGACGGGCACCGGCGGCCGCCCGGCCCTCTGACATACGGTTGAGGGTCCGTTTGTCAGGATACCGCCAGACGCCAAGCCGACCTCCTAATGATGTTGATGACGCGGCCTTTCAATCCCTGGCGGTGACAGGCGGCGCGGGAGGCCGCCGGGCCCATCGTAACGCCTCCTCTTTTCTCTCGTCCCGCAGGGCAGCCCCCCGCGGGAATATTTCTTGTATCCGGTAGGATTTTCTTCTCCTCCATCGAATCATCATAAGGTAAGGAGGTACAGCATCCATGCAGCACTACGGCCCTTATACACAGGCTGACCTGAGCCTGACAGCGCCCATTCTGCGCGCAAGCCCCGACACCTACGACCGGGATGTGGGCCGCTTCGCGCTGGAACTGGCCGCCACCGCCTATGCGTTCAATTTGGAGCCATGGCTGGACGCGGGCTTTACCGATATCACCCTGCAAGTCGAAAAGCGTCTGGTCAGCGGCATCCGGGCGGGCGAAGAAGCGACGTTTCGCCAGAATATGCGCAACAATTTCGGCCAGATGCTGGCCCGCCACGTCGCCAACTCTCAGAACGCGCTGTCGCAGATACGCGGGCTGGTCATGAAGGTGTGGGAATCGGAAAGCGGCAAGGCGCTGGTGATGCTGCGCCCCGCCGAAAACGGCCGCATCCTGGTAGCCGTTGGCTTTGCTGGCACGGGCCGGAAGCTCTACGACTGGATCCCCAATTTTCGTTTTGCCAAGCAGGAAGGCTTCCACGGCGGCTTCTATTCGGTGACCAGGCAATTCATGGACAACGCGGACAAGATCACTTTCCCTTCCCTTTCAACAGAAGGTGAACCGCCCCTCTCCCTCGCAGACATCATCGAGGACGCCAAAAAGCCCGACAGCCGGTTTTTCCTTTTCGCCGCCGGGCACAGCCAGGGCAGCGCCGTCATGCAGATATGGCTGCACCGGCTCGTTGCCCTCGGCGTGCAGAAAACAAACCTGCTGGGCTATGGCTTTGCCGCGCCCTCGGTGTGCGACGGCGGCCTGTCCTCCCCCGGCCTGCCCGCCATCCTGATCGCCAACAGCGACGACGTGGTGGCGCGCGTGGGGCTGACGCGGCATCTGGGCACGCAGTACCTGTACAGGGTGGACGATACCTTTATCGAAAAATGCTACGGCGGCCTGATCGAAGACCCCCTGTACCGGCGCATCCGCGATATGCTGAACGGCATCCGCAATACCCGCGAGGGACTGCTGACCATGCTTGCCCACGTATACGCCATGAGCTACCTCGGCGAGGAAGAGGCCGCGCCCGCGATGAAGGATTTTCTCCCCGTCGCCATGCCGGACATCGCCGGCCAGTCCGCCCATTCGCTGATCTGCCTGTCGCGCCGCTATGTGCGGCAGGCCTATGAAGAACTCTTTGGCGAAGTGGATCGGGCGGAGCTGCTGGCGCTTGCCAAAGACTGTTATTTCGCCATCAAAAAAGAGCCGGGCTATGCGGCCACGATGGTAAAAGCCTTATGGATGCCGCACCACCTGTACCTGCCCGACTCCCTCGACCCGAATTTAGCCGCCTACGTTTACATCGCCGTGCGCGGCTACCCGGAGCTTGTGAAAATCAACGACCCGGAATAGAATCCTGCGAAAGCGGAAACACGACCTCCATCAGCGTTCCCTCGCCCACCTTGCTGGTCACGCGGATGGCCGCGCCATGGTACTCCGCCGCGTGCTTGACGATGGAGAGGCCCAGCCCCGTGCCACCTGTTTCCTTGGAGCGGCTCTTGTCGGTGCGGTAAAAGCGTTCGAATACCTTTTCCTGCTGGTCTTTTTCGATGCCGATTCCGGTATCGCGCACGCCGACCACCACCGCGTCCTTTTCGGCGCGGATCGTCCCTTCCACCTCGCCGCCCTGCCTGTTGTATTTGATGGCGTTGTCCATCAAATTGTACATCAGTTCGCCAAGCAGCGTTTCGTCGCCGCGCACCGTGGCGTCTTCACCCCTTACAGACAAACGGACGCCCTTGTTTTCCGCCGCGCTTTCCAGCGACTGCGCGGTTTTTTCCATCAGCGGCTTTAAACGCACCTCTTCGCGCTTGCCGCCCGCATAGCCTTCGTCCATCTGGCTCAGCTTCAGCACATCCTCGATCAGCCGCAGCAGCCGTTCGCCTTCCTTGCGAATACGGGAAAGGATGGTCTGCTGATCCTCTTTTTTCACCATCCCGCTGTCCAGCATCTCGGTATAGCCCAGGATAGCCGTCAGCGGCGTGCGCAGTTCGTGGGACACATTGGCGGTGAAGCGCTTGCGCATCTGCTCTCCCTCCAAGCGGTCGGTGACGTCGCTGATCAGCAGCACCGCGCCCTTTTGGCCGCGGGAAACAATGCTGGCCTTCATCTCGTAATGGCGGCCCGACAGCGTCAGCGCCGTCTGCGCCGCGCCCTTTTCCTGCATTTCTTTCAAGAGGCCCAGCACCTCGGGGCTTCTGTTGATCAGGAAGAGGGGCTGCCCCTGGGCCTCCTCCCGGGTTGTCCCCAGCAGCTTGCAGGCGCTGCGGTTGATGGACAGCACGTTTTCATCGCCGCCGATGATGATGAAGCCCTCGCTCATCGCGCTGAGCACGGTGTCCGTTTCTTCGCGCGCGCTTTCCAGCAGCTGCAGCTGCTTTTTAAGCTCGTCTTGCTGCGCGGCGATGCGGCGGGACAGCGGCATCAGTTCTTCATACGGGCAGGTGTCCACCGGGTTTTTCATATCGATGCGGTCGATGGGCTTCAGCAGCGCCTTGGAAAGCAGCGTAGACAGCAGGAAAGCCAGCAGCGTAAACAGGGCCAGCCCGGCCAGCAGCGGCGTGCGCAGGTTTATCGACGCCTTCAGCGCGTTGCGCTCGGGCGCGGACAGGCGCAGGACGCTGCCGTCGCCCAGTTTCTGCGCATGGTAGACCATGTTCAGCTTCACCGAATCGGAATAGCGCACGGCGGAGCCTGTGCCCGTCCTGAGGGCGCTCTGTATTTCGCTGCGCTGCAAATGGTTTTCCATGTCGCTGGGGTCGCCCTGGCTGTCAAAAAGCACCCGGCCGTCCGGCGCGACCCAGGTGATACGCGCCTCGGTGAGCGCGTTCCGTATCAATTTGTCGGGGGCTTCGCCGCTCGCCGCGCGGCCCGCCAGCAGCTTGGTTTCCCGGCCCAGCCGGTCGGACAGGGCCGACAGCATTTCCTCGCGCATGGCCTGATTGACCAGCAGCGCAAACAGCATCGTCATCAGCAGGGAAAGGCCCATCATGGCCCAGAACACTCGCCTCTTCACAATGCCCCTCCCCCGTCCGCCGCCTTATAGCCCACGCTGCGCACCGTTTCAATGAGGCAAGCGTTGTCGCCCAGCTTCTGCCTGAGCGAACGCACATGCGCGTCCACCGTGCGGGTATCGCCCGCGTAGGCCATGTCCCACACGCGGTTGAGCAGCTTTTCGCGGCTGAACACCAGCCCCGGGTTTTCCATCAGGAAGCGCAGCAGCTCAAACTCCTTATTGGTCAATTGCACGCTTTCGCCGTCCGACAGCACGACATGCCTGTCCACGTCCATTTCGACCTGGCCCAGCTTCAATACGCCCGCGCTGGCCTCGGGCGCCGCACGGCGCAGCACCGCCCGCACGCGGGACAAAAGCTCCATCACGCTGAAGGGCTTGACAATGTAGTCGTCCGCCCCGCTGTCCAGCGCCGTCACCTTGTCCATTTCGCCGCCCTTAGCCGTCAGCATAATGACGGGGACGCGGCGCGCACGCGCGTCGGCGCGCATTTCTTTGAGCAGCGTTTCACCGTCCTTGCCGGGCAGCATCTGGTCGAGCAGCACAAGGTCGGGCAGCTGCTTTTGAAGCGCCTGCTGAAACGCGCCGCCCTCTTCAAAGCCTTCGGCCTCGAAGCCCGACTGCCTGAGCGCGTATACCACCAGCTCGCGAATGCTCTGGTCATCCTCTACCGAATAGATCACCCCAGCGTTTCCCCCTTATAGGTCCCCGTCACCGAGTATTCCACCCACTCGGCAATGTTAACGGCATGGTCGGCGATGCGCTCCAGGTACTTGGCGATCATCAGGGTATCGAGCAGCTGCATGCCCAGGTCCGGCTGCTGCTTGATATCCTGCATGAGGTCGTGCTTGACCTGCACGAACAGCGCGTCCACCTTGTCGTCGTCCTTTTCGACCTCTTTTGCCAGCACGAGGTCGCGCTTGACATAGGCGTCGATGGCCTTGTGCACCATATTGGCCGCCTCCACGCCCATCGAATCCAGATGGGCGGGCTTCTGCAGCAGCTCGCCCTCCACCGGCATGATGAGGATCTCGGCGATATCGGCCGCCTGATCGCCGATGCGCTCCATGTCGGTGATCATTTTCAGCGCCGCCGACACCTTGCGAAGATCGCGCGCCACCGGCTGCTGCATGAGGATAAGCCTCAGGCAGAGGGATTCGATTTCTTTCTCTTTCCTGTCCACCCGCGCGTCGTCTTCCATCAGCTGGAGCGCCGCGGCGTCGTCCTTCTTCTTTAACAGGCCGCATACCTTCACGATGCCCTGCTCGATGATGCTGCCCATTTCCGCCATTTCTTTATCCAGCCGTAAAAGCTGTTCATCCAATTGTGTCCGCATCAGCCGAACCTCCCGGTGATATAGTTTTCCGTGCGCAGATCCTTGGGGGTGTTGAACAGCAGCGGCGTTTCGGACATCTCCACCATTTCCCCGAGCAGGAAAAAGGCCGTTACATCGGATATACGCGCAGCCTGCTGCATATTGTGCGTGACGATAACGATAGTATAATCGTTTTTCATGTCCAAGACAAGCTCTTCGATGCGGCCGGTAGAGATGGGGTCGAGCGCGCTGGTGGGTTCGTCCATCAGGATCACTTCCGGCTCCACCGCGAGGCAGCGCGCGATGCAGAGCCTCTGCTGCTGGCCGCCCGACAGCGCCATGGCGCTCTTTTGCAGGGTGTCCTTCACTTCGTCAAACAGCGCGGCCCCGCGCAGCGACTTTTCCACCAGTTCATCCAGTTTTGCCCGGCTCCTGATCCCGTGCGTACGGGGTCCGTACGCGATGTTGTCGTAGATGGACATGGGAAAAGGGTTGGGCTTTTGGAACACCATGCCCACGCGCTTTCTGAGCAGGTTGACTTCCATGCTGCGCGCATAGATATCTTCACCGTCCAGCGTGATCCTGCCGGTGACCCTGCACTCGGGGATCAGATCGTTCATACGGTTGAGCGATTTAAGCAGGGTAGACTTACCGCAGCCTGAAGGCCCGATCAGCGCGGTGATCTTGCGTTCGAAGATTTCCATATTGATGTTCTTGAGTGCCTGGAAGTTACCGTAGAACAGGTCTACGTTTTTGATGTCAAACTTGACCCGGCTCGCTTCCTCGGTGGGCACGGCCTTGCTGTTCAGGGCAAAATTGCTCATGGGTCAACCTTTCTTTGTCAGTTTATTGGCGATGTAGGAGGAAAGCGCGTTCATCAGAACCACGATGATTAGCAGCACGACCGCCACGCCGAACGCTTCGTTCAGATGCAGCCCTTCCTGCTGCAGCTGGTAAAGGTGCACGGCCAGCGTGCGCCCCGAAGCCAGCGGGTCGGAAGCCACTTTGGCCACCGTGCCGGACGTATAGATCAGCGCCGCCGTCTCCCCGGCGATGCGGCCGATGGAAAGCAGCACAGCAGCCAGAATGCCCGGCATGGCGACAGGCAGCGCAATGCGCACCACGGTGCGCAGCTTGCCGGCGCCAAGGCCGAAACTGCCCTCCCGGTAGGACATGGGCACAGACAGCAAGGATTCCTCGGTCTGCCGCAGGATCAGGGGCAGCGTCATGATGGCCAGCGTAAGGGCGCCCGAAAGCAGAGAATTGCCCAGCTTCATCGCAATGACGAAGGCCAGCATGCCAAACAGGCCATAGATAATGGAGGGGATGCCGGCCAGCGTTTCCGCCGTGACCCGAATGATCTTGACCATCCGGCTGCCGGGCTTGGCGTATTCCGCCAGATAGATGCCCCCAAAGACGCCCACCGGCACGGCAAACAGCAGCGCAAGCAGCGTCATGAGCAGCGTATTGATGATGGCGTGGGTCATGGATACGTTGTCGCTGGTATACTCCCAGGCAAACAGGGCCGGCGTCAGGTAGGGGATGCCGCGTACGCAGATATAGACCACCACCAGGATAAGCGTACCCATGGTGATAAAGCCGGACAACCAGCACAAGGCCTTGAGGATACGGGAACCTATGTGGGCGCAGCGCCGCACGGGGACTTTGGTATCGGTGCCGCTCGTTGTCATTGGAGGATCCTCCTGCGATTTACAAAGGAGAAAATAAAGTTGATGGCCATGATGATGATAAAAAGCACGACGCCGGTAGCGATCAGGCTGTCCCGGTGCAGGTCGGCCGCGTACCCCATCTCCATCAGCACATTCACGGTCAGTGTGCGCGCGCCCTCCAGCAGCCCCTTGGGCATGCGCGCCTGATTGCCCGCCACCATGATCACCGCTGTGGTTTCTCCGATGGCGCGCCCTATCCCCAGCACGACGCCCGATATGATGCTCGGGCGGGCGGCGGGGACAACGGCACGGAAGACACTGGATTCGTGCGTGGCGCCCAGCGCCACACTCCCCTCATAGTAGCTGCTCGGCACGGCATTGATGGCCGCTTCTGAAGTCTGAATGACGGTCGGCAGGATCATGATGGCCAGCAGGATGGATGCCACCAGCACGCTGTTGCCCCAGCCCCCGAAGGTCTCACGCACAAAGGGAACCAGCAGCATCAGGCCGAAAAAGCCGTAGACGACCGAGGGGATGCCGGCAAGCAGCGCGACGGCCGGCTTCATGATCTTGACCAGAGGCTTGGAGGCAAAGCGGGCCATGAGGATGGCGGTCAGGATGCCGATCGGCGCACCGAGCAGCAGCGCGCCGAAGGTCACATAAAAGCTTCCGACGATCATCGGGAAAATGCCGAATATTCCCCGAAGCGGCAGCCACTCCATGCCGGTGATAAAGTCCCAGGCAGAGTACTTGCCAAAGAAGGGCATGCCGCTCGCGAACAGAAACGCGCAGATCGTGCCGACCGCCAGTATGCAGACGCATGCGGAGGCTAAGAACAGCCCCCGCATGAGTCCCTCGGAAATGTTCTTCCGATGTTGCATCATTATTTCTTGGCCAGGTCAGCCCAAGTGGTCAGTTCGCCGACGAAGATCTGACGAACCTGCTCAAGTTCGACATCTTCGATGGGGTTGCTGGGATGCACGATGACGCAGATGCCGTCCATGGCGATCGCGGTGCCCACAGCGCCGTCCTTCAGTTCGGATTCCTTCAGCTCACGGGAAGCCATGCCGATGCCGTAGGTGCCGTTCAGGGCATTGGTGACGCCGGAGGTAGAGTCCGTGGTCTGCAGTTCGATGTTCGCTTCGGGGTTCAGCGCCACATAGGCTTCCTTCAGCTTTTCCATGACGGGGCTGACGGACGAGGAGCCGCCCACAACCAGCTTGCCCTTCATGCCGGCCGCTTTATAGGAAGGGGTCTCGGCGGTGGCGACGGAGATGGCCTTGTTGTCGGTGATGACCTGCTGGCCTTCCTTGCTCATAATGAAGGCAAAGAAGTCCTTGGCCAGTTCATCGGTCAGTTCGCCCTTGGTCACGACGTTGAAGGGACGGGCGATGGGATAGCTCTTGTTCAGGATGTTTTCGGTGGTGGCTTCCGCGCCGGCGACTTTCAGCGCCTTGATGGTCGCATTGCCTTCCACAGAGGCCATGGAGGCATAGCCGATCGCATACTCGTTGCCCGCAACGGTGGTCATCACGGTCGCGGTGTTGTTGGCGATGATGGCTTCGGTGTACGTGTTGTCGATCTTCTCGCCCTTGTCGTTCTTGGCTTCGACCTTGGTCAGCTCGATAAACGCGCCGCGGGTGCCGCTGCCCTCTTCACGGGAAACAACGGCGATCTTCTTAGACGCGTCCCATTCGGCCACTGCGGCCACGGTGCCCAGCACCAGCGCCAGCATCAATACCAGAGAAATCAGTTTTTTCATCTTCATACATCCTCCTTCTTAGGATGGCTGCATCATACCAGCCGCCTGTAAAAGCGAGGTCGGGCCTTTTGTAAAGTCTGTGTAAAATCCGTTTGGCCGGGCAATTTGACAAGCGCCCGCCATGTTGCTATGCTTTGGTTCAGCCGCGGAAAACGGCAGGAGGCACCCATGCAGAACCATCACACACACACGCCCCGCTGCGGGCACGCCGTCGGCAGCGAACGGGAATACATAGAAACGGCGCTCTCGAAGGGCTTTGATACCCTCGGCTTCTCCGACCACAGCCCATGGCCCGGCCTATGTTCCCCCACCATCCGCATGGATACGGATGAGTTAGCCGGCTATGTCAGCACGGTGCGGGCGCTTCAAAACGAGTATGAGGGCCGCATCCGCATCAAATGCGGGCTGGAGTGCGAGTATTTCCCCTATGCGATAAGCTGGCTCCGGGAACAAAGGGAAAAGCTGGGCCTTGACCACCTGATCTTTGGCAACCATTTCGACCGCGACGAGCGCACGGGCATGTACTTCGGGGCCAGCCGCACCAGGGAGGATGTGCGCCGCTACCTTGATACCACGCTGGAGGGGATGCAGACCGGCCTGTACATCCTGCTTGCCCATCCCGACCTCTTCCTCCGCGCCTATCAGCAGTTTGACGACGCCTGCCGCGATGCCTCCCGCGAAATCTGCCGCATGGCCAGGGCCCTTCACATGCCGCTTGAATACAACCTGCTGGGCATGCGGGCGCGCGGCACGCCGCGCTTTTCCGGCCTCGGCTACCCCTATCAGGCGTTCTGGGAGATCGCCGCCGAGGAAAACTGCGACGCCATCATCAATTTTGACGCCCACGACCCCGTGCAGCTGATGACCACGCGCTACCGCGACGAAGCGGTGCAGACGCTGAAGGAGCTGGGCATCAGGATGGTGGAATTGGACAGCGAAAACCGCATCGTACTGGCAGAAGGGTAAAAAGAATCGCAGAGAAAGGGACTATGACAAAAGCCCCGCCTACGACAGGGACTCCTGCATCAATTAGGAGCGGGAGTCCCTGTTTCCGATCTCTGTTGGCTGTTTCGGGCCTGTTATACCAATGAAAATCATTCATGCATGGTGTAAGCAACGAGCGAATGCGAAGGCTTAGCGGCGCTACGTCAAGCGTTTGCGACGACGCTTCAATCCAAAATAACCGACGCGACGATGCGTTAAGGGTTTGAATTGGTATCATATACCAAGTTGAAATCGATGCCAAAAGAAGTAATCAAATCGGATCCAACTTGTATATTTCGAGTGGAAAGCGCCATAAAACCGGCCCGCAAACGCTCGCCCCGCATAAAAAAGAGCTGTAGCAAATTTTCCCTTTTGCTGCAGCCCCTTGGCATTCGATCCGATATTCATTCAAAGCATTTGATTTTTTCCAGAACTGCGGAGCATACTGCATCCAAATCCGTTTCCCCGGAAACGACATGGACGGCATGCGGTTCCGCGTCAAAGCATCCGTGCTTTTTTTCCAGCATGGCAGCAACAGGCGCGGGCAAGCTGCCATGCATCCGTTCGGCAAACCGTTCCTTGATCGTCTGCAGGTCAGCGGTTACAAGAATACGAACGGCGCTTTCCGGCAGCAAGGGCAAATGCTCCTTTTCGGCAATCACATAGATAACGTGGCTGCCGGACACCGCTTCCTCCAGTTTTTTACGAAACAGCTCTTTTGCGATGTTTTCATTCCTGGCAAGCCTTGCGTAATCCCTGCCTGAATACACCTCGGCATTCAGGGTATGCTTTAATCGCTCGGCGAGCAAGGATTTGCCGGTGCAGCTTTCGCCGATGATGCCTATGACCATGGTTTGATCGCTCCTTCCCCGTATCAGCTCCGCTGCGCCAGCGTTTCGGCGTCTTCTTCCAGCACTTTGAACATTTCGGCGGCGTTTTCCTTGCGCACGACCTCCTGCACCGATACGATTTCATACCGCCCGACGCGGCTGCCGAAGCGTATCTCCATGATGTCGCCCGCTTTTACCTCGGCCCCGGCCTTGGCTGCTCTTCCGTTGAGCGTCACCCGGCCGCCGTCGCAGGCCTCCTTGGCCACGGTGCGGCGCTTGATGATGCGCGATACCTTCAGATATTTATCCAAACGCATGATGTGTCCCTCTCTCGATCGGAAAACATAAAATTTTGTCCGGGCATCCCGGGCAAGAAAAACGGCCGACCCATAACGTAGTCGGCCATTTGCCTGAAGCGAAGAAACGGGATGCTTACTTCTTCTTGTTCAGCTCGTCCTTCAGAACCTTGCTGGCCTTGAAGGTGGGCGCTTTGGAAGCGGGCACTTTGATTTCCTTGCCGGTGCGGGGGTTGCGGGCAACGCGGGCCGGGCGCTTCTTGGACTCGAAGGTACCAAAGCCGATCAGCTGCACTTTTTCGCCGGCCTTGAGCTCGTTCTCTACAACCTTCAGCAGAGCATTGACGGCCTTTTCGGCGTCAACACGCTTGAGTTCTGTTTCCTTTGCGACAGCGGCAATGAGTTCTGTTTTATTCATATTGGAAACCTCCTACATTTGAATAAAGCAAAATTGGATTTATCGTTCGCTTTTGCTCCGTTCCCAGTATACACTCATTTCTTCAATTGTCAAGTCCCGCAATGCTTTTTGGGCTTTTTTCGCCTCGTTTTCCATATAAGAAAAGCGTTTGATAAACTTTTCCGTGCATCCGGTCAGGGCTTCTTCGCTGCTTACCCCGGCCAGACGCGCCGTGTTGACGGCGGCGAACAGCAGGTCTCCGATCTCTTCCTTAGGGCTGCGCCCCGCCAGCATGTCCGCGCGCACCTCGGCGGCTTCTTCCTCCACCTTCTTCAGCGCGTCCAACGGATCGTCCCAGTCAAAGCCCACCTCGCGCGCCTTTTTCTGCACCTTTTCGGCGCGCAGCAGCGGCGGAAGCCCCCGCTTGATCTCCATCATTTCCTGCGTTTTGGTGGTGAAGCCGCGCTCTTCCCGCTTGATTTTGCTCCAGTTGTCAGCCACCTGCTCGGCGGTATCGCAGCGGTCTTCGCCGAAAATGTGGCGGTGGCGGCTGATCATCTTGCGGCAGATGTCGGTGGTGATGTCCGTCCACTCCATCGTGCCGTACTGTTCGCCGATCACGGCGTGCAGGGCGATTTGCAGCAGCACGTCGCCCAGCTCGTCGCTCAGGTGTGCATCGTCGCCCTCGTCGATGGCCAGCGCCGTTTCGTAGGCTTCCTCGATCAGATAGGGCCTGAGGCTCCGGTGGGTCTGCTTCCTGTCCCAGGGGCAGCCCCTGTCGGAGCGCAGGATGCGCATCAGGTTCAGTAAATCCTGCACGTCAAAGCGCCTTTTTTCCAGCAGGGGCCGGGGCCGCACGATGCAGCCCGCCGTATGGTCGTACTTTTTCTGCCGGTCAAGGTCGCACAGGGGGAGGACGGCATAGGCCCTGTCCGCCTGTTCAGACGGCGCAAAAAACAGCACCTCGGCATCCTCCCCGTACCAGGGCATCAGCTTTAATTTCACATCGCCCGCCAGCTGCCTGTCGCTCAGCTCGGCGATGACCAGCGTATGCTGGCAGCCGGTCACGGTAAGCGACACCGCGTTGCAGGCGAGATACTCCCCCGTTATCCCCGCCGCCCCTATCAGAACGGCCGCCTGCGATACGCCGGGTACGGTATGCGCCGCGCTCCCCTGCAGCAGCCGCACGCTTTCATCCTGCGCAGGGTCGCTGACGCCGTAGGCCACGCTGCCTCTTCGCGCCTTCTCCCGAACGGCCGCCGCCGCCTTTTGGGCCAGGTCGTCAAAATCTTCCGCGGTTTCGTACAGGGCGTCCAGCGTTTCAAAGGGGATGCCCTGTTTATTCAGCCAGTCCGCCGCGCCGTGCCGCCCGGTGCGCAGCACCACGATGTCCGCCCTGCGCAGCGCCTCCGCGGCGTCAAGGGTCATCAAACCTTGCGGGCCGGGGCCCAGCGTTACCACCGAAATATTGTCTGTCATTTCTTTCTCCTCAGCCGCGCGGGAATGTCCTCCCGCCGCAGCGCTTTCACCGCGATGGCCGCCGCAAAGTAGACAAGGATGGCCGCCAGCAGCACAATCCCCAGCCACAGCGCCGAATGGTTGAGCCGCGCGCCGAGCACCGCCTGTGCCGCCAGTATGAACGCGCCCATGATGAGGGAAGCCAAAAGCGGCCGCCACAGCACCTCGTCCCACTTAATCTTCATGCGGCCATACTTCTGCACATAATAAAGGTTGGGCGCAAGGCTGGCCGCATAGCACAGGAGCGACGCAAAGGGCGCGCCGTGTATGTTGATATCGGGGATGCGCACCAGCGAATAGTTGAGGATAATTTTAAGCCCCACGCCCACCGCCAATGTATACATGGGGATGCGCTGCCTGTGCAGCCCCTGCAAAATGCCGCTGGTGGTCTGCACCAACGTAAACACAACGATGGTCAGCGCGCTGATTTCCAGCAGCGCCGCCCCCTTCATCAGCTGCTGAAACGTATATTCCTTGCCTGAAAAGAGCACAAACAGAACAGGCTCCGCCAGCAACGACAGCCCGATGGAGGAAGGAAAGCCGATCGCCGACGCGATGCGCAGCCCCGTGGAGGATTCCCGCGCGATGGCCGCCCCGTCCTTCTTTTCGTAGGCGATGGAGATGGCGGGCACCAGCGTGGTCGCCGTCGCCATGGCCAGCGCCGTGGGCACGTTGATCAAGGGGAACACCAGCCCCGTATAGGTGCCGTAATAGATCAGCGCTTCTCCTTTGGGGATGTAGGCGCTCATCATCCTGACCAGCATGGCGGCGTCCACCTCGCCCGCAATGGGCACGATGCACGCGCCGATGGTGATGGGCAGCGAAATAAACAGCAGTTTCCGGGCAAGCCCCCTCCTATCTTCCGTGGTACCGCCGGTTTCGGGCAAAAGGTCAAACTCGTGTTTCGCAAAGCGGTGGTCGATCATCATATAGGCAAGCGCCAGCAGTTCCGCCGCCGACGTCCCCAGCAGCGCGCCCGCCGCGCCCCATACATGCCCGCCCCGCGCCATGCCGAGGGCCGCAAAGGGCATGGCGATGAACACCTTGCCCACCTGCTCGATCAGCTGCGATATGGCGGTGGCGGCCATGCGCCGCCTGCCCTGCATAAAGCCCCGAAAGGCGCTCATGACGCAGACAAACAGGAGGCTCGGCGCAATGGCGATGAAGCTGGCGCTGGCTTCCCCCGTGCCCTTGATGCCGGCCAGCGCCGGGCTGAGCAGCACCATGACCAGGGTGCCGATTATCCCCAGCGCCGACAATAGCAGCAGCGCCGCCTCGAACACGCGGCTTGCGTTCCTCTTTTCGCCGCGCGCAAGATACCCCGCCACCATGCGCGATATGGCCACCGGGATGCCGGCGGAGGATACGGTCAGCAGCAGGTTGTAGGTGGGGAATACCAGATGGTAGACGCCCATGCCCATGGGGCCGATGGTGCGCGCCAGCGGAATCTTGTACAGCACGCCGACGATCTTGCAGATCAGCCCGGCGATGCCCAGAATGGAGATGCCGCCCACCAGCGACTTCTGTTTGTTCGTCATGCGCCCTCGTTTGTGCTGACGGGGCGGCCTGAGCCGCCCCGTATCGTATTAAAACCAGCCTTAGATTTCGTCGTTTTCTTCTTCGTCCGGTGCGTCCGTTTCCTCTTCGGGGTCAAACGCGCCCGCGTCCGCGCCCAGAGGAAGTTCGGGCAAGGGGCTGTTGTCGTCTTCGGGCGCTGCGATATCCACGTCCATGATGCGGCTGCCCTCGGCCACGCGCATCAGGCGCACGCCCTGCGTGGCGCGCCCGCACTCGCGGATGTCGGCGGCGGGCGTCCTGATGATGGTGCCGTCGTCGGTAATCATCATGATCTCGTCTTCCCCGTTGACCATCAGCAGCGACGCCAGATCGCCCGTTTTGTCGGTCAGCTTCATGGCGATGATGCCCTTGCCCGCGCGCCCCTGCTCGCGGTACTCGTCCGCCGGGGTGCGCTTGCCGTAGCCGTTGTCGCTGATGCACAGCACCTGCTTGTTTTCTTCGACAAAGCACATGGACACCACCTGGTCGTCGTTTTCCAGCTTCATGCTGCGCACGCCCTGAGAGGTGCGCCCCGTCGCGCGGATGGTGTTTTCGTTGAAGCGGATGGCCTTGCCCTTGCGGGTGGCCAGCATCACTTCGCAGTCGCCGCCGGTCAGCTGGACGCCGATCAGTTCATCCTCATCCAGGAGGCTAATGGCGATGAGGCCGCCCTTTCTTAAGTTGATAAATTCGCTCAGCGTCGTTTTTTTGATAAGGCCGCTGCGCGTGGCCATCATCAGATAGTCGTCGCTGGTGCGGTCGGGCACGGGCAGCATCATGTTGACCTTTTCGCCGCCCTGCAGCTGCAAAAGGTTGACGATGGCCGTGCCCTTGGCCGTGCGCCCGGCTTCGGGTATCTCGTAGCACTTCAGCCCGTACACCCGGCCCCTGTCGGTAAAGAACAGCATGTCCGAATGCGAATGCACGATGTACATCTGCTCCACAAAGTCTTCTTCGCGCGTGGTCAGCGCCGCCACGCCCTTGCCGCCCCTGTTCTGCGACCGGTAGGTGCTCTGGCTCAGCCGCTTCACATACCCAAAGTGCGTCATGGTGACCACCATCTGATCGACGGGGATCAGATCGGCAATGTCGATCTCGCCCTCCACCGGGGAAATCTCGGTGCGCCGCGGGTCGGCGTACCTGTTGCGTATCTCGGAGATTTCGTCGGCAATGACGCCCATCAGCTTATCATGGTCGCGCAGAATCCATTCGAAATAGGCGATGCTCTTTTGCAGCTCCTCGTACTCGGCCTGCAGTTTGTCGCTTTCAAGGTTGGTAAGGCGCGCCAGCCGCATATCCAGAATGGCCTGCGCCTGCCGGTCGCTGAAATCAAAGCGCTCGATCAAATTGGCTTTGGCGGTCGGCGTATCCAGGGACGAACGGATGATGTGCACCACCTCGTCCACATTGTCGAGGGCCCTCAATAAGCCTTCCAAAATGTGCGCGCGGGCCTGCGACTTATCAAGGTCGAACCGGGTGCGCCGCGTCACCACGTCTTCCTGATGGGCGATATAGTGGCGCAGCAATTCTTTCAAGCTCAGGATGCAGGGCTGGTTGTCCACCAGCGCCAGCATGATGGCGCCGAAGGTATCCTGCATCTGCGTGTGCTTGTAGAGGTAGTTCAGCACCACCTGCGCCTGCGCGTCCTTTTTAAGGTCGATGACGATGCGCATGCCCTCGCGGTCGCTTTCGTCCCGGATGTCGCTGATGCCGTCCAGCCTTTTTTCGTGCACCAGTTCGGCGATCTTCTGGATCAGCTTGGCTTTGTTGACCAGATACGGGATTTCGTGGATCACAATGCGGTCGCGGCCATTGGGCAGGCTTTCCACCTCGCTCTTGGCGCGCACGGTGATGCGCCCGCGGCCCGTGTGATAGGCTTCCCGGATGCCGCTGGTGCCGAGGATCAGGCCGCCGGTCGGAAAGTCGGGGCCCTTGATATGCTCCATGATCTCATCCAGCGTGATGTCGGGGTTGCGGATCATGGCCACCACGGCGTCGATGACTTCGCCTAAGTTATGCGGCGGGATATTGGTCGCCATGCCGACCGCGATGCCGGAGGAGCCGTTGACCAAGAGGTTCGGGAAGCGCGAAGGCAGCACGGCGGGCTGCTGGAGCGTCGCGTCAAAGTTGGGGTAAAAATCCACCGTGTCCTTATCGATTTCGCCGATCAGGTGGGTGGCGAGCCTGCTCATCCTCGCCTCGGTGTAACGCATGGCGGCCGCGCCGTCGCCGTCCACCGAGCCAAAGTTGCCCTGCCCCT
>CAZFUT010000013.1:0-39090 GCA_964522425.1 uncultured Oscillospiraceae bacterium
GCATTACCGGCAGACAATGGATTATGAATATGTTTTAGATGAGATGTAGTATAAAACGGCTGCATAGACTGAACGATAGACGGAGTTTTTGTTATATCGTTGTTCCTTTTACAGGACGATTAATTCTCCGGCTTTCGTTGACATAGAAAATCGCCACGGTGTTTCTACCGTGACGATCTTCATGGACTTTTGCTGTATCAGTAAAAACTACACCAGCTTCGCGCCGCGTTTGGTCATTTCCTCGATGCCGGGGATGCCGGGCTCGGTCATCGCGATGGGGGCGAGGATGATGTCCAGCTCTTCTTCGGTGAGGAGCTTCGCTTCCAGCACCAGTGCGCGCACGGGGCGGCCGGTCTTAATGGCCGTTTTGGCGATGTCGGCGGCCTTCTGATAGCCCACATAGGGCGTGATGGCGGTGATGATGCCCACGCTGTTTTCTACCAGCGTGCGGCAGCGCTCGGTGTTGGCGGTGATGCCGTTGATGCAGTTTTCCACCAGCGTATGCACGGCGTTGCCCAGCGTTTCGATGGACTGGAACAGCTTGTAGAAGATGACGGGCTCAAACGCGTTCAGCTCCAGCTGACCGGCTTCGGCGGCCATGGCCACTGTGAAATCGTTGCCGATGACGTTGAAAGCCACCTGCGACACCACTTCGGGGATGACGGGGTTGACCTTGCCCGGCATGATGGACGAACCGTTCTGGCGGGCGGGCAGGTTGATTTCGCCAAACCCGGTGCGCGGGCCGGAGGACATGAGGCGCAGGTCGTTGCACATTTTGCTGAGGTTTACTGCGCAGCTCTTTAATATGCCGGAGCAGACGGCGTAGCAGTCAAGGTTCTGGGTGGCGTCGATTACGTCTTCCGCCTGACGGAAATTAAAGCCCGTGACCTCGTTTAAGGTATCGACGATGGTCTTAAAATAGGTGACGTCGGCGTTTAAGCCTGTGCCGATGGCGGTGCCGCCCATGTTGAGGCTGAGCATCTCTTCCTTGGCAAGGTCAAAGCGGGCGATGTCGCGTTGGATGGCGGTGGCGTAGGCGTGGAACTCCTGCCCTAAGCGGATGGGCACGGCGTCCTGCATCTGCGTGCGGCCCATTTTCAGCACGTTGTTGAATTCTTCCGATTTTTTGAGCAGCGCGTCGCGCAGGCTTTCCAGCTCCTTCTGCGTTTTGCACAGCAGCTTCAAGGTGGCCAGCTTGCCGCAGGAGGGGAACACGTCGTTGGTGGACTGGCCGAAGTTGACGTGGTCGTTGGGGTTGACGATGCTGTAATCGCCCTTTTTGCCGCCCATTAGCTCGATGGCGCGGTTGGCAATGACCTCGTTGGCGTTCATGTTGACGGAGGTACCCGCGCCGCCCTGTATGGGATCGACGATGAACTGATCGTGCAGCTTGCCCGCGATGATTTCGTCGCACGCTGTTACGATGGCGTCGGCGCGCTCCTTATCCAGACAGCCCGCCTGAAAGTTGGCGATGGCGGAGGCCTTTTTGATTTCCGCCACGCTGGTCACCATCTGGGGGTGAATGGTCAGGCCCGTGATGGTAAAGTTTTCCGCCGCGCGCAGCGTCTGCACGCCGTAGTAGGCTTCCACCGGCACTTGTTTTTCTCCAACGGAGTCGCGTTCGATTCGATACATGGGATTCTCTCCTTTATCTGTATTCCGTGGTTATATTTCCGGTTTAGTGAATCAATGCATTGCGGATGTACGGAAAAAACCGCCGGTTCGGAGCGTATGATCTGTGCTCTTTTGTCCATCATAATGATAATGCGCCGTCCTGTCAAGATGCCGAAAGGGCTTGATTTTTCTCTGTGTTTCGGCATAAAGCCGCCTGTTTGGCCGGAAAAGAATATTTATGCGGCCGGTCTGTCATTTTGCGGCGGTTTGCGGAAGAATAACCATACAATATGACAAAATGAACGCCGCGTGGTGCAATCGGCCGGCCGCTCCCAAATGCCCTGCATGAAAAAAATCCGCCGGGCCGCTGTTTTTTTACAGCGCCCGGCGGACGTTGAGGGATGGAGCTACACGATTCCCCGGATCTGGGCAATGCTGTCGATGCCGTTTTGTTCCAGCCAGCGCTCCATGCCGTCGATGATGTCGATGGCGATATCGGGCTTCATGAAGCTGGCCGTGCCCACCTGGATGACGGTGGCGCCCGCCATGACGTACTCGATGGCATCCTCAAAGGTGGTGATGCCGCCGATGCCCATGACGGGGATATCGACCGCGTGCGCCACCTGATGCACCATGCGCAGGGAGACGGGCTTGATGGCGGGGCCGGACAGCCCCGCATAGGTGTTGCTGAATACCGGCCTGCGCTTGTTGATGTCGATGGCCATGGCGAGGAAGGTATTGGTCAGCGATACGCCGTCCGCCCCCTCTTCCTGGCAGGCGCGCGCCAGATCGACGATGCTTTCGGCGTTGGGCGACAGCTTGACCACCAGCTTATGCCGGCAGCTTTTCCGCACCTGGCGCACGACCTCGCGGGCCACCCCGGTTTTGACGCCGAAGTTCATGCCGCCCGCCTTGACGTTGGGGCAGGAGATGTTCAGCTCCAGCAGGTTCAGCTCGGCGCTGTTGAGCAGCTCCACGCCCTGTAAATAATCGTCGATGGAGTGCCCGCTTAAGTTGACGATGTTGACCAGGTCAAGCCCGTTTATCCGCGGGTTGTCGCACTCGATGAAGCGCTTGACGCCCGGGTTTTCAAGGCCCACGCTGTTCATGACGCCGCAGGCGGTTTCCCACACGCGGCAGCCGTCGTTGCCCGCCCTTGGGTTCAGCGTCAGGCCCTTGGAGCAGAGGCCGCCCAATTTTTCAAGGTCGAAATACTCGGCAAGCTCCCTGCCGAAGCCGCAGGTGCCGGACGCCAGAGCGACCGGGTTTTTGAACGCGACGCCCGCGAATACCGTTTCAAGACGCCTGCTCACTGCCCGAACACCTCGCTTCCCAGCATGACGGGGCCGTCCTTGCAGACGCGCTTATTGCCCGCCGTGGTCTTGCAGGTGCAGACCAGGCACGCGCCGATGCCGCAGGCCATCCGGCTTTCCATGGACACATACAAAGGCGCTGTCGCGCCCGTGCGGACGCACTTCCGATAGAGCGCCTTCATCATGATTTCCGGGCCGCAGGTCATGATGACATCGTACCGCGTGGGGTCGATATCGTCGGTGATGAAGCCGCCGACATTGACCCTGACGGCATCGGCCACCCGCTCAAACTCCTTCACCAGCACGGCGGTGTCGCTGAAGCCCAGGTACAGGTCCACCGTGCGTTCGGGCGCAAGGCTTTTGAGCGTTTTGGCCGTCAGATAGAAGGGCGCGACGCCCACGCCGCCGCCCACCAGCGCGATCTTCCCCTTCGCTTCGGGGAAGCGGTTGCCGTGCGGGCCGTCGAGCGTGATATCGTCGCCCGCTTTCAGGCGGGAAAGCAGCCCGGTGCCTTCGCCCACGACCTTGTAGAGAAAGGTTACCGTCTTTCCGTCGGTATCGTATACGCTGAACGGGCGGGAAAGAACCGGATGGTATGTCCACGAACGCAGCATATAGAACTGGCCCATCTGCGCGCTGTTCCCATGCTCCGCCTTCATCAGGTAGAAATCCCGCGATAAGGCGGTATTTTCAATGATTTTTGACATGGCTGCCTCTTATCCTCTCACTTTTTGTCGGAATAGACCGTTTTTCCGCCGCAGAGAGTATACTTGACCCTGCCGTATACGTCCATACCGATAAAGGGGGAATTGCTGGATTTGCTTTGAAATTTTTCGCCGACCGTCCATTGCTCGCGCTCGTTGAATATCACGATGTCGGCGGGCGCACCCGCCCTGAGCCGCCCGGCGTCAAGGCCGTACAGGGCGGCGGGGTTAAGGGTCATTTTGGCCAGCAGCTCGGACAGGGTGAGCTGCCCCGTGCGCACCAGATGGGTGACGCACAGCGCCAGCGCGGTTTCAAGGCCGATCATGCCGCTGGGGGCGGCGTCCATATCCCTTGCCTTTGCCACGGCGGTGTGGGGGGCGTGGTCGGTGGCGATCACGTCGATCACGCCGTCTTTGAGGCCCCGGATCAGCGCGCGGCGGTCGTTCTCGGTGCGGATGGGCGGGTTGACCTTGGCCAGCGTGCCCTTTTGAAGCACGATTTCTTCATTGAGCGACAGGTGCTGGGGCGTCACCTCGGCCGATACCCTGGCCCCCAGCTTCTTCATCAGCCGCAGGATGTCGACCGACTTGGCCGAGCTTACATGCTGGATGTTGAGCGCCGCGCCGGTGTGCAGCGCCAGCAGGCAGTCCCTTGCCACCATCACCTCCTCGGCGACGGCGGGCGCGCCCCGGACGCCGATGGCCTCGGACACCGCGCCCTGATGGATGCCCGCGCTGCCGATCAGATCGGGGTCTTCCTCGTGCAGGCTGATGAGCATGCCCAGCTCCTTGCACTTGCGCAGCGCTTCGACCATCAGCTCCGTATCCCTAATGGGCATCCCGTCGTCGGTAAAGCTGACGGCCCCCGCTTCCTTAAGCGCCTTCAGGTCGGCCAGCTCCCTGCCCCGCATCCCCACGGTGACGGCGGCGGCGTTGAGCACGTGGATGGGGAGGCTTTGCGCGCGCCTGCGCAGGCCGGACAAAATTCCCACGCTGTCCACCGGCGGCTTTGTGTTGGCCATGCAGATGACGGTGGTATAGCCGCCCGCCGCCGCGGAGGCCGCGCCGGTTACGATATCCTCCTGATCGGTCTGGCCCGGGTCGCGGAAGTGGACGTGCGCGTCGATCAGCCCGGGGGCGACGACGCAGCCTCTGGCGTCGATCACCCGCTCGTACTCGCCGGTATCGGGGTATTGGCCCATACCGGCGATGCGGCCGTGATCGATCCTGATGTCCAGCCTCTCATCCGTTCGGGAGGCGGGGTCGATGACACGACCGTTTTGAACCAGTATCATTGTTTCACCTCTTTCAGGGGGACGGCGCGGGCCTCCGGCGGGAAGCGGTGTCCCCGCGCTCCGCTTACGGCAGCTTAATCTCCTCTGTTTCAACAATCTCAAAGGCTTCGCCCGTTTGCAGGGCGAACAGCCACGCTTCTTTGACGGGCTTGCCCGTCAGCGCGCGCAGGGCGCGCATATACCAGCGCATCTGGTCGCGGTAGCGCTCCCGGATCATCCCGGCGTCACGGTCGGTCTTATAGTCGATCAGCACCCACCCGCCGTCTTCCTCAAAGCAGCAGTCCAGCACGCCCTGCACCAGCGCGCCTTTTTCCGCCCGCAGCGTAAAGGGCTGTTCGCGCAGCACCGTTTCCGCGTTCAGCATCCTCTGCCCGAGCGGATGCGTCAAAAACCCCGCGATCATCCCGGCATCGGCGGCGCTTCGTTCCTCCTTGGCCAGTATCTCCTGCGCCGCCATACCGTCCAGCAGCGTTTCCACCCTGTCCCGGATTTCGCCGCCGCCTGCTCCCCTGAGGGGGCTTAAGCTGATGCCGCACAGCGCTTTATGCGTCAGCGTGCCGCGCTCGGCGGCGGTCAGGCCCTTTTTGACATTCAATCTGGGCATGGGCGGCAGCGCCACAACGGGCGGCGTGCGCTTGGTTTCCGCCGTTTCCTCTTCCTCCTGCCTTGCGCGTTTGACCAGCGCCGTGACCGACGTTTTCGCGGGCTGCCCGATTTCCGGCCGCCTTTCCAGCCTTCTGCGCACCGTTTCCGTGATTTCCGTCCATTCGGGCGGCGCAAACAGGCTTTCATCCGCCTTTGCCGGCGCCAGCGTATGGGCGGGGATGGGCGTTATATGCCACCTTGCGCCGCGGCTGCCCTCAAAAAACTGCTCGTCGCCCGTTTTCAGGCCTTCCCACAGGCAGGCGCCCACCCAGTCCAGCATGCATTTCGCGCTGCCCACCGAGAAATCGCCGGGGGGCATCTGCCACGCCTCCATGGCGGCGCTGAGCTTTTTCGGCGCGGCGGACAGGTACAGCCGGTCGCGCGCGCGCGTCATGGCGACGTACAGCAGCCGCGCTTCCTCCGCCCGCGTTTCCCGATCCTTCTTTTCTTTGATGGCCTTTGCGGCGAAGGTCTGCCGCAGCGTGCGCTTGCCGGGGTCGATCAGGGGAATCGAAAGCCCCAGCGCGTTATCCGTTTTAATCAGCGACGAAGCGGTATCGAACCTGAACGCCTGCGCCAGCCCCGCCACAAAGACCACCGGGAACTCCAGCCCCTTGGATTTATGGATGGTCATGATGCGCACCACGTCGTCATGCTCGCCCAGCGCCGCCGTTTCGCGGCTGCGCCTGCGCGCTTCGTCGATCAGAAGGTTAAACCCGCGCAGCGTCCATGGCCGGGGGCTGCCCTTGGCCTTGGCGGCCAGCGACATCAGGTTGGCCCGCCGCTGCTCGCTCCCCGGCAGCGCGCCCGCGCGCGCGTACAGCCCGCTTTCGTCGATCAGCGTGCGCAGAAACAGGTCAAACGGCTGATGCAGCGCCATGAACCGCCAGGCGTCCAGCCTGTCTATGGCGGATCGGATGCGCGCGTCCCGCTCTTTCAAGCTTAAAAACGCCTGCCAGAAGGGCTTTTGCCCGCCGCCCTTCAAGCGCGCCTGAGTAAGCTCCCGCTCGGTAAAGCCGAACGCCGGGCAGCGCAGCGCCGACAGCAGGGCGATATCGTTCAGCGGGTTATCCAGCACATGCAGGATGTTCAGCGTATCGCGTATCTCGGGCAGCTCATAATACTGCGCGTCGGCGTCGTTATACACCGGGATGCCCTGATCCTTCAGCACCCGCGCCATGTCCTCCGCCCTGGAGGCGGCGGAGCGCAGCAGGATCACCATATCCTGATAGCGGATGCCGTTTGTGCCCGCGTGCAGCGCGTGGATGCGCCGGGCGATGGCGGCGGCTTCCAATTGCGCGGCGGTTTTAAGCCCGTCCTCGCTGTCCGCGCCTTCGTTTTCCGCGCCGTCCGCCGCTTCTTCCCCGCGCGTCACCAGCATCAGTTCAATGGGCGCGCCCTCGTCAACAGGCGCGCCGGGCCGCGTGCCGTAATTTAACTCCGCGTCTTCGCCGTAAGAAAGCTCCGTCACCCGCTCGCGCATGGCCAGCTGAAACACCTCGTTGACGGCCTTTAAGATATTGGGGCGGGAGCGGAAGTTTTCGTTGAGCAGGATGCGGCGGCTCTCCGCGTCCCCGCCCGGCGCGAAGCTTTTGAACTTGCTTAAAAACAGCGTGGGGTCGGCCAGCCGGAAGCGGTAAATGGACTGCTTGACGTCGCCCACCATGAACAGATCGTTATCCTGATGCAGCGCCGCGATGATGGCCTCCTGCGTGCGCGAGATATCCTGATACTCGTCGACAAAGATGGCGTCAAACTGCCGGGACGCTTCCCGCGCCACGTCGGGATGCCGCAGCGCTTCCAGCGCCATGTGCTCCAGATCGTTATAATCGCGTATGGCGCGGGCGCTTTTAAGCTCGCGGTAGCGCGCGTGCAGCTCTCTGGCAAGCGCGCCCAGCGCGCGCAGCTGCGGCCGCGTGCTTTCCATTTCCATGGCGCAGGCGTTAAGCTCGTCCCCGCCGCCGGGCAGCAGCCTGCCCGCCCTGACCATGCACTGCTTGAAGCCGTCCCTGAGGCGCTTGAACTGCTCGCGCAGGTCTTCGCGCTCGTTTTCGGGCGTCTTCGTTCGCCGCAGCACGGAGGCCCTGAAGCTTTTAAGGAAGGCAAGGCTCTGCCCCCTGTCCAGCGCGTCCATCGCCATCAGCGCGGCGGCCCGGTCCTCCTCGCAGTTGGGCAGGTACCGCGCCGGGCCGCCGGGCAGCATGGCCGCGCTTTCGCAGGCGTGGACGTATTGAAGCGCGCCCTCCAATTGCAGGCGCGCGCTGTCCCGCATCACGGCGTACAGCGGCGACGCTTTGAGGGATTCGCCCGTCACGGGCGCGGACAGCGCCGCGTCCAGCCAGCCGAAGGGATCGGCCTGCGCCATCAAAAACCGGTACAGCGCGCGCGCCATGTCCGTGATGTCCTCGTCCGAAAAGCGTTCGATCAGCTGCCGCGCGTCCTCGTCCGGCTCGACGTAGAGGCCGGTGACCGCGTCGTTCAGCGCGCGCTCAAACAGCGCCGCCGTCACCGCCTCGTCGCCCGTGCGCGTCAGGGGATCGGCCCCGATGGGCTCAAAGTGGCGGCTCAGCAGCCGCGCGCAGAAGGCGTGCAGCGTGCTGATCTGCGCCCGGCCGATGCCGTCGTACTCCTCGCGCAGGCGCGCGTCGCCCCGCGCCAATTGCGAAAGGGCCAGCGTCAGCCGCTCGCGCATTTCGGAGGCCGCGGCGCGGGTGAAGGTGATGATGAGCATCCTTTCCAGCCTGCCGCCCGCGCGCAGCAGCTCGATGACGCGCTCGATCATCACGCTCGTTTTGCCCGACCCGGCGGCCGCCGATACCAGGATGCTGCGGTTGCGCGCGCGGATGGCTTCCTTCTGCGCCTTTGACCATTTTCTTGTCGCCATGGTTTCCTCACCCCAAAGCTGTCAGCGTTTGTCATGCGCGGCGCGTTGTTTCACGTGAAACATCCGATGGGCGGCGGGGCGGATATCAAAAAATGTTTCACGTGAAACAGCGGCGGCGCGGACGCCCTGCGTCGCCTCCCATTATAGCATCGAAGGGGCGGCCTGCCTATCTCGATTTATCCACACCGGCGTGTGGAAAGCCGTTTCCGGCGCCTTTATGAGAGGGGTTATGCACATTGCCCACAGCTTATCCACAGAAACGCCTGTTCTGTGGAGAACATTTCCGTAACAAAAATGTCGGGATATTTCAGTGCAAAACCCGTTCGCCGCTTCTAAAATGGGGTGAAATCGTAAAGGGAGGGGCGTGGACAGGCTGGGGAAAACGATGTTGTACATACCCGAAAGGCACTTCAACCCCGTATACCGCCCGTTTGCGGACGCGCCGCAGCGGTATCAGTTCTTTTACGGCGGGGCGGGCAGCGGCAAATCGGCCTTTGTGGCCGCCCGCGTGGCGCTGGACGCGCTGACGGGGCGCAACACGCTGGTGGTGCGCCAGGTGGCCGGGCGCATCCGCGCAGGCTGCTACAACGAGATCAGGAAGGCCATCCTGCGCATGGGCGCGGAGCGCCTGTACGTTTTCCGCGCGGACGGCATCCGCAGCCGTTGGCCGGGCGGGGAGATCCTATTTTCCGGCCTTGACGACGTGGAAAAGGTGAAGTCCGTGACGCCGGAAAATGGGCCGCTCACCGACGTCTGGATCGAGGAAGCGACGGAAATATCGTGGAACGCCTTCCGGCAGCTGGACAAGCGCCTGCGCGGGCAGTCGCCCTTTATGAAGCGCATGACGCTCACCTTCAACCCCTCCTGCCGCGCGCACTGGCTGTACCGGCGGTATTTTGAGGGCAAAGCCATCCAAAAGCCGCTGCATACGGAAAACGGCCTGCTGATGCTGCACACCACCTACCGCGACAACCTGTTCCTTTCGCCCGAGGACGGGCAGGCGCTGGAAAAGGAGCGCGACGATTACCAGTACCGCGTGTACACCCTGGGCGAATGGGGGCGCGCCGAGGGGGCCATCCTGACCGGCTGGCGCACGGAAGACCTGTCGAAACGCGCCTTTGCCCCTTCTTCCCTGCGCGCGGGCGTCGATTTCGGCTTTTCCTCCGACCCCGCCGCCGCGGTGCGGCTGAGCTACGACGCGAAAAACAAGCGTGTCTATGTGCTGGACGAACTGTATCGGCATGGCCTTACCAACGACCGTCTGGCGGCGCTGCTGCGCCCCTTCTGCCACGGGCTGTACGTGTTCTGCGACAGCGCCGAGCCCAAGAGCATCGCGGAGCTGCGGGCGCACGGCGTCTGCGCGCTGGCGGCGAAAAAGGGCCGGGACAGCCTGTGGCATTCCCTGCAATGGCTGCGCCAGCACGAAATATGGGTGGACGCGCGGTGCGAACACTTTATCCGGGAAATCGAGGGATACAGCTGGCTCCTGGGCGCGGACGGCGAACCGCTGCCCCGCCCCCGCCCCGGCCCCGACCATCTGATCGACGCCATGCGCTACGCCCTCTCCGCCGATATGCAGCCGAAGCCCATGGCGGTATACAGGGGGCTATGAATGTATTGCGTGTGTGCGTGAGATGCTATATATTTGTACTATCAAACGTCGCGGTTTATGACGGAAAGGAGCTTTTGCCTTGATTTATCAGAAAACCATCCCGCAAAACGATATGGCCTTGGATGGCAGGCGGCCCGATCACCCGCTGGATATGAGCCGTATGACGAAAGCACAGCTGAACGGTGCGCTCGAACAGGGCTATGCCGACATGCTGCGCGGCGATGCTGTGCCGCTTAAAGAAGCGTTTGCGGATATCCGTAAGGAACTGGAACAATAAGGCATCATCATCCGTGGATTTTCATACAGCAAGAGCTGCCGCAACCCTGCGGCAGCTCTTGTTGTATGAACTTCGTTCTTTTATCCCACGGCCGCCATCGCCGTCAGCGCCAGCAGGAACTGCGCGGCGTAGTACAGCGAAATACAGCCGATGCCGTTGAGCGTGGAGGGGCGCACAAACTCGGCGTAGCCGATGAACCCGTCCGATATCAGGAACAGCGTGGCCCCAAGGCCCGCCAGCCGCGAGTGCCCCCATGCCAGCGACAGCATCAGGCACAGCACGCCGCCGTAGAGGGCGAAGGGCAGCACCGGCTTTTTTGTGCTTTTCCCGACGGCGCGGGCCGACAGGGCCAGCGCCGCCAGCAGCGCGGCATATATAATGAAGCTGACGGGCTTCAGCCCGCCCGCCGTGAGGAAGGCGGCCATATAGAACAGGTGGCCGACGGCAAACACCGCCGCGCCCGCCATCAGGTCCTTTTCCAGCACCATGTCGGCCAGCGCGCAGACAAACAGCCCCGCCGCCACCAGCCACGCGTACCGCCCGCCGCCCAGCGCCCCGGCGTACAGCGCCAGCGCGCCCGCCGCCGCCGTCGCCATGCCCTTCAAGGCCGTGCGCAGCCCCCTGCGGAACCGGTTTTGGATGTCCCCCCACTTGTACAGCGTGCCCAGCGCCGCCATGGCCAGCGCGGCGGCGAGGACCGCCCGGATGTGTGCCGCCATATTGCGTTCCCTCCCCTGTTTTTTACTCAGTACAGCATAAAATAAAAAACCGGAAAAAGCAACAGGAAAACGGCGTTTTCCGGGACTTCCCGGGCGGCGCAATAAAATAAGAAACATTTTTATTGAACCATCGGTGAAAATATGGTACTATACTCTTGCATTAGAGTCGCGTTTTTTACCTGATTCCATGTTAGAGTCAGCGAACGCCGGGAGGGTCTTATATGAAGGTTTGGAAGAGATTTTCAGCATTTTTGTCTGTTTCGGTGTTGGCGCTGTCGCTGACGGCGCAGGGGCTGGGGACGGAGGCGCCCCCGGAAACGCCCCCCGCCGCGCAGGCGTCGCCCGCGGCGGCGGTTTCGCCCGCCGTGTCGGTATCTTCCGTCCCGCAGGAATCCCCCGCGCAGGAGGAAGCGCCCACCGCGCAGCCCGAGGCCCCGGCCGAGGCCGTCCCCACCGCGCAGCCCGAGGCCCCGGCCGAAGCCGTCCCCGCCGCGCAGCCCGAGGCCCCGGCCGAAGCCGCGCCCACCGCGCAGCCCGGGGCCGGACAGCCGGCCGAAGAGCTTATGCCAGGGGAATCTGGAGCCGAAAAACCGGCGGCAGAAAATGAGGCATCGGGCACATCAGAACTGCCGGCGGGGGAGGAGGCTGGCGATGGACAGACACCCGCCGCTTTTCCGGACGAGGAAGAAGCAGGGATCCTCTTTGCAGAACAGATCGATGCAAAGAATCCGGACAGGGTCATTCAAATCCATGTGAGTTGGGGCGAACAGACCGCGGTTTCTTTTGGCGATACGCTGCGCTTTTCCGCTAAGCTAATCGGCTATGAGGGACTGATATACCAATTGCGCTGGCAGTTCCAGGATGAGACAGACGGAATTTGGCGGGATATGCCCGGGCAGAGCGAAGAAACCATGCGGCTGGTGCTGGATGAGACGAACATAACCTGGACCATCCGCCTTCAGGTTGATATCAGCGGCTTAACGACCTGAACCTGTCGGCTTTGCTGACAAAAAGAATCATGCCGGACTAACACCTGATGGAGGAAGCAGAAGATGAAATCCTCGTTACAAAAAATGCTTGCTTTGCTGATGGCCGCTGTCATGCTCATGGGGACAGTGCCTGTGGAAGCGATCGCTGATATGATCCGAACGGATACATCGACCGCCGTCAAGATCAGTGAAGCGGTACCTCTGCAAAAGCAGCAGGACGGGGAGGGTGCCGAACAGACCGCGCAGGGCGCCGAGGCGGAGCCGGGCGCGGAGGAGGCTGCGCAGGGCGCCGAGACAGAGCCGGGCGCGGAGGAGGCTGCGCAGGGCGCCGAGACGGAGCCGGGCGCGGAAGAGGCTGCGCAGGGCGCCGAGGCGGAGCCGGGCGCGGAGGAAACGGATGCGCTGGAGGAGCCGGTGCTGGTGCAGCAGACCATCTCTGCCGCCATGGGCGGGGGGACTGGTTTCCGGGCGCGCGCGGCCGTCCCCTCGAGCATCACACTCAGCGGCATGATGCCGGGTGGCGCGGCTGCGACGGCCGTGCCCGCAGACGCCGGAGGGATGTCCGGCCTCGTGCTGGGCGCCTGGGATATTACCATTGCCTACGCCCTTTCCGAGGCGGACGCACCCCGGGCTTTCCAGCCCGCGTCGGAGTCGCCGCTGACGGTCAGCATCTCCTCTCCCGCGCTGCTGGGGCACAAGAGGGTGAATATCTATCACGAGGGCGCCCTGCTGTATGGCGGCGTGAGTGTTCTTGGCGATTCGGTTTCCTTCTCCGCATCGTCGTTTTCGGTTTATGCCATCGGGGCTGCTGCGGATGACGCTCGCCTCGAGGTGATTTTTCATCATGCCTACAGCCAGGACGTAACAGAGTTTTATGTCAACAAGGCGGATATCCCCCAACTGGATACCGTCATCCACGATCCGGACGTTGGCGCACTGCCAGACGGGCATGTGTTCCGGGGCTGGACGGCGGAAGGAAATTATGATGCGCAGGATCAGGGCATGGACGTCGACGCCGTTCGGCTCCTGGTGGCAGACCGGCTGAACGCCGGCGTGCAGGATATGGACAGGCTGGAGCTGTATCCCATGCTCTTCAAGGGCTTCAGCATTCATTACCTGGATGAGGACGGCAGCGCGCTGGGTTCGGAGGTTCAGCTTTTGCCGGTGACGCAGCAGTCGGTTGCCTACACGGTCAATATGGGCTATACGCCCCACACAGGCGAGCAGAATTTCATGGGCTGGCATGTGGCGGCGGGCGGTGGGAGCATTGCGGGGCATGACGGGCACGGGACTTTGTACGCCAACGGCGAGGAGATCACCCTGAGCGGCGATGTGACCTTCTCGGCGGACGCGCCCCGTGGTCACTGGCTGGTGTTTGACGAAAATGGCAAGGGCGCTACCTACCATGCCCCGGAGTTCTACAAAACCGGTGAAGTCACCCGGGAGGCGGCCTTTCTCATGGAGCGCCAGGGCTACACCTTCGCCGGCTGGTATACGGACGAGGCGTGTACTGCCGGCAACGAATTCGCGTTTGGCGCTCCGCTGCAGGACAACACGACCATCTATGCCAGGTGGGAAGTGACCCCCACGGCGGAATATACCGTCCTCATCTGGCGGCAGCATACCGTTGGCGACGCGTACGATTTTGCGGAGGCAATCACGCTGGCTGGCAGCGTAAACGCTGATGTAAACACCGTTGAGGAGCGTGGCAGCGGCAACGATGCTTATGCCCGGATCAATGGCGTAGACAAGCGCTACACTGGCTTTCACCTGAACCGCTTTGACCGGGACGTGACCATCAACCCCGAGGGGACGGCGGTCGTGAACGTGTATTATGACCGCAACAAGATCACCTATAATTTTTATCAGCGTATCTCGAGGCAGTGGCGGCTACAGCTATCAATGACAGGCCGTTATGGCTCCACGCTGGCGGAAAACAACTACGCCTGGCCAGAGGACCTCTGGTGGTACGATAAGTACACAGTCCAGTGGGGGAATACCGTTGTTGGCGCCGGCACCCGCTACACCTTCCTGGACGCCTTTCTGCCGCCCCCGGGTCAGACCACCATGGGGTTCTATGGCTTTCAGCCTGACAATGGCTCCAAAACCATCCGGTTTTACAGGCAAAATCCGGACGATACGGGCTACACGGAAGCCAACACCGTGGGGAGCGCTGCACAAACTTTCAGTATCACGGATAAGTATGCCGGCTTCAGGGCGGCCTCCTACAGCATCGATGGCGGGTGGAGCTGGAGCACGCTGGGCAATCCGGACGGTACGGGCGTATATGCTAAAGTGAATCTGCCCGGCAACACTGAGCTGCACATCCGCTTTGACCGCCTGAAATACAATTTGCTGTACCGGGACGGCGTATTTGTCCGCAGCAATGGCACCGAGGTGGAGGGCTATACGCCCACGCAGATCGCTACGGTGTCCGGTATCGCCTACGGCTCGGATATGGACGCCTACAATACCGGCAAAGAAAAGCATTATATCCCATCCCCCCGCGCGGGCTTTGCCTTTGGCGGCTGGTTCGCCGATGAAAACTGTACCCAGCCCTATACCTTTACCCGCATGGACGAGGGAATCACCGTCTATGCCAAGTGGATGCAGACGGAGTACCGCGTTTTCCTGCATTCCAATGCCGGCGGCGATCCCACGCTGTATTGGGGCTCAGACAATCAGGCCATGAACTTCCGCGTGCCCTACGGCGGCAGGGTCAGCGCCCCCACCGGACAGCGGAACGACTATGAGTTTGTGGGCTGGTATCTGGATGCGGCGTGCACACGGGTGTTTAACGGCGATGTTTTTGTCCTGAACGACAGCACCGTGACCGCGTTCTATGACAAGACGGCCACCATGACCGACGGCAATGTCAATAACGACGTTGACCGCTTCTGGATCACCAGAAAGCTGGATCTGTACGCCAAGTGGCGGGCCGTGCTGACAGGCGCCAGCGGCATTGGCATCCTTTACGATGCCAACGGCGGCAGCGCCCCCCCGACTGACCATGGACACTACCGTGATGGCGCTGCAGCCGTGGCTGGCGCGGCCTCGGAGCCGCCGGCGGGGAAGCATTTCTCCCATTGGGTCGTGCAGCAATGGGACGCTGCGCAGGGTAAGTATGTAGACACGCCGACGCATGTATTTCCCGGCGCTGCCTTTTACGTGCTGAAGGCCAACGCGGAGGTTGTGGAGGAGCCTGACAGCACCTTACAGAATCCCCGCTTCCGCTATACCGTGCGGCTGCGCGCGGCATACAGCGACATACCAGCCGTCTCCGAAACCAAGGTGGTTTTCAATCCCAACGGCGGCGCTTTTGCGGATGGTTCTGTGGCGAATATTGAGCAAACCGTGCCGGTCAATACAACCGGTTGCGTCTCCCGCGGGGCTGACGCGGAGCGGCTATGTCTTCCTTGGCTGGGCTGCCTCCCAAACGGCCACGGCCCTTCTGCTGGAGAGCGGCAAGGCCTATGCGGCGAATGCGCTGCCCGGCGCTGCATGGGACGAGGCCAGCCAGGCAAACGTGCTGTACGCTCAGTGGGCAAAGCTGGAGCTGACAAAATCCGCTGCCCCCGCCGCGTTTGACGCGAATACCACGGAGATTGCTTATACCTACGCCGTGAAGAATGCCGGCACCATGGGTGTGAATCAGGCGATCACCATCGAGGATGACAAGATGCCCGGCGCCGTCATTCAAATCCCCAACGGTCTGGGCGCCGGCCAAACCGCCACGGTGACTGCCCGCTACACGCTGACGCCCCAGGATCGGACAAACGGCTTTGTCACCAACGTGGCGACGGCGCAATCCGGCCATGGCAATATCCCCATCGCCTCCAACCGGTCCAGCGTGACGGTGTACGGTATGGTGAATGTGACGGCCACCAAGGTGTGGTCGGGCGCCATCGCCAACGAGGGATCACGGCCCGAAATCCATTTCCGGCTTCAGAGAAGCCTGAACGGCGGCCAACCGGAGAACGTCGGCAGCCCCGTGAAGGTGGTCAATGACAGCGTCAGCTTTGGCATGCAGGCTCAGACGGACAGCCATGGCGCGCCCTACACCTACACGGTGAAGGAAGTGGACAGCGCCGGGAACAGCTATACCCCCCTTAACTATACAAAGAAAGAGGAGGGCCTTACGGTCACCAATACCGTGCTGACCGACGAAAACAAACTGGGTTCCCTGACCGTCACCAAGAAGCTGCTGGAAAACGGCGGCGGCGTTATTGGCGGCACGGGCAGCGGGCAGGCGGCTGCCGGTACGGAGGGCATCAAGTTTGACTTTACCGTGACGGGGCCGTATGGATACAGGAACACCTTCTCCCTTGCGCCCGGCCGGAGCAAAACGCTCCCCGGCCTCTACTTTGGCGAATACACCGTGATGGAGACCGGCACGCGGGGCTATGCTGTGTCTTACAGCGCCGAGGGCGGCAGGGTCACGCTGTCGCCCTCGCCCAGCGGCCGAATCAAGACCGTGTCCGTGACCAATACCAACGGCGCGCCTGAGACGCTAAAAACCATCGCTGTCACCAAGCGGTGGGTAGACGGGCCGGCAGGCGATCATACGCGGGACGCCATCACGCTGAAGCTGAAGCGCCTGTCGTCAAAGCCCGGCAGCGCGGCGGAAGAGGTGAACGCCCAGCCCGAGGGCAGCGCCGGGGACGGCTTTACCTATCGCTGGAGCAATCTGGCCAGGCACGATCCCTTTGGCTACGAATACACATATACAGTGGAAGAAACGCAGACCGATGGCAAGGTATCGGTCAACAGCCATACCTATGCGGTGACCGGCAGCCCGGCGGAAGACGGCGGCACCATCACCAACACCTACCAGCCGGCTAAGCGCAGCTTCAGCGCCGTCAAGCAGTGGCAGGACGGTCCGGAGAGCGACCATGTGTCCGTCCCCGTGCAGCTGTGGCGCAGGGCGGGCGACTTGGAAGAAAAAGTGTTCGATGCCGCGGCCACAGCCGCCAGCGGCTCGACCTCGACGGGCAAATGGACCTATACGTGGACGAACCTTGACCAGACCGATCCAAACGGCGTCGATTATACGTACTTTGTCAGGGAAACAGGCGCTGTAAACGGCAGCGTTACCACCGCAAACGGCAATGTGTATGCCGTAGCTTCTGGCGAAGTGGGGGGCGTCTACACCATTACCAATACCTATTTGCCGCCCATGAACGGCGTGTTTACCGCCGTCAAAAACTGGGTGGACGGCCCGGAAAACGACCATACGGCGGTCACGCTCGACCTGTACCGGCAGGTGGGCAGCGGTACGAAGGATAAGGTAACAGGCTTTACGCCTGTCATAACGCCCTCCGGCGATACGGCGGGCAGCTTTACCTATAGGTGGAGCGGCCTGCCCGAAAAGGACAAACAGGGCAACGCCTATACCTATTCCGTGGCGGAGCCGGGCGTCAGCGCGGACGGCAAAGTGACGGTGAACGGCCGCACATACGCCGTTATGCAGAGCGGCAACATCATCACCAACACCTATCAGATTCCGAGGACGGGCGAATACACGGCCACCAAGCAGTGGTCGGGCGATGAAACCGTAACCCGCCCGGCGATGATTTTTACCCTCTGGCGCAAGGCGGGCACGGTGGATGAAGCCGTACCCGATACGGAACCCCGGGAAGTCAGCGGCAGTGTGACCAGCGCTGAGTGGACAAACCTCGCCACCACCACCGCCGCGGGCGAAGCCTATACCTTCTATGTAAAGGAAGCGTTTAAGGACGCGGCTTCTCCCCTTAACGACAACTGGGAACTGGGCGCGTTCAGCGCCGACAGCATCACCAACAGCGTCATTCCGGCGGGAGAAAAGGTGGGCAAGCTTACCGTAACCAAGCTGCCGCTGGTGCTGGGTATGAACAGGAAAAAAGCGCCCGCCGCCATGAACGGGGAAGCGGGCGAAGAAGCCGCGCCCGCGCCTGCCGTGCCCCCGCGCGCACCCGGCGACCCCATCAAGTTCAGCTTTAAAGTAACCGGGCCTTACGGCTATGAACAAACCTTCGAACTGGCCCCCAACGAAAGCAAAGAACTGACCGGGCTCTACTTTGGCGAATACACCGTGACCGAGACTGACACGAAGGGCTATGCCGTGTCGTACAGCCCCTCCGCCGGCAAGGTTACGCTGACCAGGCTTGGCCCGGAGCGCACGGTCGAAGTGACCAACACCAACAATGGGCAGACGCCGGGGCTGCTGGTAACGCCCAAGGTTACAAAGACATGGGTGGGCGGCAGCAAGCCCGACACAAGGATACAGCTGTGGCGCGAAGGCACGGCGGCGGACGGCGCAACGACCAACGAAATGGTGGGCGAGCACCGGTTTACGGCGACCGATACAACGCATACCTTTACCGGCAGCAGGCTCTTTAAGCACGACCCCACCGGGCGCGAGTACCGCTACTATGCGGTGGAGCCGACCGTGCCCGACAGCTATACAAAGCGGGAAGACGGGCTGACCGTCACCAACACCTATACAAGCCCGGTGTCGGAGCGCACCATCACCAAAAAGTGGAACAACGTCCCGGCGGGCGGCACGGTGTCCGGCACGCATTTGACGCTGGAACGCACGGTGGACGGCTGGGCGACCATCGACAAGGTGGGCACCTATGAGATGGCGGGCGGCACAGCCACGGGCGGCACGCTGACAAAGGCGCAGACCATCAGCAATCTGCCCACCCACAACGGGGATGGCAGGGCTTACACCTACCGCGTCCGCGAAACCGACGAGGCGGGCGCGTCCTTTGTGCCCAAGGGCTATCAGAAGGCGGAAAGCGGCCTCACCGTCACCAACACCTATAACGGCCTGAGCGAAAACGGGGAAGCTCCCGCTTCTGTCAAGCTGCATATTCAGAAAGAATGGCGGGGCATGGACGCTGGCCGCACGCTGCCCGGCGTCACGGTGACGCTGCACCGCAAGCCGGGCGGGGAAACCATTGTTAAAACCTTTGTGCCCGCCGCGGGCAACCCGCAGAGTGCGGAGTTTACCTTTGAAACAACGGACGACGCGCGCATTGTGCGCTTTGCGCCCGACGGCACGGCCTACACCTATTGGGCGGAAGAAACGGCTGTCAACGGCTATACAACGCTCTATGCGCCGGAGACGAAGGCGGTGAAAGAAGGCGCGGCCCTCACCATCACCAATACCTATCAGCCGGAAACGGTGCAGCGCACCGTGATCAAAGCCCGCATGGACGGGACGGTGTCGCCCGCCGCACCGCTGGCGGATGATAAGGCTGTGCCCGCCCTTACCGTGAAGCTGTATTACATGGATAATGCCAGGCGGATCGATGTGGGCAGCTATACCTTCCCCGCGGCGGATGCGTGGGGCGGTGCGGAAAAAACGCACACATTCACTGTGCCCCGGTACGATACCACGGGCGGGGAAATCGCCTGCCTTGTGGAAGAAACAGACGGCAGCGGCTGGCGGTATGGCAGCCAGACCGATTGGGCGGACGGCCAAAAGACGCTGACCAATATCTACACGGGCGGCGACAAGGTCAGCCGCACCATGGTGAAAAAGGCCGTGTTCCCCGAGGGCCTGTCCCTTGCGGGCCTTACCCTGCCCGAAATCACGCTGGAACTGGTGCGCAACGGGCAAAGGATGGGCGAAGCCTACCGAAGAACCCTGCGCATGACCGCCGCGCCGGAGGGCGTGCAGGCGGTTATCACCGGCCTGCTCCAGTATGACACCGACGGCACAGCCTTTACCTATACCGCCGACGAAGTGAGCATCCCCAACGGCTACCGGAAGACGGCGGAGGGCCTTACCGTCACCAACACCTACGACGGCGTCAGCGAAAACAACATCGAAAAACCTGCCGCCGTCCGCGTAGATAAGGCATGGGCCGACACGGCGGAAAATACGGCGCTTACGGCCACCTATACCGTCAGGCGCGACGGCGGCGACTTTGCGCTGCCCGGCGGGCAGCCCGCGTCCATCACCAAAGAGCAGACGGTGGAAGACGGCAAGACGGCCATTGACCATGACGGCGTATTTGAGGCCGAATGGGCGGGCCTGCCGCGCTTTAAGCCGGACGCGACGCCTTATGTTTACACCGTGGTGGAAAGCGGCGCGACCAAAGGCTATGTGCAGACGCCCGCGACCCCTGTGGCTGAGGACGCGGACGGCGTATATCGCTTGACCAATACCTATACTCCGGAAAGAAAGCCCGTCACCGTGCAAAAGGTGTGGGAATCCAGCCTGGGCATGGCGGAAATCGCGGGCAAAAGCCTGCCCACCGTGACGCTGGCCCTGCAGCGCAGGGAAGCAAACCAGCCCGATACGTCCTATGCGGCGGTCCATCAGAACGGCGCGGCGCTTACACATGCGTTTGGCGGCAGCGTGCCTGCCGGTCAGACCGCGCCGTATGTACAATCCCATGCCTTTGACAATCTGGAAGCGACCGCGCCCAGCGGGCAGCCGTATGTATACCGGGCGGCCGAAAACGCTGTGCCGGGCGGCTACCGCATGGAGCAGCGGGACGATACCACCGTGGCCAACATCTATGACGGCATGAGCGATGACGATCCCAACACGCCCGCCGACCGCATGGGGCCCATGACGGTGAAAAAGGCGTGGGCGAATTTGGCCAGCGGCCTGATGCGGCCCGACACCTACATCTATCTGTACCGCGAGGACAGGACGGACAGCATAGCGGATACGCATATCATGGCCCGGGCGGAAAACGGCGTACCCGATACCTTTGCCTTCAACAGCGCCAACGTACCCGCCGCGCTCTTCCTGCGCTATAAGCCGGACGGCACGAGGTATCGGTACACCGTCAAGGAAGGCGACGCATCCAAGAACCCGATGAAGGGCTATACGCCCAGCTATGCGCCGGTGAACCGTGAGATTCTGGAAAACGGCACAGTCACCATCACCAACACATGGGACAATGCAAAAACGGACTATGTCATCACCAAGGTGTGGAAGGATCAAGATGGCAACCTGCCCGCGGGGACAAAGGTGCCCGCGCTGAAGCTGACGATCAGCGAAGCGGATCAGGCGACGGAACAGCCCGTCGGCGCGCCGGTGGATGAATACACCATGCCCGCCGGAGAGATACCGGAGGGGGCGGTCACCCATACCTTCACCGTGCCCACCTATACCACGAAGGGCGATCCCCTCCTGTATGTGGTGCAGGAAACGGTGCCCAGCGGCTACGCCACTGGGCAGGCGTCCGCCATGCCCCAGAATAAGCGGGTAACGTTTACCAATACATATACCGGCATGAACCCCGACGGAACGGGCATATCCGTAACCCTGACCAAGGCATGGACGAACCTGCCGGATGGGTTTACGGATGCGTCCCAGCTGCCGTCCGTTCGCTTGCAGCTGATGCAGAACGGCGAGGCCATGCCGGACAAGGTTCAGGAAGTGAGCGCTTCGGCCATTGCAAACGGCAAAGCCACCGCAGAAGCGGCGTTTGCCGACCTGCCTGTGTACGACATGGAGGGCAATCCCTTTGTTTACACGGCGGAAGAAGTGGCGGCAGACGGCACACCGACGGGCCTTGACGGCTACAAAAAGACGATCAGCGACAAAACCGTCACCAACGCCTACGACGGCAAGACGGCTGCGAACGGCGAGGACCAGAGCGTAACCGTCCATGCCAGCAAGGTCTGGCTGGATGAAAACGGCGCGCCGCTGACCGAAAAGCTGCCCGCCAAGGCGGTGCTGACGCTGAAGCGCTACAACGCATCGGGCGCGGAGGATGCTTCCTTTGCCGCCGTTAAGCAGGACGCGCCCGGCACAGCAGCATTTAAAGCCAAATGGACGGGGCTTCAGAAGTACGCGCCGGACGGCACGGAATATACCTATCAGGCAGAGGAAGCGACCCCCGACATCCCCAACGGCTACCGGCAGGTGCAGTCTGCGGGGACGGCGGTGGAGGGTACGCTGGTTACCGGCGCAGGCACGCAAGACGCTCCCTACATCGTGACCAACAAATACGACGGCGTGACCAGCAACGACGGTACAACGCCGGGCGGAGCGTTTGACATCAGCCTGACCAATATCACCAGGCTGATATTCGGCAAAAACCAGTTCCCCGATCTGACCTATACGCTGACCAGACGCTACGGCGAAGGCAGCGGCTGGTCGGCATGGGCGCCGGTTGATGGCGCGTCCACGGTGCAGAACAGCGCGCTGGGCTTTACCGGCGGCAGCAATACCGGCTACTTCCGGGGGGATGGTCTGTGGACGGAGCAGAAACGCTTTGCCACCAACGGTACGGAGTATGAATACTCCGTCAATACCAGCCTGGGCGGACAGCACGTGCTGGACAACGGCGCGGACAAGGTGTTTGATGCGCCGCTGCCCGACTTTGCCTGCCAGTATAACTACGACGCTGTGACGCCCGCAGGCCACGGCGGCTGGGATAAGGCCGGAAAACGTGTGGTCGTGCGGCATATCCCCCGGCAGGGCGTGCTGCGGCTGACCAAGAAATACATACTGGATGGGCAGGAGACCGCCGGCGGGCCGTTTACCTATACCATTACCGGCGGGGCGTCCATGATACCGAATATGGCAGGCCAACTGGTGGTGCATAAGGGCAACACGGCTACACCTGTTGCCATCGGCACCGGCAGTTTTACCATGAATGCCGGGGAAACGGTATACATTTCCGGCATCCGGCATGGCTCTACCCTGACCGTTCAGGAACAAAACGCCCAGAACTATACCATGAGCGCCGCTTTCAGCGGGGTAAACGCGGGCAGCCCGACGACGGGTTCCCTTTCGGACGGCACGATCAGCGTATCGTTTGCGGAAAATAACTTCAATACCGCGATCGACCGTCAGGCCAATGTGACGCTGACCAACGAACAGCGCACCCTGACCGTGAAAAAGACCTTCATTGACAAGAATTACAATGAGATCGCGTGGCCTGTACCGTCCATCCAGTTTACAGCGCAGAGAGAGTGGGATGAGTTTAAGGGCTATCCCAGCAGCGCACAGCCCACGGTGGAACTGCGCGTACCCTACGGCAACTATACCTTTACGGAAGACACGGACCTTGGCAGCACCCAATACGGCAGCTATATCATTGAAAAAGATACAGGATCCGCTATTACGGCGAGCGATCTGGAGGCTGATAAGCTGCTGAACAACAAGCCGCTGGAAATCAGCGCCACCACGCCCAAGCGCACGATACGCATTGTCAATCAGTATCTGCCCGAAGTGCAGGCGCAGTTCTTCGCAAAGAAAAACTGGGCAAACGTCGCCGCCGATGCGGTGCGTCCTACGCTGTACTTTAAGCTGGTGCAGTATGCAAAGGCTGACGGGGAGACGGAATTCAGAGAAATCGGGCAGTTTAACGGCCTGATTCCTGTACCGGGCGAAAACGGCGCGACTGCCGCATGGTATGATGTGCCCCGCACCAGCGACGACGGGCAGACGGCCTACACCTATACGGTGGAAGAGGTAGACAGCGCGGGCAATCCGTACACCCCCAACGGCTATACGAAGTCCTCCGTTCCCGGTGACGGTACGAGCGCGGAGAACGCCTATGCCTACACCAATACATACGACGGACAAACCAACCATGACAATCCGGGTACACCCACGGAAACGGTCACGGTTCATGTAAGCAAGGCGTGGACGAACCTTGTGCCAAACCACGAATACGACCCGCCCAAGGCCCGATTGAAGCTGTACCGCAGCTATGCCGGAGGGACGGAAGCGGTGCGTGACATCATTGACATACCCTTCAGCGACGAAGCCGAAGAAGCCTATACCGAAAACGGCGTTCAGTATGTGCGGACGACCATTGCGGCGGAGCCGGTGACCGGGCTTGAGAAGTTTGCGCCGGACGGAACCCCCTATGTCTACTCGGTGGACGAGCCGAATGTGCCGATGGGCTATACCAAAACGGTAGCACCGGTGGATGATGGAGACGGCAATGTCGATACCCTGTCCTTCCTTGTGACCAACAGGTTTGAGCAGGGGGCGTATGAAACCGTCAGCGGCAACCTGAACTTCATCAAGGCGTGGAAGGGCATTCCTGAGGGGTCGAAGGCCAAGGGGCTGCTGCCCACCGCCACGGTGAAGCTGATGGATGTAACGGACGGAACGGCCGGGGATGTAACGCCCGATGCGTACACCTCCGCGACGGGCCTGACCTATGGCAATGTGCGCAGCGTGACCGCCGTCGTGGATGACGATTCGACGGTGCCCGATCAGGAAGCGTCCGATGTATATACCAAATATATCAAGCTGTCGCGCCTTGCCAGATACCGTGCCGACGGCAAGGAATACCGGTTTGAGCTTCAAGAGCTGCCCATTCAGGGGTATACCTCAGGATGGAGTGAAGGCACCCATACCGATGGCGGCGTTGTCAACCAATACAAGCTGCTCACCAACACCTACAACCCCACCGCGGATACAGTGACCGTCACCGCCGCAAAGAGATGGGATATGACCAACGCGCCGGAGGGCGCGACGGGCGCAGCGGTCACGATGCAGCTCTGGCGCAGGGCGAAGGATGCCGTCGGGCAGGATACGCTATACTGGCAGGTGCTGCAGGGAACGGATGAAACCGACATCACCGAGAGCGTGGGCGGCGGTATCAGGACAATTGATGGAAACGGCGATCCTTCAACGGCCACATGGGAAAATCTGCCCAAGTATGCCCCCAACGGCTCTCGGTATCAGTACGAAGTGCGCGAAGTGCCCGTCAACGGCTATAAGCTGACGAGGACGCCGCCGAGCGATACGGAACCTGCATGGCGGTTTGCCAACATTTATGACGGTATCACCAGCTATGACGACGATCCCACCAATCCGGTTGAAAAGCCTGTCACGCTGAAAGTAAACAAGAACTGGACGGACGTGCCCGCCGGCGGCACGGTGCCCACGGCGACGGTCAACATCTATAACGGCAGGGATGCTTCGCCGGTGGCTACCCTTCCCTTCGGCGGCACGGCGGCGCTTGCCGAAACCAAAACGGTAACGGGCCTTAAGCGCTACGCGCCGGACGGCACCGCTTATGCGTTCTACGCGGCGGAGGAAGCGGTCGCCGGGTATGCGCAGGATACTCCCCCTGCGGAGGGAAAATACCCCTTTACCGGGGACGAAACCACCATTACTAACAAATTCAGCGGGGAAACGGTCAGCTTCACAGCCACCAAGGTCTGGGAAGGCGTTGCTTCCGACGCTGCGGTGCCCGATATCTCGGTGGAGCTTAAGCAGACGCTGGGCAGCGGCGCAGGCGCGGTGGTAAGAACCCTGGGCGCGCCCGCGCTGGTGCAGAGCGGCACGGCCGGGGCCGAAGAAGCCCAGCGGTCGAAGACTTGGAGCGATCTGCCCAGGTATGCCGCCGACGGGCGCGAATATGCGTATGACGCCGATGAAGTATCGGTGCCGGTGGGCTACGAAAAAAAAACCGTTGTGACGGCAGACGGCAAGACCGTTATGACCAACAGATACAATCCGGCCAAATACCCGGTGTCAGTGACCAAAACATGGAAGCTGCCGGACAATGCCGCCTATCAGACGGTGCCGGGCGTGACCATCAGCCTGATGCGGGATGGTGTTCTGCTGGCATCCCAAAGCGATATCAAACCGTCTGCGGCCGGGACGACGCAGCAGACGCTTACCTTTGACGCTGTGCCCCTGTATAAAACGGACGGCAGCCGCTATGTGTACACAGTGGAAGAAATCAACCCCATCAAGGGCTACCGGGTAACCATTTCGCCGGTTATGACCGACACGGCCAGCAACAAGCTGGCTGCCGAAGTGGTCAACGAATACACCGGCATCCATCCGTACGGCGCGAAAACGCTGCGCGCGACGAAAAAGTGGGACAAAATTCCCGAAAACGCCGGCAGCGGCGCGGATGTCGTGCTGTCCGTGGAGCGTAAGACGGGCGATAACGGCGCCTTTGCAGACTATGTGGCGGCAGGCACAAAACCGGCGGCATACAGCGCGTTCGGCTCGGCCAGCGTGCTGTGGAGCGGCCTGCTCTATTACGAAATCGACGGCAGCGAGTTCTTCTACCGCCCGGCGGAAAAGGATGTGCCCAACGGCTACGTAAGCGAACTTACGGGCAGCGGCACCGAAGAGGCCCCCTATGTTATCACCAACACCTATGACGGGATCACGGGACATGGCAACAACCCGACGGGCGCCATCAACTTTACCGCCCAAAAGGTGTGGACCAATACCGGCGACGCGGCGGGCGCGGCCGTTACGCTGCTGCTGAAACAGAAGAGCGGCACGGGAACAGGCGCCGTGACGGCCACCGTGGGCAGCCAGAGGGTAACCGACGTCAATGCCGCGCAGGATGAATCCAGCGCCACCTATACGTGGCAGGAGCTTAAACGCTACGCGCCCGACGGCACGGCCTACACCTATTGGGTGGATGAAGAAACAGAGCCCAGCGGCTATACCAAAACGCTTACGGACGCGCATACTGTAACCAACGCCTATTCGGGCGGCGACACGCGCACCATCCGGCTGTATAAACGGTGGGCTGGCAGCCTGCCGGTAGACGGCACGGTGCCTCAGGTGTCCTTTAAGCTGGCGCGCAGAACGCAGTCCGACGCGGCGTTTGCGTTGGTAGCGGACGCGCCGGAAAAAGCGCCGACCAGCACGGCGCCGGTGCCGGCCGAGCTGTTTGTCGGCGAGTGGGAGGGCATGCCCACCTACGCGCCCAACGGCGAAAAGTATATCTATTCTGTCGAGGAATATGTGGCGGGCGCCAGGGTGCCCTACAATGAGCCCGGCAATACGGTGCTGCCCGGCTTTGCCCTTACCGCGGCGTGGAACGACGCGACAGGCACAGTGACGGCCACCAACACCTTCAGCCAGAGCAGCCTGACCATTCAAAAGACGCTGTACCTGAACGGAGCGGAAACGGCCGGGCAGCCCTTTACCTTTACCGTCAAAGGCGCAGCCGCCGATGACGGCAAGGTGAAGGTCAACGGCGAAGTAAAGGACTTACCGGCAGATGGCCTTGAGGTCACCGTATTGAGCGGCGGCAGCCTGACCATCGAAGGCTTCAAACAGGGCACGCAGGCGACCGTTACCGAAAAAGAAGCCGCATACTACCAGACCACCCCCGCAGGGGCAGAGTGGACGGCTTCCTTCCGCACCGATATCGGGGCGGTAACCGCAGCGAGCCTGAACGTTGAAAACCGAGGGGTTGCCGAGCTTAGGATCGACAAATATTTCCGCAACGAGGAGGGCGCGCCGCTGCCCGCGCCCGCCGGGGTAACGGAAGTAACCGTTACGGTGACCGGCGAGAATTCCGGCTACTCGAAGGAGGTCAGGGTGCCCGCCAACGGCAGCCTGATCCTCAGGGGCCTGCCCTACGATGCCTATACCGTAAAGGAAACGCCCGTTGAAGGCTACCGTTCCGTGGCCAAGGTAAAGCCGCTTGCGGAACCGTGGACGAAGGATGAGCTGACCAATGGCAGCGCAAACGCAGTCGTGACGCTGAGTTTGGAAAATGCTACGGCGGGCGTCCGCATTGCCAACGTGTTCCTTGTCAAGAACGACGCGACGGCAAAGGCCACCAAGGTATGGTCGGGCGGCGAAGGGGCGCGGCCGACGGTATGGCTGAAGCTGTACAGGCAGGCGCTGTCCGCTGTGGAAGAGGTGTCCGGCGCGCCCATCAAACGGCTGCTGAACAGCGAAACAGAAGCCACCTGGACTAACCTTGAAAGCACCGACATCAGCGGCAATGCCTATACCTTCAGCGTGCGTGAAGTGGACGAAAACGGCAATCCCTTTACGCCCAACGGCTACACCAAGGAAGAAAACGGCCTTACCGTTACCAACATCTACGACGGCCTGACCAACAACGAAGGCCCGAGCGATCCGTTCAAGGATTATGTCAGCGTTACCGCCGAAAAGAAATGGGCGGGCACGGAAGGCCGAAACGGTGCGGACGCGGAGCTTTCTCTGCTACGGAACGACAAGACCGAGCCTCTGTACACCGTGACCATGCGGGATCAGGGTACGCATCACGTGTCCCATACGTGGGACAGGCAGCTCAAGTACGCGCCCGACAGCACGGAATATCAATATACCGTGGACGAAACGACCGTCCCCAACGGCTATACGAGCGGGCGGACGGGCAGCGGCACGGTGGCCGATCCCTATGTGTTTACCAACACCTACGACGGCACCAGCGACCATATCGACCCTGACAAGCCGAAAAAAGAAAAAACCTATGCCGTACATAAAGTATGGAAGGATTTGCCTGACGGTGCGATCGGCGTGTCTGTGGAAACGCAGCTGGTGATTACGCCTTCCGGCAGAGCCTATGGCGACGCTGTCCGCCTGTACGACAATGCTGCAGGGAGCAGCCATACCTTTGAGCATCTGCCCCATTTTGGCGTAGACGGCAAGGAACAGTTCTACGATGCTGTTGAAGTCAAGGTACCCAACGGCTATACAAGCAAAAGCGAACAGGCGGCGGATCGGCAGAGCACCACCATCACCAACACCTATGACGGCGTTACGAACAACGAGAAACCCGACAGCCCCAAAGAAACGCTGAAGATATCGGCCCTGAAAACATGGAAAGGCACCGGTCAGGATAAGGGCGCGCCCGTTACGTTGGAGCTGAGGCTGAATGGCGAAAAGATCAAAGAAGCGCGGTTAACGGACAACGGCGGCCATAGCGCGGGGGTTACGTGGGAAGGGCTGAAGAAGTACCGGCCCAGCGGCTACCCGTTCAGCCTACAGCCTATCAGTTTGCCGTGGGGCGGGAACTCCATCCCGGCAGACTATACAGCGGCGGAAAACCCTGTGCCCAACGGCTATGTGCGTACCGGCGGCGCGAGCATGTTCTCCTTGGGAACCGACTGGTATTTCGCTGCGCTGACCAACACCTACGACGGAAAGACAAACCATACCGACCCCAACTATCCGACGGAGGAAAAGGCGTCCATTTCCATTACCGTCAGCAAGCAGTGGAAGAGCCTGCCCGCAAACGCGGCCGGAGCGCCCGCGCCCATAACGCTTTTGCGCAACGGCGAGCCCTTCAAGAGCGTGACGCTGTATGACGAGGCGGGCAAAGAGACCTCTACCTTTGCCGGGCTTGACCGCTATGACAGGCAGGGGAACGCCTACACCTATACGGTGAAGGAAACGGTGCCCAATGGCTATAAGCAAACCGGGGGCGAGCTTGTGGCGGACGGAACGGTCAACAACCCGCTTACCGGCAAGACATACAGGTTTAAGGCCGATATCGTCAACACCTACGACGGCATCACCAACAACACCGATCCCAACGACCCCAAAGAGGAATACGTTCTTCTGAACGAGAGAAAGATATGGGGGAACACCGGCGATGAGCCGGGGGCGACCGTATGGATGCAGCTGTACCGGAATGGCGTGCAGATCGATGAAAAGGAGTTTGTTGACGATGGCTCGCATACGGCCAACGGCAACCCGGGTTATGCGGTCAAGCGGCTCAAGTACGCGCCGGACGGCTCGGCTTATGTGTACACTGTGGGTGAAAAGGCCGTGCCCAACGGCTATACGGCCAGGGTGGACGGTTTTACCGTGACCAACACCTATGACGGCACGACGAACAACACCGATTACGACACCTCCACGCCCGAAACGGTGACCATCAAGGCCGTCAAGAGGTGGGAAAAGGTCGAGGACGGCGACCCGCTGCCCACCATCTCGGTGCAGCTGATGCGCAACGGCAAAGCCTATCTGGCGGCCAAGACGCTCGCGCCGGGTGAAACCACCGTGGAATGGAAGGAACTGCCAAAGTTTGCTCCCGACAGTCGGCCCTACGTCTATATGGTGAGCGAGGTCAGCATTCCCAAGGGCTATCAGATGGCGCAGACAAGGGAAGGCGACACCTTTACCATCACCAACACCTATGACGGCATCAGCGAAGGCGGCACGCCGAGCACTCCTCCTACGCCGGACAATCCCGGCGGCATTCCGACCGATCCGGGCGTCAAAAGCCCGGTGGCCATTGTGGCCCTGAAGGTGTGGGATATGCCGGAGGGAAAGAAAGGCGCAGAGGTGGCGCTGGCACTTAAGCTGAACGGCGAAACGATCGGAACGATGGCGTTACGGGATGACGGCGATTATCCCATAGCAGCAGACGGATGGGTGGGGCTGAAGAAATACCGCACCGACGGCACAGCGTACAACATCGATAAGGCCCCGGCCGACTATCGGATCGTTGAAAGTCCGGTGCCCAATGGCTATGTGCTTTACAGCGATGAGATGCTGTATGATTGGGAAGATGTTGTCGATGGTTACTATGCCATACTGATCAACACCTATGACGGCAAAACCAACCATACTGATCCCATCTATCCGAAGGAAGAAACGGCGTCTATCTCCATAACGGTCAGCAAAACTTGGGAGAACATCAGGGGCGATGAAGCGGTCGCGCCTGCGCCCGTAACGCTTTTGCGCAACGGCGAACCCATACAAAGGGCCACGCTGCGGTATGCCGCAGACGGTGCATCCTATGTATTCAGCGGCCTTGACCGTTACGACGAGCAGGGCGATCCCTATCGCTATACGGTGAAGGAAACGGTGCCCAACGGCTACAAGAGCACCGGCGGGGAACTGAAGGACGACGGCTCCGACACGGTGGACGGCGAAAAGGTATACTAATACAGGGCCGACCTCATCAACACCTACGACGGCAAAACCAATAATGAGAACCCCGGTGAAACCGGAACGGTGGATGTTTCCGCCACCAAGAAGTGGGATCGTGTGCCCGAGGGGGCAACGACGCCTGCGGTTTCCATCCGCCTGCTGCGCAACGGCATCAAGCTGGGCGAAGACAAGGTGATCGAGCCGGGCATCGGCAACCGAACCATCGAGATCCCGATGGGGAGCGATATGCCGAAGTATTCGCAGGATGGCAGACCCTACATCTATACGGTGATTGAAGTCAACGTACCCAAGGGCTACGCCTACAAGCAGGTGGGCACCGCCATCACCAATACCTACGACGGCATCAGCGAGGGCGGCACGCCGGTGCAGCCACCCATCGACCCGACCAAGCCCTTTGACCCGAACGTGCCGGCCAACAACCCGGCAGATCCCGACCCGGACAAAAAGCCGGTCACCGTGACGGCCACCAAGGAGTGGAAGAACGTGACGGATTTGACGAAGGTGCCGGAGATCGCGGTGCGCCTGCTGCGCAACGGGCAACCGACAGGCAGCGAAAAGACCATCCGCTCGGGCGAAAGCGCGGCGACATGGGAAAACCTGCCGAGGTATGCGGAGGACAGCAAGGCGTACATCTACACGGTGCTGGAAGCGAAGGTACCCGCGGGCTACGCCTACGAGCAGAGGGGCTATCAGCTAACCAACACGTACGACGGCGTGAGCGACGGCGGCGTCCCGGAGCAGCCGCCCGTCGACCCGAATAAGCCGTTTGACCCCGAGGACCCGGCGAATAACCCGGCCGATCCCGACCCGGACAAGACGCCGCGCACCGTTGTGGCCACCAAGGAGTGGAAGAACGTGGCGGACATCACGAAGGTGCCGGAGATCGCGGTGCGCCTGCTGCGCGACGGGGAAGACCAGAACCGGAACAGGCCCATCCAGGGCAACGGGACGGCGGAATGGAACGGCCTCATCAAATACGCGGAGGACAGCCGGGCCTACATCTACACGGTCGCCGAGGCGGAGATCCCCAGGGGCTACAGCTACGAGCAGAAGGGCTACACGCTGACCAACACGTACGACGGCGTCAGCGAAGGGGGCACGCCGGAGGATCCCGAGAGCCCGGTGACGCCGGATACGCCGAACACGCCGGACAATCCCTTCGATCCCGAGCTGCCGGGCAACAACCCGACGGACCCGAACGACAAGAATCCGGTCACCGTGACGGCCACCAAGGAGTGGAAGAACGTGACGGATTTGACGAAGGTGCCGGAGATCGCGGTGCGCCTGCTGCGCAACGGGCAACCGACAGGCAGCGAAAAGACCATCCGCTCGGGCGAAAGCACGGCGGAGTGGACGGGCCTGTACAGGTATTCGGAGGAGGGCGCCGCCTACATCTACACGGTGAGCGAAGTGAGCATTCCCAGAGGCTATGCCTACGAGCAGAAGGGCTACACGCTGACCAACACGTACGACGGCATCAGCGAGGGCGGCAAGCCGATCGATCCCAAGAACCCGGTCGATCCCGGCGCGCCGGAGCCGTTTGACCCCGAAGCGCCGGACAACAACCCGACCGATCCGGGCATCAGGCGTCCGGTCACGGTGCGTGCGGAAAAGAAATGGAGAAACATGGGCGGCCCGCGCAAGGCGCCCGAGATATCCATTGGCCTGAAACAGAGCGGCGCCGAATATGGGACGCCCATCGTGCTGAGGTCCGGCGAAAAGACGGCGGAGTGGAAAGACCTGCCCCGGTTTGCGCCCGACGCGAGCGAGTACGAGTACACCGTGTATGAAGTGGAGGTACCCTTTGGCTACGACATGTCTCAGAATGGCAATGTCATTATCAACAGACGGCTGGAAGAGAATGAAGTGCCGGTGAACGCGGGCATCGTCCATAATGTCGGCGATTGCTTCGAATGACACCGATGCCGCAAAGCGGTCTGGACGAAAAAGAAGGAGCAGGCAAATGAAGCATTTCATTCGTACCCTGGCGATGATACTGGCCCTGACCCTCATGCCGGCGCTGGGCGCCGGCATGGGGCGGGCGGCCGCTGAGGAAGAAAACACGCTGGTTGTGGGAACGATAACGGCCCCCGCCGGCGAGTTCTACCTGCCCCTGTGGGGCAACAATACATCGGATATCGACGTGCGCCGTCTGCTGCACGGGTACAGCACCATCATCGGCGAAGGCACGGAACACCGCAGCGCGAACCCCCTGGCCGTGGCCGACATGACGGTGGCGGAAACCAGAACCGGAAAGGTGTATACCTTCAGGCTGCAGCCCGGCCTTTTTTTCAGCGACGGTACGGAGATCACGGCCAAAAACTATATCCTGACGCTGCTGATGACCTATCACCCCATGCTGGAAGAAGCGGGCGCGGCGGTAGAACCGGTGCGCGAGATCGTGGGCTGTCAGGACTATCAGAGGAAAAGCAGAAAAGAGTTCGCCGGCGTGCGGCTGCTGGATAAGCATACCTTCAGCATCGCCCTGCACAGGAAAGAGCTGCCGGATTACAACGAGCTGCGGTATGTGGACTTGTTCCCTACCCCGCTTCAGCCGGTGATCCCGGGCATTGACATCGTCGACGACGGGCGCGGCGCGTATCTGACGGAAGACCTGACGGCGGCCTTGCTGAAGGAGACGCTGCGCGGCGAAAAGGGCTATTGCAGCCATCCGGGCGTCGTCAGCGGCCCTTACATGCTGGAAAGCTACGACGAAGCGACGGGCGAAGCGCGCTTTAAGCGCAACGAATACTATGCGGGCGTCAAGCCGGCCATTGAGTGCATCAAGCTGGTTCCCCTCAGCAACGACGAAGCGGTACAGGCGCTGACAAGCGGCAGGGTGCATCTGGTCAACAAGCTGCTGTCGAAAAGCGTATTGGAGCAACTGGCGGGCGCGCAGGGGCTGAACGCCCAGCGATATCCGCGCGAGGGCTTGGCCTACATCGCGTTCTGCCACGAAACGGAGGCCGCGCAGTCGCTGCCTGTTCGCAAGGCGGTGGCCTACAGTTTGGACAGAGAAGCGCTGGTGCGCGAGTTCTACGGCGAGAACGGCGTTGTGGTGAACGGCTATTACGGCATCGGGCAGTGGATGGCTGTACATCAAAGCAAGCTGGAGTCGGAAGGGCCGGAGGGCTATGCGTTTAATCCCGCCGCGGCCGCGAACATGGTTCGGCGCGCGGGCTATACCCGGCGCAGGCCGCTGAAAATGACGCTGCTGATCGCCGAAAAGAACGCGGTGGCCGAGGCGGTGGCCGCGCAGCTCGCCGCGGCCTTCGAAAACATGGGGGCGGAGCTGACGGTGGAGCGCCAACCGTGGCCGGAGGTGCTGCGCCGGTACTACCGGCAGTCGCCGCGCGACTGCGACATGATCTTCATGGCCAGCAATTTTGCTCCGTACTTTGAACCCATGCAGCAGTTTTTCGGGGAGAAGGGCTATCGGGGCCTGCTCAACCCGCTGAACATGAAAAACGACGCGCTGGCCGAATCGGCAGAGCGCATGCAGGCGGTTCCGCCGGAGGCTGACCGGCAGTATTTCCTGCAATGGCAGCGCTTCCAGCGCGAGTTCATGCGCGCGCTGCCCATGGCGCCGCTGTATTCCAACTATTACACCGACGTATTCACAGACAGGCTGACGGGGTACGATATCACGGCCCATATATCGTGGGCGGATGCCGTCCTGAACGCCTCGTTCAGCGCAAAGTAATACGGATACGAAGGGGACGGACGCTCCGAAAGGGGCGTCCGTCCGGCTTAAGGCGGCGAAACCGCCTTTTATTTTGAAGGATTATATATTTAACCGATTGTCCGCAACTTGCGCGCAAAACACGAATATGGTATGATATTTCAGTGTTTTATGGGAGGAGAGGACGAGATGGACGCGAGGGAGAAGATCGCCGGGCTGATCGGGGAGGCCATCCGGGCGGCATTTGCGGGCGCTGACGTGCCGCAGGATATTGCAGGGCTTTTGGAGGTACCGCCGGACAGCAAGATGGGCGATTACGCCTTTCCCTGCTTCCGCCTGTCCAAACAGCTTCGCATGGGGCCGCCGCAGATCGCGGCCAAACTGAAAGAAACGATCGACGCGCCCGATGTGGCGCGGGCCGAGTGCGCGGGCGGCTACCTCAACTTCTTTCTGAACCGCGCGCGCTTTGCCGAGGAAACGCTGGCCGCCGTGCTGAAAGCGCCCGAAAAATGGGGTTCCTCCAACGAGGGCGCGGGTAAAACGGTGTGCCTGGATTTTTCCAGCATCAACATCGCCAAGCGCTTCCACATCGGCCATTTGTCCACCACGGTGATCGGGTCGGCCCTGGCGCGCATCTACGCGTTTTTGGGCTGGAACACCGTGTCCATCAACCATCTGGGCGATTGGGGCACGCAGTTCGGCAAGATGATCGCTGCCTACAAGCATTGGGGCAGCGAGGAAATGATCGAGCAGGGCGGCGTGCAGGCGCTCAGCGACCTGTATGTGCGCTTTCACCGCGAGGCCGAAAACGATCCCGCCTTGGAGGACGAGGGCCGCGCGTGGTTTAAGAAGATCGAGCAGGGCGACGAGGAAGCCCTCCATATCTTTAACCGCTTTAAGGAAATGACGCTCAGGGACGCCCAGAAGGTGTACGGCGTGCTGGGCACCACCTTTGACAGCTACAACGGCGAAGCGTTCTACAACGATAAAATGGGCCCCGTCATCGACGAGCTGCGCGAGAAGGGACTGCTGAAAGAGAGCGACGGCGCCTATGTGGTCGATTTGGAAAACGAAGGGATGCCGCCCTGCCTGATCCTGAAATCCGACGGGGCGACGCTGTACGCCACGCGCGATCTGGCGGCGGCGCTGTACCGCAAGAAAACCTATCGCTTCGACAAATGCCTGTATGTGGTGGCCTACCAGCAGGATCTGCATTTCCGCCAGCTGTTTGCGGTGCTGGATAAAATGGGCTACCATTGGGCAAAGGATCAGATGGAGCATGTGGCCTTCGGCATGGTCAGCTACGAGGGTGAAGCGCTGTCCACGCGCAAGGGCAACATCATCCATCTGGACGACCTGCTCAGCAAGGCGCAGGAAAAGGCCCTGCACATACTGGAAGAAAAAAGCCCCGGCATCGAGGACAAGCAGCAGGTGGCGCGGCAGGTGGGCGTGGGCGCGGTGGTGTTCACCACGCTGTACAACAACCGCATCAAGGACATTGACTTCTGGTGGGACAGGGCGCTCAATTTTGACGGCGAAACCGGCCCCTATGTGCAGTACACCTGTGCGCGCTGCCAGTCGGTGGTGCGCAGGGGCGCGGATATTGCCGCCCGGCCCGACTATGCGGCGCTGGATAACGACGAAGCCCAGCAGGTGCTGCTGCACCTGTCCCGCTTCCCCGAAGCCGTCCGCGAGGCGCAGGCGCGCAACGAGCCCTATGTGGTGACGCGCGCGGCGGTGGACATCGCCAAGGCCTACAACAAGTTCTACTACGAGCACCGCATCCTTGCGGAGGACGAGGGCGGTTCGGCCGCGCGGCTGATGCTCTCCAAAGCGGTGCGCGGGGTGCTGGAAACGGCGCTGCGCCTGATCGGCGTCGAGGTGCCCGACAAGATGTAGCGCTGTTTTCCCTCTGAAATCATACAGGGGCCGTATCGCTCGTTTGAGGTGGGAGAGAATATGAAATTTACCAAGATGCATGGCATCGGCAACGACTATGTGTATGTGAACTGCTTTGAGGAAACGGTGGCCGACCCGCAGCGGCAGGCCATCGTGATGAGCAGGCCGCATTTCGGCATCGGCGCGGACGGGCTGGTGCTGATCGAGCCCAGCGACACGGCCGATTTCGGCATGCGCATTTTCAACGCCGACGGCTCCGAGGCCGAAATGTGCGGCAACGCCGCGCGCTGCATCGGCAAGTATGTGTACGAGCGCGGGCTGACCGGCAAAAAAGAGGTGTCGCTGTCCACCAAGGCGGGCCTTCGCATGCTCAATCTGACGGTGGAGGAAGGGCGCGTCAGCCGCGTCCGCGCGGATATGGGCAGCCCGGAGCTGAACCCCCGCAACATCACGGTGGATCTGCCGGGCGAGATCGTGCTGCGCCACCGGCTGCAGATCCTTGGGCAGACGTGGTTTGTCACCTGCGTCAACATGGGCAACCCGCACTGCGTGGTGTTCGTCAAGGACCCCGAGGTGCTGGACCTTGCCACGCTGGGGCCGATGTTTGAAAACCATCCGCTGTTTCCGCGCCGCACCAATGTGGAGTTTGTGCGCGTGATCCGGCGCGACATCCTGCAGATGCGCGTGTGGGAGCGCGGCGCCGGCGAAACGCTGGCCTGCGGCACCGGCGCGTCGGCCGCGCTGGTGGCGGCCGTGCTGCTGGGCATGAGCGACCGCACGGCGCAGGTGAAGCTGCCCGGCGGCAACCTGGAGCTGTGCTGGAACGCCGAAGACAACCATGTCTACCTGTCCGGCCCCGCCACCTTTGTGTTTGACGGCGAGTGGCTGGAGCCGATGGAGTAAAGAGCATGAATGTAAACCCCTATCTGGCCGCCATGCCGGGCAGCTATCTGTTTGCGGAAATCGCCGAGCGCGTGGCCGCCTATAAAGAACAGAATCCGTTCAAGGACGTGCTGCGCCTCGGCATCGGGGATGTCACCCTGCCCCTTGCGCCGCATGTGGCCAGGGCCTTTGCGGACGCCGCGCAGGGCATGGCGACCAAAGAAGGCTTTCGCGGCTATCCGCCGGGAGAGGGCTACGCCTTTTTGCGCGAAGCCATCCGCGACCACGATTATGCGGCGCGGGGCATGGACATTCAGGCGGACGAGATTTTCATTTCCGACGGCGCGAAGACCGACGCGGCCGCCGTGCAGGAGCTGTTCAGCCCCACCGCGCGCATGGCCTTTACCGACCCCGTGTACCCCGTGTATGTGGATGCCAACGCCATGGCGGGCCGCCTTGGGGCGTTCCGGAACGGGCGCTGGTCGCGCGCCGAATACCTGCCCGCGACGGCGGAAAACGGCTTTGTGCCCGATGTGCCGGGGGACGATGTGGATGTGCTCTACCTGTGCTATCCCAACAACCCGACGGGTACGGTGTTGACCAAAGCGCAGCTTAAGCCCTTTGTGGACTGGGCGGTGCGGAAGGGCAAGCTCATCGTATACGACGCGGCCTACAAGGCCTATATCGCGGGTGAGGACATCCCGCGCAGCATCTACGAAATCGAGGGCGCGAAGGACGTCGCCATCGAGTGCTGCTCCTTTTCCAAAACGGCGGGCTTTACCGGCGTGCGCTGCGCGTACACGGTGGTGCCGCGCGGCGTGATGGGGACGGACGGCGCTGGCAGCCCCGTCAGCCTGCGCAAAATGTGGTCGCGCCGCATCGGCAGCAAGTCAAACGGCGTGTCCTACCCGGTGCAGTGCGCCGCCCGCGCGGTGTACGATGAAGAGGGGCAAAAACAGGTGCAGGCGAACATCCGTTATTATATGGATAACGCCGGGGTGATCCTGTCGGCGCTTAAACAGGGCGGGCTGACCGTGTACGGCGGCGAACACGCGCCCTATATCTGGCTGAAAACGCCGGACAGCATGAAAAGCTGGGACTTTTTCGACTTCCTGCTGCAAAGGGCGCAGGTGGTGGGCACGCCGGGCGTGGGCTTCGGCCTGTCGGGCGAAGGGTATTTCAGGCTGACCGCTTTTGGATCGCGCGAGACGGCGTCAGCCGCGTCCGCAAGGATCCTGAACAGCTTATAAGGGGGGTCTATCATGGTTCGTGCAATCGTGGGCGCCAACTGGGGCGATGAGGGCAAGGGCAAACTGACCGACGTGCTGGCCAAGGACAGCGACATCGTGGTGCGCTATCAGGGCGGCGCCAACGCGGGGCATACCATCATCAACGAATACGGCAAGTTTGCGCTGCATCTTTTGCCCAGCGGCATCTGCACCAGGGGCGTCGTCAACGTGATCGGCCCGGGCGTGGCGCTGGATATCGAGGCGCTGCAGCGCGAGTGGCGGACGGTGCTGGATAAGGGCGTGCCGGCGCCGGAGCTTACAATATCCGACCGCGCGCAGCTGCTGATGGATTTTCATATCCTGCTGGACACCTACGAGGAGGAGCGCCTCAGCGACCGCAAGTTCGGCTCCACCAAGTCGGGCATTGCGCCCTTCTACGCCGATAAGGCGGCCAAGGTGGGCGTGCAGGTGTGCCACCTGTTTGACAAGGACATCCTGCGCGAAAGGCTGCGCGCCAATTTTGAAAAGAAAAACGTGCTGATGGAGCATCTGTACCATAAGCCGCCGCTCAATGCCGACGAGTACACCGAAAAATACTACGAGCTGGGCAAAGCCATCAGAGATAGGGTGACCGATACCTCCGTGCTGCTGCGCGAAGCCATCAAAAAGAACAAGAACATCCTGCTGGAGGGCCAGCTGGGCGCGCTGCGCGACCCGGACCACGGCATTT
>CAZFUT010000014.1:0-37443 GCA_964522425.1 uncultured Oscillospiraceae bacterium
ACTCGACCTTGAAAATCTCTGCTTAACAAACTATCCGAAAAAGGGTTGACGAGCCCATGTCCGAGACGGAGTTTTACGAGATGATGGGGTACATCCTCTCCATGCCTGAAGTGAACAGCCTGGTGATGCGGGCTGCTGCCAGGGCAGCTCTTTTTGCAGAATCCTCCTCTTCTGATGCTGCTGACCCATCTTCACCTGACCAGCGACAGGGCACGGGTGGCTAATGGCGCTGTTTCACTTTTCAGTGACCCAGGTGAAGCGCAGCGCCGGGCAGTCCGCCATCGCTGCGGCCGCCTACCGGGCAGGCGAGAAGCTGTACAGCGAATACTATAGCGAGGTCAGTGACTACACCAGGAAGGGCGGGGTAATTCATGCAGACATCCTGCTGCCCGACCATGCGCCTATCGAGTATCTGGACAGGCAGGCCCTGTGGAATGCAGTTGAAAAAGCGGAACGAGGCAAGAAAGCACAGCTGGCCTACAGCTTTGATATTGCCCTACAGAATGAGTTCACCAGGGAAGAAAACATGGCGTTGGCTCACCAGTTCCTGACTGAGCAACTATTGAGCCGGGGCATGATTGTTGACTACGCCATTCATGAGTCGGATGGCGAGGTAGGCGGCATTCCTAATTCTCATTTCCATGTGTTGTGCCCCATTCGCCCCTTTGAGAAGGATGGCCGCTGGGGCAACAAACAGCGCAGAGAGTATACCCTGGACAGGCAAGGAAACCGGCTGCGGGATGAAGCTGGCAACTACATCTTTAACGCTGTTCCCACCACAGACTGGGGACGGCCTGAAACCCTGGAAAGCTGGCGTCAGGCATGGGCGGATTTATGCAATGCCAAGTTTGCTGAGAAAGAGTTATCCGTTCGCATTGACCACCGTTCCTATGAGCGTCAAGGGCTGGACTTCATACCAACAAGGCACGAAGGCCCCACCGTCCGGGCGATGGAAGACAAGGGCATTCCCACCAACAAGGGTGAGCTGAACCGCTGGATACGGGCCACCAACGCCCTGTTCCAGGAAGCGAAAAAGAAGCTGGCAGCCCTGCTGGACATGCTCAAAGCGCTCAAGGAAGCCTTTTCAACACACAGAGAGCCCACCCTGTCCGAGCTGCTTTGCAGGCATTTGGAAGATCGTAATGCAGGCGCCTGGAGCAACAAGGCAAAGGTGAGCAACCTGAAGGAGCAAGCGCAGTTGCTCAACTACCTGGAAGCAAAGCAGCTGCACAGCATGGATGACTTGGCCGCTTACACGAGCAAGCTGAACGAGCAGATCAGCACATTGAAGGCCTCTTCCAATGAAAAAACCACCCGCATAAAGCAGCTAGAGGAGCTGCTGCGCATGGTGGACTCTCTTCTGAAGGAAGGCAAACCTATTGTAGAACAGCTCAACAAGCTTGTCTTCAAGAGCCGTCGGGAGGCATTCAAGGAGAAGAATGATGCTGTCCTGCGTCGCTTCTACATGGCTCAGCGGAAGCTGAAGCTGCATTTTACTGCCGAGGGTAAGCTGCCTACCGCCAAATGGCGCAAGGAGATGGAGCAATTGCGACAGGCCTATGAGGAAGACCAGCAGCAGATGCGCTCTCTCTTTGCTGAGGTCAAAGGACTTTGGCGCATTCACAACATGGCCAGCAATATGCTGAGCCAGCAGCGAAAACAACAGAAAGATCCAAGAGCAACTATGCGGAATCAAGAACTCAGCAAATAGACTGCCATAACAATCTGCGCAGCTAGCCTGTGCGCGCACCTTGAAAACAGAATATCAAAACGGAGGCAAGCTTGGCCAGGAAAAGGAAAGCCATCAACCCCACCAGCTACCCCGACCATGTGATTGAAAAAGTCGCCCGCTGCCTGCTGCCGGATATTCTGACTTACTTTGAAAGCGAGGAGGGGCAAAAAGAGTTTGAGGAGTGGAAAAAAATGAGCAGGAAAATGAGGTTTGAAACGAGTGACCTAATCGCCAGTCGAAAGAAGCTCAGAGATTCCTAGTAGGTCGTAAACTAAATGGCTAGACCAACTGAGGCTTTCTCGTTCGGATCGATCTCATCCATCTTGTACTTCCAGTGGTGAACCACCGGAGTTGCGTTAACCTCATCGAAATACCTGTAAATTCTGTCTGCCAATTCTTCTTTGGATTGAACCCGTATTCCGCGAAGCATCTGGTTCGTCATCTTTCCAAAGAAGCCTTCAATCATATTCAGCCAGGAACCATGCTTGGGAGTGAAAATGAATTCGAATCTTCCAGAAATCGTAGCAAGGAATGCTCTGGTTTCCTTGGATGTATGCGCCGTATGGTTGTCCAATACCAGACGGATCTTGTCACCCTTTGGATACTTGCTGTCAAGGAGCTTCAGAAACTCAATAAAGTCGGAGCTTTTGTGCGTTTCCCTGACGAGCGGGATTGCTTCACCCGTAATCAGATCGATGCCGGCAAGCAGAGATAATGTACCATGGCGAACATATTCATAATCTCTGTAAGTGGATCCATTTCCTTCGCGGGGAGAAAGATCCGGACATGTTGTTGCAATAGCCTGTATTCCTGGTTTCTCGTCGTATGAAACAGTGTGGATTTCCGGGTCTTCTCCTACATATGGGATGAGATTTCCATCTTCATCGAAACGCATGGAGATCTGTTTGTAAACGACCAGAACATTATGCATCTTTGTCTCAAATTCCGGATCCCGTTTTTCACAATAATACTTGGTCCGGAATGGTTTGACCTCAGCCTCGTCCAGGATTTTGACCACTGTCGTTTTTGATATCGTGGAAAGGCGAGCATGTTTAGCTGCTTCTGCTGTCTGCTGAATATGTGAAGTCAGCTTTGCATAAGTCCAAGTTTCAGCAGCATATCCGAATTCTGTCGGTTTACGGCAGGCAATATCAATGATCCACGTTTTCTCATCATCCGTTATTTCCGGATTGCGCCCCCTTCCCGGTGTATCGTAGATTGCATTCTCTACACCGCCTTCTTTGAACTTCTTCAGGCAGAGCAGAATGCTGTTACGATTCATTCCGACCTTCTCTGCAATGGCATCAACACTTTCGCCATCTGCTTTCAGAAGAATGATCCTGGCACGGTTCATAATTTGAGCCTGAATCGTTCTCGTACGGCAAATTGCTTCGAGGTGATCGCGTTCATCATGAGTGAGTTCCAGCGGCTGTGCTTTCGCCATTGTTCTCATCCTCCATCTGGTGATGAGAGCAGTATACCACGGATCGATTTTTTAGTCTAGTTATTTGACGAACATTCTACTAGATAATCCTCTAAGATCGAGTATATAAAAGCAAGTTGCTCTTCCACTTTTGTTTTATACTCTTCGTAGTCAAATCCAAAGCAAGTCTCGACCAATCCGCAGAATGGAACCGATAGATTAAACAACTTTTCACTAATAAAAAAGCGATCACTGTTATGTCTCAATCCAAAGTGCATCATGCAATTACGAAAATCCGAATTTCTAAGGCCATTCATATTTCCAAAGTCAAATTCACTTAGCATTTGAGGTAACCTTGTGTTTTCGAAAATCGCCCCGTTACTCTTGCAATACTTCAGCATTTTTTCCAATCTCACCATCGTATAGTGATACGTAATAGGCTCGACTCCTGATTCTGAAGAAATGCTATTTGTCATGGCTAGTTCCTTTCTAAGAGTTAGTTAATCTAATCATCAAAATCAATCCTTTACCTGAGGTTACAATATTCTAGCAGTTTTGCAAAATCCAAATTTTCATTCTTTCCACTTCAGATCTAATCGTACTGAATGCAGATTCCTTGTTCCAAAGATGACTTGTTTGCTCAAGCAGATGCAAAGTTCTGTTATTAGCTGAATCTGTAGAAAACACGCTGCGTGAAAGATTCTTGATTATTATTGCTTGCCGGACGTGCTCAATTATCGATAACTGCGATAAGAGGACGCATTTTTGATCATACTCATTCGCATACCACTCCAACATTCTGCTTTCAGCATTATTCAGTGCTTCCAACAGTATTTCAGTAGTTCTTTTTTCTATTTCTAGCTGCTCTCCTAGGATATTTACTATGAATATTGAGTAGTTGTTATATAATGATGTCCTGGCTTTAGTCCTATTTTCTAGATTTTCAGCATATTGAAGCCATGCTGTTAGAAATGGCTCTGCGTTTGCTGCAAGATGTAACCAAGTCTGGTTTTCTGCATACTTTTCCCAATATCTAGCTTTCGTTGCATCGAAATGGTGAAATACAGAGCAGGAACCAATCACCTCCCACCCGGATAGTGGAAGCATCTGGAACATTTCTGAAACTATCTGTACCTGCAAGGGCCTGTAAATGAGATAACGCTCATATAAAAACCGGAATTGGAGCTTTGACACTTGAGCCAGCTGACATAAACCAGTTGCAACAGTGGAAGACTCGCCCTGTGACAGATTCGAGCAACTGAGTAACTGTCGAAGTGTTTCGAAAAACAGGAAACCTTTGCCCAATAGTGAAAGGCTAATCCATTCGACTTTCTGTTTATGCTCCACACTCATCAGCAAAATTACAATTGTAAACCTACTCCGCTTATCGTTCACAAGCTTTAGGAAGCGGCCCCGATCCTCAACTATACAAGCATTGCAAAGCGCTCCGATTTCTTCATAGCTTGGAAGGCCACATCCCCTTTCAAGTGCAAAAAGAGCGTTGTAGAACTCGTATAAATCTTGTGTTTTACAACTTCTTGCCAGGACAGAAGCGTAATACTTATCAGTCTCCCTGGCGCTATTTCTGCCATCAACAATAACCTCAATTCGTTCAAGTTTCTCCCACTTACTACTCATGTTCTCAAATCCTGCTGCTCCATACTTCACATTCCTCATCAGAAAGTTGATTCCATAGTTCCTCAAAGTCGTCCGTAATATAACCTGGATTCGCTACAGCTTGTAAAATGTGGTGCTTTTTCCCCATGCTGTTGACAGATGTTCCAAGAGACCATACTCGTGGGCCTTCGTTTGAATCAATAACTATCAGGAATCTATCATGAAATGTATATCCAAAAGAATCATACTGCATGCGCCAGTTGAGATTGATTCCATACTGGTTGCTATTCTCCAGTAAAACTTTCCTCTGTTCCTCTTTCCAGTCATGGACAGATTGCTTTTTTATGTTGATTCCTCTGCTTGAACTTATGGCTCTAAGTTCTAAACCGTAGCCTGTAGTATGATACCAAGTTTCAAGAAGGTCATTAGCTGACAAAAAGGGATCCCAAAGACAGACTCTTTTCTGTGCAGGAACATTCATTAGGGAACGCAAGTCACATAAGGCCTGCTGCCTTTCAGACACACGGTTTTTCCCCCCATATCGAATGAATTCTTTGGTTCTATTGAGCTCAGAAAGGTGTTCTCGATAACGCCGTTGTTTGATCTTACTATCCCATTCCTCATTTTTTTGCTCAACTAGTGAAGTGTGATTTGCGTTGATTACAATTTGAGTCGAGGATCCATTGGGCATTCGTAGTGTTCGTACCGTATCAGCATTACCACAAAACTGAAAGTTAGTCGTGATTCTGTTCATCAATGAGGTTGTTTGTACTAGAACTGGTATATTGTTCTGGATATCCAAGACTGAGATTCGATAAGGGCCCGCTGTTCTTTCAAGAGATATTTGCATCTTATGTGACGATGCTATAACGGCTGAAGAAGTACAGATAAGTGTTCGATCGTGGTCTATGTAGACATGTATAATGTATCTCTGTAAGTCAATAGATCGTTCATCAAATACAACTTCACAGGTTGTTGATTTTTCGCTGCCTATAAGGCTACAGTGAGCAATTCTAGCAGGGAATTGAACAATAATATTTCCAATCCTGTCACTTATTGTGAGTAGATCAATTGGCAAGATTCCTTTAATGCATTGAACTGCTTTTCTAATTTCCTTGTCTGTTAGGGCTTCAACTGCATGATTGTTCTTTCCATGCCATTCAGCAATCATGCTGCCCCCGACAAAGTTGTTTTTGATAACCCGATTAAGCGGGATTAGCACAGTACTATCAACGGGTACAAAAGCGTTTGGCCATCTGGAAAGCTCTCCTAAATTGAGTAACCCTAGAGGTGTATGTAAGTGGGTGGCATTGTTACAGAATTGCTCACATATGCTCAATGCTTCTTCCATGGTAACTTGGTATTGAACTACTGCTAGATGAGTGTTTCTTGAAACCCACTCGTTGGGTTGTGTTCGAAAAGCAGCCTTTCTTCTTTGTTCAATTTTACTTGACTCGAAGGAAAGAATGGTGAAGATATTGGAGGCTGTTTTCTCCCTATCAATGAGACAGCAAATTGTTACTTCACAACACTCATAGTACCCTAAAATTCCTGGTCTCGTCCAAAATTCTAGAAGCTCTAACTCAGTCATATCCTCTCCTTATCAACGAATAGGGTTTTCGTAAAACACCTTGCATTTATTAGGCAACTATCGTAGATACCAGTTAGCAATGCAATCCAAGAGCCATGATGGTTTCTATTTTGACAAGCAAACCCAAATATGCTTGCTTTGATCAAATCGAATAACACCCGTCTTTGATAAGTGGGCTACTACTCGTTCAACTAATCCTTTCTGATTTTGAAAATGGGCGGCAATCATCTTCTTATTGCTCATAGGTGATTCCCTTATCAGAGATATAATTTCATCTGAAAGACTCTTCTCAGCAATCGACTTTTTCTGTTCCAGCAATTCTTCTTTTCCGTCTACAGCATCAATCCATCCAACAAGGGTTCTTTCATTTAGAATCATGCGAGCACGAGATGTCCATTCATCTTTGACCTTCTTTATGCTCTCAAATGCATACAATACCTCGCCTCCTCTTTTGTAAATAGCAAATCTTCCATGAGCGAGTGCGCATCGTATGTGGAACCAAACATCCAAGATGTCTGGCCCCTTTCTATAATAGAAGGCAATGCTTTCAGTAATGCAATTCTTCGGAAAACCTGCTCCCAAATGGACTGCGTCATAACATGATGTGATATCGACTGTGTGTTTAGCCTTTCGAAAGTTTACACCGGGAACTAAGTCAGCTATATTCAAAAGTGCTAATCGGAGTTCCCCCTTTTTCCAAACATCCTTTTTCCATCCTCGTTCTTGTAACGAGCGTCCGCTAGAACTCACCAAAGGGCAAGGGCTTTCAAACACGTAAAATAGCATAATCCGTCTAAAGTTATCGGAGAACAAAGAGTCGTGTTCTGTGTTTCGTGCCCAACCTACTCGAAATGGAACCTTGGTCATATTCAACCTCCCAGCTTCACGATCCATCAAACCTATACATGTTAATAAGCAATCCATATCTTGGTGAAAAGTGGTTGCCGACTCGTCTTGACAAATGGGATTATCTTTGGCGGGATCTTTGACTACCAAACTTGTAATGATGTAATTATATGTTATTAGTGGTTCTTTTGTCTACGCACACAATGCGAGGGTTCTTCACCTAACTCCGTGAAAAGATTGTGCCAGTGATTGACACGGAAATGCCGCCGTGATGAAAGCCAGCTGAAGAGCCAGCCCATGTGGGGAATGGGCTGGCTTGCCACCACACAGGCTATCACGGCGGCATTTCCGTGTAAATCACTGGCAAGAGATACTCTCAGTTTCACGGAAATAGGAGAAGAGGCAATGCGAGGCTATGATTTAGGTCTGCCTTTTCACACCATTTCGGAAGTACATCTCCTCGTATATATCAAAATATACCAACAATCCGAACCCATCTCCTATCCGGAAGATTTGGTTCGGATTATCGTTGTCTGGTGCCGAAGGCGGGACTCGAACCCGCACAGCCAGAGGCCGGGGGATTTTAAGTCCCCTGCGTCTGCCATTCCGCCACTTCGGCAACAAGAGCATTATAACAGCCTTCGGGTGATGCCGCAATGGTTTTGACATAGAAAAGGCGAACAGGGAGGGTTGACGTGCCCACTTTCCTATATTTGTCAAGAGAAAAAACGGTTTCAGGAAAAGAAGATAGAAAGAAGATAGAGGTATACATTTTGAAGAAAATGGTTGTTTTTCGTGTCTATCTATAATAAACTATACTTAGAAATGGAAATTTCTTTTCGGTTCCGCACCGTTCCTATGAGGTATTGAAACATCAGGGATCGAGGTAGGTTTTGTTACAGAGTTGTGCTTCCTGTTCTTATTTCTTATTCGCAGAATTCTCAATGTTCCGCTGTTGTGAGCTTCCCGTTGATTTTAAACCATGTGCATTAATCAACAAGACAGGTTGTTGAAATAAGCTTATTTTCAACTGGGGCAGGGTACAAACCGCGTCTGTTTCAGGGGGTTTATATGTTTGTCATTGTTTGCTACGATATTCACTCAAAGCGGGTACAAAAGGTATTGAAAATATGCAGAAAGTATTTCACCGGCGTTCAGCGGTCCGTATTTGAAGGCATGATAAGCTAGGCAAAACTGGACAGGTTCATGAATGAGATGTTGTACTTGATTGACCCATATTATGATTGTGTTCAAATATATATCATCAACTCATTGAAATATACTTCTCGGCGGCAAATCGGTGTGAAAAACGGCGATGGTAACATCCTATGAAAGCCTTGACTGATTTAAAGCTGGCCGATATATTTATCAGAGAGAATCTGGGGACCGCTATGGAGCATTTACGCCTTAAGAAAGGCGGTTGCGGCAGTGATGGCGTTACCCTACAACAATTTGAAACCCATTGGCAGCTTCATGGTAAGGATATTGCCAAACAAATTAAAGCGGGCGACTATATACCGGATATCGCACAGGAAGTCGAAATTATAACCAAGGACAATAAGAAACGAAAAGTATACCGTTTCACCTGGACCGACAGGTTGATTCAGCGGCTGATATATCAAGTCTTGAACCCCCTGCTTGAAGCACAATTCTCTAAGTTCAGTTTTGCATTTCAAGCAGGAAAAGGAACTGAACAGGCGGTTCTGTATGCTGCCAACTTCATCCAGCAAGGAGGCGAGTTTGTAGCAGAAATTGATGTGCAGGATTATTATAACAACATAGATAGGGAACTGTTGGAAGAATGTCTGACCAACTTGATACCGGACGCTGAACCATTTGCCCTGATACGCCAGTATATTTATTGCCCCACAGACACCAAGCAGAATCAGGGTGTCTTGCAGGGCAGTTTTCTAAGCTGCATTTTCGCCAATCTTTATCTGCACACTTTCGATGAGTGGCTGGAACAGCGCGGAATCAATTTTTGCAGGCATTGTGACGACATTAACCTCTACGCCCAAACCCGCGTTCAAGCTGATTGCCTGCTGCGTGAGGCGAGATATTTGCTTGAAAATACATATAAAATTAAAGATCAACAATAAGAAAACGCGGGCATTTCTTCCGTCAACAGGTTCTGGCTGGGGTTTGAATTTTACAAGGCAGATGATCAAACCATACGATTCAGAAAAGCTAACAAACAAGGTGTCTATACAAACTGGAACGCCTCCGCTATTCAGAAGGCTGATCAGCATTATCATTTAATTAATAACGGCGTTTTACGGAAACACCATTTTGTATAATCATATTGCTACGGAAATTCACAAAACAAGTTTGAATATCCAAATTGGTATTTTGCACGCCACGGGCAGACGTAATGAAAGTTTGCACCTTGACCTTGCGGAACTGTTCAAGCCTTTGGTTGTGGATCGGCTGATTTTTACATTGATTAACAAACGGATGATTCAACTCACTGATCATTTTGAAACAGAGTCTGGCGGCGGCGTTCTGCTCAATGCCGCAGGGAAACGTCTTTTCCTTTTAGCGTTCGAAAAAAAGTTATACAGCGATCATGAATGCCATGGGGAGCGGGCAAGCTATCGTGTACCATCATCCAAAAGGAAATTCAGCGTCTTCTTCAAGCAATATGCCAGAATACACGCTACAAGCCGTACCGGGCATAACCTGATCATGAAGAAATGTATAAAAAAGTGGGCCCCAGAACAAATCCGAAATTGACAGAAAGCTGCGGGAGATCGGCAAGGAAAACAACAAGATTTGGGAATACGAGCGCCAATTGAAGCGATGCCCCGAAAGGAACGGGGCTGAATCACCCTGATGGATAAACCAGTGGAACATGATGAGGAGGAACGACCATGGCGAAAGGAAAGAAATGCCCGGAGTGCGGATTCACCTGCTATGTTCAGGATGAGCAGTTCCAAGAGAAGGGCAGTTGGGTCACCTATGTCTGCCAGAATCGAAACTGTCCCAGCCACAAACGAGGCTATCCATGGAAAGTCAAAGTGTTGGAATTCAAAAGCTGAAGCGTTAGTTTGTTGAGCACTCTTGTTTGGAACTAAGGTTCGGCGCCCTGCCGGACAGGCTGGGCTGATTCCGGCAGGGACTTCAGAAACAAGTTCTTTTTGAGCAGGAAAAAACCAGTTTGTATATCGAGCTTTTTTATTGTATTATTCATTACAGGAAAACGGTTATATTTTTTCGCCGCAGAAGCGGTGCTGAGCTAACGGCAATCTCTCATACCCATATCAAAAGGCCGATCCCTTTTTATATCAAACAAGGAGAAATTCCTGTGAAAAAATTTTTTACCGTTGTTCCCCTGCAGCCGGCCGGAACCCTGAAGAAAGTTCATTACAGCGCCCATCATAGCCCCTCTCTGGCAATGGAAGAGGAGACCGGTTTTCCCATCTTCCATCTGATAAAAAATGCGGATTGGCAGCCGGAGGAAGAAGGTCTGCTGTACGCGCTTGTCATGGAAAGCGGGGAAGGCTCACAGGCAAACCGGAATGTAGCACACAACCTGGAGCTTTTGAAGGAAGAGCTTCAGGCGATGGAAAAAACGCATCGCTTTCGGTGCCGGCTTCAGGAGCTGCGTCTGCCAAAACTGGAGACCTCGGCTGTACAGGCCCGATATTTTCTGCAGCTGATGGAAATTTTTCAGCCAGAGGATGAACTGCTCTGCTGCATCACTTACGGGGAAAAGCCATTGCCCATTGTGCTGTTCGCGGCCTTATCCTACGCCACTCAAGCACGGGCAGGTTTTCGAGTAGTCCGAATCTGCTATGGGCAGATGGATCACGACAGCAAACAGGCTTTCCTGTACGACGTCACCCCTCTCTTTTCCATGTACAGTTTAGCTAACGATGCTCTTCGATTTGGTTTGGAGCAGCCGGATGCGTATGTCCGGGCAGCCCTGAACCTGGCTATCCCTGAGGGAGGAAAGGAGAAAGGCTGATGTTTTCCCTTGCCGACACGGAACGCGAGACCCTAAAGCTAAAGATCAACCACTCTCCTCTCTGGAAGCTGCCCCCGGAGGTACGCAGGGGCTGGCTGGGCAGCGGTTCGACACTGGATATTGAGAAGATCGAACCTTATCATCAGGATATTCTGGACATTCAAAACTGGGCCATGGAATATGTGTTTTCTGAAATGAATGAGAATCAGCTAAATAATATCGACTGGGCAGAGGGAGCAAAAAGCCTGAATAGAGCTATCGTCAACTACAGCCAGGAATTTCAGGATGGCGAAGCATGTTTTATCGCATATCTGTATGGCTACAGACCCTTCAATGTTACCAAGTATTACAGAAACATTCCGTTTCGCACGGTTGATATTCTGTTAAACAACAACAAACGGAAGATCAAACAGGCAATCCGACGTCTAAACGAGCACCTCGCAGCACTTGACAAGACAATCTATGATTATCCGAGAAAAAAAGATCTGGAGATACTTGCAAACAGGCTGGAAATTTCTGAGGATAGGCTGCGCACGCTGCTGGAGTACGCCAGGCTGTTGTCCCCCCGCCTTTTCTCTTGATGCGCCCATGACCAAGGGCGAGGATACAAGCTTTGGTGATGCTCTGGCGGATGCAGAAATTGATGTGGAAAGCCAGGCTACTGATCCGGAATTTTTGGCTGCTGCTGTTGAAGCCTTGGCAAACGCGCTTATTCTTGCCGCTCCCGATGGGAAAAAGGGGAGATATTACCGTTGCTTTTTCAGCAACGATATCATTGCGCAGCTTAAAGAGAACAATTGGGATTTTGTCGGATTCACCACTTCATATGACCTCCTTTTACCGGTGGAAAAGGCTTGTATTGAAGCGATGGAGCATCGCTATGCATCTTATCTGTATCATCCTGCATTGCTTCCCCTGCTGTCATTAACGTGCTTGAGCCAGAATAAGCTGGACAAACCGGCCATTGACGCCAGCGTCAGCACCTGTTTTGCGGTGGGACGGCCAAATATCTCTTTTTATCGAAAGCTATACAACACGCTGAGGCAGGATATTTTGCTACGGCTTCAAGCGTGAACTATCCGCAGAAGGCGATGCAGATCAACCTATAGAAATCACATAGAACTATAGCAAGCGGAGGACGATATGGCGAAAATCTTGATTGCATCCATTGGAAACGCACGAAAAACCACAGAAGGTTATGACAAAACCAGTTACCGCGCTGAGGACGGGCGTACTTTTGCTACCCCTTATATCATTGAGGCTATAAGGGAACTGTATGGCGTCGAAAAGCTTATCCTCTTTGGCACAGCAGGCAGCGATTGGGCAGGTCTGTACGAGTATGTGCATTTGGTGGAGGGGAACCTGCTGAGCAGTCAAGCGTCCGACCAAATAGACGACAAAGTGTACAATGCGCTGCTCGATCTGAAAAAAACCAGTTGGGCTAATGCTCCTGAGGGAGCACTGAAAAAGGCTCAGGATGCAGCGCGGGTTTTCACAACATGCATCAAGGGCTGTCTGGATGTTATCCTGCTCAAATATGGGCTGAACGATCAGGAACTGGATCAAAATTTCATCCTGCTCCAGCAGGTATCCAAGCATATCCGGGATGAGGATGAAGTCTATTTTGACATTACGCATGCCTTTCGCACGCTGCCGATCTTTGAGCTTCTGGTCATGCGCTACCTCAACGAGGTTCTGCAAACCAAGGCTTCCATCGTCATGATCTCATACGGAATGTTTGAGGTTCGGCAGGGAGGTGTTACCCCTATCGTGGATGTCAAACGTCTGCTTAGTGTGATGGACCACCTGAGCGCTGCATCAGAATACAAGCGCTTCGGTACCCTCTATGGTCTGCTGGATATGGAGGACACAGGACTTAATGATGATGAAAGAAAGTATCTGCGCAACATGAGCGAGTGGACCAATATCAACAATATCGCCGCTATGAAGCGTTTTATCAAGAAGGCTCACAGTCGAGCCGAGGCCTCGGAGTCTGCGGCACCGGAGGCCTCTTTTCTTCAACGGCAGGTCTACGAGGACATCGCAAAGCACTTCCCGAATACGGATGACGATATGCTGCTGAGCATTAACCTGGCTAAATGGCATTTTGACAAACGCCGTTATCTGCATGCCCTGATCGTATTGCAGGAGGCTTTGATTACTTTTGGGTTAGTCGTTTGCAAACGGACCGCTCTCGATGATTTTGATTTACGCGAAGAATATCGCAAGCGTATCCGAGGTCTTGGAAAAAAGCATTGTCTCGGAAGCTTCTTTAAAAAGCTGTCGGATTTGCGCAATCGGATCATACATGGTTCTCTTAACCATGAAAATAACGAAGTCATGGTGGGTCAAGTCGGAAACACAATCACAAAATTGGAAGAAATGTACCTGAAGCATTATCGAGAAGAGGCGCAGCAACAAATCCTGGCAGCAGAGCTGCAGCGATAGATACCATAAGCTATTGGTGGAAATCCACGGCACACTCAGAAGGGGAAGGGGAGGTAAGCTTGCGCAACACACAGGAAAAAGAAGGCCCGGTGATGGCGGTCTACGATATCCGAGGGATCCAGGACTTTGTGTTCAGAACCAACCGGGTCAAAGATATCATCGGCGCCTCAGACATCGTGGCGAAGGTGCTGACGGAAGGCATTCAGGCGTGGTTTGACAAGCAAGGAGATACCGAGGCGTTTCGCTTCGACTGGCTGGATGAAAAAGGAGAGCCTGAGAAATTCACTTTTTGTCGGGAAGGCAGCAGCATCCAGGCCGAGCTTCTCTACATCGGCGGAGGCAATGCCTATGTAGCATACCGCAACAATCAGCTGGCAGAAGAGGCCAACCGTTTTATTGCCAGGAGAGTGCTTCAGGAAACCCATAGCCTGAGCCTGGCCGCTGCCAGCGTGTATATGACAGACAATTATCTGGAGGATCAGAAAAATCTGATGCGGCGCCTGACCCGGGTTAAAGCAGAGGGACACATGGCCCGTCCGGTAGCCGGATTCCCCTTCACCAAAGAAGAACTGGGTACCGGGCTGCCCTGCACGGTTTATTCGCAAGACGGCAGGGAACGGATCTCGACGGAAACCTTGCGCAAGCGGCGGCGCTATGAACAGCTTAAGAATAATGGCGAAGTTCCTTTCTTTGCGCTTGAATTCGATAAAATGGTCGAGGAAAAGGGGCGCAACAGCCTCCTGGCCGTGGTGCATCTGGATGGCAACAGCATGGGCAGCGGCATTCAGAAGCGCATGCAGAGCTGCGAAAATTATGAAGATGGCGTTCTGCGGATGCGCCGACTGTCACTTAATATTACTCAAGCCTTTGAGAAGATTGGTTTTGACGCCATGGTCACATTGCTGAAAGGCAGAGGCTTTCCTGTAGATGATCCAAACCAACCCCTGCCGATGCGTCCTGTCATCAGGGCGGGTGACGACCTGACCTTCATTTGCCGGGCAAGCCTGGCTCTGGGCCTGGTTCAGGCCTGCCTGGAGGCCGTGTCCACCCGGGACATGGATGGAGAAACACAGCAAGGCAGGGGATTCAGTGCCTGCGCGGGCATTTTGTTTGTCAACAGCCATTTCCCTTTCAGTCAGTCTTACGCCCTGGCAGAGGAACTGTGTGGGCTTGCTAAACGAAAAGCAAAAAGCATAACAGAAGACGCGGACAGCCGGGTGGGCAGTTACATAGACTTCCACATCTGCTATTCCGGAAATATGGATGAAATTGAAAGTCTCCGGGAAAAGGAATATGTATCGCGGGAAGGAAAGCCCCTGCTGCGGCGTCCTTACTGTGTGGATCCACAAGGGGATGCTGATGACCCGGACCATATCGCCTCCCTGAAGGCGCAGATCACCCATCTTCTGGACACGAAGGTGCCCCGCAGCCATATCAAACAGGCCAGGGATGCTTACCATCAGGCAGAGCATGTGGTGGATTTGGTGTTCACGAAAGCCGCATCCCTGAACGGCCAATCGCTGATGCCGGATGAAAAAAACCAGCCATTTGACCAAAGTGGCCGGGCCACCCTGTTTGATGCGCTGGAGATGTTTGACCTTTTTGGTTCATCAATCGAAGACGAGCGAATGGAGGAAACAGCGCGTGAAGCAGGTTTTGAAAATCGAACTTAAAAGCGACCTGATGCCGGGCAGCGGCATAGGCTTTGGCACGGGCATTGACGCGGATATATGCTATGATGATATGGGGTTGCCCTATATTCCCGGCAAGCGCATCAAAGGCAGTTTGCGCAAGGCCGGGGAGGAGGCCCGCGCCCTGGGAGATTCGCATTGCGGCGAGGGTGTGATGACAGCGCTCTTTGGCACTGAAAAGCTGCCCGGCGCCCTTCAGGTGCACAGTGCTCGGCTGGAAGGATACCAGGAAAAGCGACAAAAATATATACGCGAAGGCTTACCTGTCTCCTTGGTGACGGACAGCTACACGTCTTTGCGCCGGCAAACGGCCATTGATGAATGGGGCGCCGCCAGAGAGGAAAGCCTGCGCACCATCAGAGTGATCCGCAAAGGCCTGAGCTTCCTGGCAGAGGTGGAACTGCTGCAAAGAAACCCGTCTCCCGCTCAAGAGGCTGACGATTGTGCGGCTGGGGGCCGTATCACGGATGAGCAGCTGAAAAACTGCCTTGGCAGCTGCGTCAACAATTTCTACAGCCTGGGCATGATGAGCAACCGGGGTCTGGGACGCATCAGGGCCAGTTTGATTTCCGTCAGTCAGGAGAGCGGGAATAAGCCTGCGGTGGAGCAGTCTAAGGAGTCAGGGGAAGCGACCCTTGCGGTCGTATTCCGCCTGATATCCCCCGTCATTGCCTCAAATCGTTTTGGACAGGAGACCGACCAGCAGATTCCGGGTTCTACCATGCGGGGCTGCATGCTGGCGGCCTGGAGCCGCTTCAAAGGCTGTCACGGAACCTTTTTCAAAGAATGGGACCATAGTTACCGGCAATTTACCGATATCTTCCTCTCAGGAACAGTGCGATTTGACGATGCCTTGATTACAGACATGGCAGGCAATTCTTACCACCCTCTTCCCGCCAGCATACTGGCTATAAAAGACAAAAAGGATGCCTACACCGACAGCGCTGTCAAAACCCCCGAGATTCAGACGAAATCCCTCAGGAATCGCTATGTCCGGGTGCCTGACGAGCAGCAACCGCAAACGATGGAATACCTCCAGGTAATGACCAGCACCGCCTATCACATGAGCACAAAGGATGATCGGCCCCTGTTCCAATACCGCGGCCTTAGGGAGGGGCAGCGTTTCCGGTGCGAAATCCATGGCCCCGCGGAAAAACTAAAGGAATTGCTTCAGGCGTTGGAAGCTTATCCTGATTTGTCCATCGGGCGCTCACGGACGGCACAATATGGCGCGGCGAGGGTGGAACGCCTTTCCCTGACGAAAGCCGATCGGAAAAAGGTTTCGGATCAAAAGGGACTGTTTCTGGCGATTGTGCTGTCTCCCGCCTGGCTGCTGGATCGTTCAGGCATGAACGTCAGCGACGCGCCCGCTTTTCTGAAAGGTTTGCGCCAGGCACTGGAAGACGAAAAATCAATAGATAAAAGCCAAATTCTGGTCTCGGAAAGGGCTTTCCTGCGGGTCTGCCATCTGGGCGGCTACAACCCTGCTTGGCGCTTGGCTAAGCAGTCCGCCCACTGCCTGGATATTGGCTCGTCCCTGCTGTTCCAAGTAAAGGGCCCGGAAGGGCAGACAGGGAACGTCAGCCTGCCGCGGCGAATTCGTATGGGAGAGAATCCTGCCGAGGGCCTCGGAGAATTGCTTCTTCTCCCCTATTCAGGGCGAGCACAACCCGTTGTTTTAAAACCGGCCATGGCAGAAGCAATGCCCGACTGCCCAGATAACCCAAAGGCTTCCAGCGCTTCTCAGCCCGAAGCCTTGACAGAGGCGGACATCCTCCACCATGCTGCAAAATATCCGATCCGGGCGGTACTCAACAACTCCACCATCCAAGCCCTGATAAAGGCCCTGAACGAGGCAAAAACATCTGATGCTTTCCTTGGGATGATTCAAGGCATCAAGGATGAAAACAAGCGGGAACAGGTGGTCTTGGCTTTGTTTGATGTTAACTTCCCTGTCGAAGAGAGCGAATTCTTTTCAAGGATGGAGCTTCCGATGAGGAGGATTATTTCGATGCTGTTCACAGAGAGTGAACGTCTGAAGAATAGCGGTATTGTTCACTGGGATATGATACGCATGTGGGAAACTGCCCGGCTCAGCCGCTTGAAACTGGCGCAGAGAGGAAAGAGGTGAACGGCATGAAAGGCAAGCAAGTCAGCATCAAAGCGGTGATATTTCTACAACTCCGCTGTACCTTGGAAACCCCTCTGAGCATCGGCAGCGGAAAAAGTGAGCAAACAGACCATGATTGCGTTCTGGATTATGACGGACAGCCCTTTGTGCCGGCCACCTCCATCTGCGGTCTGCTACGCCGGGGAATGAGTGATGCAGATGCCAAGCGGTTGATGGGATTCCTTCATGAGCAGGGCTCGGAAGCCAGCCGCCTGCGGATCAGCGACGGCGTGTTTGCGATAGACAAAACCACCCCGATTATCGATACGCGGGACAGCGTGGCCCTGGATGAGCGCCGGGTGGCAAAGGATCAGGACAAGTTTAATTATCAGGTCATACGGTCAGGGGCTATCTTTAATGTGGACGTGGATTTTATGGTCTACGACGGGGAGGACATAGATGACTTCCTTAATCCTTTGAGGCGCGCCATAGGAGAAATCAATGAAGGCAGGCATTGTCTGGGATATAAGAGCAACCGAGGCTTGGGGAGGTTGTGTATCGCAGCCAGGCAATGGGTGTTTGAGGGAAATAATCGGCATAAGAGTATCGCGTTCAGATTGGGGGATGCCGATGCTGGCGAGGGCCTGGCTTGTGACTTGAACATGGACGCCAATGAAACCCGCGAGGATGGCGGCTTTCACACTATCACAATCCCTGCCAAGATTCCCGGCACCATCATCGTCAGGCGTTTCCTTGCCATGGGCGGAGGCCCGGACTGTGAATCCCTCACCGATGGCGAACGGGCAGTCATCCCCGGCAGCAGCCTAACAGGCGCTTTCCGCCATACTGCAGGTCTGCTGCTGAGGGAATTGGGCATGGAAAAACCGGCCATTGAAAAAGCCCTGATGTGGATGTTTGGCTATGTTCAGGTAGAAAATAAGCGGCAAGCCTCGCCTTATCAAAAGAAAGCGATACCTGCTGAACAGCCGCCTGCTGCCTGGGCCAGCGCCGTCAGCTTCCCGGAAGTCAAAATCAACGGTGGCCAAAACTATACCCTCACCCGTACCAAGGTGGATCGTTTTACAGGCAGCGCTGCCTACCGGGCACTTTTTACCAATCGCATCCACCACGGAGGCAAAACCTCCCTGCAATTCAACATCCGCGGCGCAGGTCTGGAATGGGCCGTAGGCCTTTTCCTGCTGGTGATGCGGGATGTGGATGAGGGACTGACTCCGCTGGGGGGAGAGGTATCTGTTGGCCGGGGCTTGCTGAAACTGGAATGGGATCAGCTAAAAATTAACGGTAATGACATCAAAAACAAGGGAGAGGACTCAGACTATATGAAGGCGCTGGCTGAATTTATAGCAGATCAGGTTTTTCCCGAGCATGTACAGGCAGCTTTTGACCGTCTTCCTCAGGAGGTGAGCCCATGAGCCGGACAAACCATGAGTTTCTCACGAAACTTTTGAAGCAGACCAGTGATGGCGTTAACGTGAAAGATGGTTATGTCATTGCCTATTTCAGCGACCAGGTCTGTATCGGGCTCTGGAAGAACGGCAATCCTGTCCTGCCCGCCCCCGGGCCGGATTGGGAAAAGCTGCAGCAGCTACACCTGTTTAATGAGGAGGAGGAACTGCGCCTGATCAGAAACCACAGGGGAGACTGGCTGAGGCGGTATCTGAAGGATGATGCTGAGGGTAAGGATGTACAAGACCGATACGATGAGGATCTGCTGATTATCGGCAACGGCCCCGACAAGGTCGGAGCGTTTAATATCAACGATGCAGACTTTATTACCTGCAGCGAGGCGGGCCGCAGCGTCACCTTGCCCCGGGAGGCCATTGGCAAACGCATCCGCGTTCGCAACTACCTGAAAGATGTGGATTTTGAGGAGCGTGTTGATATTCTTCCGATAGAAGAATCGGCGCAGGGCGTTCATCAACCCGTTCACTATCCTCCGCTCTCTGCTTTACAGGTGACGGATTACCGTTTTATGGGCTTCTACGATTTTAAAGGAGGTGCGTCATGACCTTCATTAATCCTTATAATTTTGCTTCTCTTGGAGAAAAACGTTCCGATGCTCCGGTGCGGGAAGGCAAACTGCTCAGCGGTTATCTGGAGTGCCGGCTGACTACGCTAAGCCCTCTGTTCATCCCGAATACCACCAACAACAGGGTGTTCACGGGCGGTACGCCCGGACACAGCAGCTATGAGTTTTTTTCCTATGACGATCTGAAAGGGAAAAACCCCAGCCCTGACGGTTACCAGCCGGAGCATCCTGTTATTCCTGGCAGTTCCCTGCGGGGGGCCCTGCGCAGTGTTTATGAGGCCCTTACCAACTCCTGCCTGTCCACACTCACGGATTTTCCCCTGCATTCCCGGGTACCCAACGTGCGCAAGGCAGGCCTGCTGTTTTGCCGCGAAGAAAACGGGCAAGAGGTGTGGTTTCTGCAGCCCGCGAAGCGCTATAGCATCAGAACGCGGGTCGATGATAAAAGATGGGAAGAAGCGCCCGGTCCGGATGTCTGGATCAAAAAGAAGAATCCGTGCAGCCGGTCTCCCTGGACAATTTCACTGCCATCTCATCCCTGCTACAAAAACCTAACAACTGGTGATGTGATCTGTTTTGATGCCGGAAAAGATCGCAACTATGGCAAGGGGAACTTGCGTGGTGTTTTGCTGCTGGGAGAGGATTTTGGCTCAAGAATGGAAGGGAACGTATTGACACCCGGCAAGAAAAAAGGAGATCATCTCTTCGTAGCGGTCGATGATGCCCTCCCCGTTTCCATCAGCCCTCAGGACATACGATGCCTGGAGATCGTGCTGGCGGAATACCGGAACACCAAAACCAACAAACACACAACGTACAATGCCTATAATAGGCCCTTCCCCCACAATCAATTTTGGGGGTATTCTCTGGACTTGGCGAAAAAGAATCAGGGCCTGCCGGTATTTTATGATGAGATCGGCGATGGCAGTGATACCCATTACTACCTGTCCCCCGCCTGCCTGTCCCGGAGCGTTTATTTCAACACTTTGACGCAGATTGCCAAGGCCAATGGCAACTACCAGCCCTGCAGTGATCCCAAGAATCTATGCCCAGCCTGCGCGCTCTTTGGCATGGTGGGAGAGAAGGGCGCCTTGGGCAGCAGGGTGCGCTTTGGCGACGCGCAGGCAGAGCGGGTCAGCTTCATGAAACCAGTTACGCTGCCGGAGTTGCTGAACCCCCACGTGACGGCTATGGAGCTATACACGGAGGCAAAGCCTGATACTTACAAAACATATGACTATCAGACGACCTATAAATCTGTTGTATCGGTTGATCAACAAGGTTTTAGGCATACCGAGAAGATCCCGGTACATACTTTATTCCAGGAGAAAGGTTTGCCCAGGCTTCGGGGACGCAAAATGTACTGGCATGGCAAAAACAAGACAATGGAACAGGCGCTGAATAAGAGCGATCTGAACAGCACTGTGCGTCCGGTGGCGGCTCATTCCACATTCATGTTTAATGTCTATTATAACGAAATCAGCGAAGCTGAGTTGCGGCAGCTCGTTGCTCTGCTGATGCTTAAGCCGCGGCTTGCTCATAAGCTGGGGCGCGCCAAGCCTTTGGGGTTTGGCAGCCTGAGCATACAGGTGACCCGAGCCGTCGCGCGCAGCTTGGATATTAAGGATGGAATACGCTATCAAATGCTTTTCCCGAAAACAGCCTTGAGCGTATGGAAAAAAGATATAAGAGGCAATCTGATCCCGAACGAAATTGATTTTCAGCAAGCTTTTTCAGCGACAAACACCCGAAAAGGCTTTCTGGATGCCCTTACCATGCTGACTGTGGATCATCTGGGCGCAAACAAGGTTGCTTACCCGGGCTTCAGATTTTTTGCTAAAAATCGCGGCTCTCTCCTGGCACCCCAGTATATCCATGTGCTTCCCGACGCACAGGCGCAGAACCTCCGTTTGCCCCTTGCCCCCAATCCCGCAAACAATCGAACCGGCGGGCGTCCAAACCAGCAATATGGAAACAGAGACCCAGGCAGGCGTTGAATTCTCCTGCCGACAAACCGGATGGCGGTATGAACCGCCGCAACAGGGGACGGTTTGGGCTGAGTAAAGGCAATCAACGTTTGTATCTGTGTATTTCAGGCAAATAAACTATGCATCAAACGGGAGGATATGCATAAAAAAATGTCCCCATCTTTTTTTCAGTGCTGTCAAGGGGAAAGAAGGAGGTTTCATCCCAAAAGAAGGAGGTTTCATCCCAAAACAGCCGAAATCCGCTTGAAAAGGAGCGCATGGTGAAAGCAGTCTTGTCTACCGTTGGCGTTTTTTTATGGAAATATTTGAATAATACCCTTGAAGAAGGATCAGGCAGTGTCTTTGAGCCCTTGCGAAAGCTGTTGTACTGCATTCAAATAGGGAATGGCAACGCCACGCCCACGGCAGAAGTGTTTAAGGATTATTCTCCCGTTTTTTCCATACAAAAGCAGGAAACATTAGCTTCACAGTTGATTAAGCGCTCACCCGAAATTAAGTCCCTGATGAAGATTGCAGAAAATATGGCGCTGACTTATGAGAAAAATTTAGCCCATAGCGCCTGGGAAAGAGCCATGTTTCTGGCGCTAGTCAGGGCTTGGAGGGAACGGAAGCCGACCGATGATAGCCGTTTGGGAGGCCCTGCCAAGGAAACGGTGCCTGAGTGCGATGTTTTCCGACACTATCAGGTTTTGCTGCCTAAACAGGTATCGGATGAAGCCGCTAAAAGCGTATGGAGGGTTTTCAGAACCTCGGACATGCCACTCCGGGATAAAGAGACCGGCCTTGAATTTCCTGAATTGACCCTGCATTATGCTCTGGCAGCCAGCGACACGGATGAAGGTGAACAGGCTGCCCGGTTGATTGACAGCTTGCTGCGCAATGCCACTGTGCTCTTTTACCATGGTCAGAATCAGGTGGCGATTCGTGTACGCTTTTGTCCCGTGGATGAAACAGAACTCTCCCGGAAAAATGATTGTGTTGCGGTTCCTTAATGATTTTCATTGGTATAAAAAAGAGACCGGAACTTCTTTCTGCTCCGGTTCTCTTTATTTGGCATTCTTATTCGAATGGCATTGCCGCTTTGTCAGGAACTCTTTTTTGATGCAACACTGGTTTACAGCGATTTCAGCGTATTGCGGATGTGGGTGTACACTTCCATATAATCGGAGTTGTACCAGCCGGGGCAGGACAGATTAAAGGTGAGCAGCTTGCCGTCCACGATGGCCATGTGGATGCGGCCGCGCACAATGGTACCGTCAAACAGCACGCCGCGATAGTTGGCATAGTAGCCGTCTTTGCCCAGCAGGGAGCGCCTGCTGATATCCGTCGGCTGCCATTTGGTGTAGTTGACGGCGCCGAGGTCCTTCAGCTTTGCCCTGAGATCCCTCTTCAAATTCTCGATGTTGTAATTGCTGGCCTCCGAGGACTGCTGAAAGGTGATCTGTACGGGGTAGTTATCCTTGACCAGTCCTTCCGGCTCTTTTAGCATAAAGATGTCGGGCTGGCTTTCGTCGACCTCGTACCCTGCGACGGATTCAAAGCTGATGCCCAGCTTGTTGGCCGTGTATTTGCTGTAGGTAAACGCCAGCTTCGGCCGGGGCGTGGGGGTGGGCATATCGACCGGGTCGAGCGGAATGGGCGTAGCGCCTGCGCGGTTATACGCCGCGGGCTGCTGCATACTGGCAGAAAGGCCGCCCTCTTCTTCTTCCGATGCGGGGTCATAGCCCTCGGGCAGTGAGGAATCGAATGCCGGTGCGGGTATATCGGTAGCCTGCGGCATCATGGCGGGCTGCTGCACGGGGACATCCGTCGGCGTTTGATTCGCCGCCGGAGCCTCCTTTTTTCCGCAGCCGGACAGCGCCAATACAGCGACGATCAGCAGGCTGATGAGGATCATCCTTCTTTTCATGATACTCCCTCCGTCTTGCATGGTTCAAACAACCATAATCTTTACGAAATTGTAACATTTTATCGCTTCTTCGTCAAGCAATTGAATGTAAAAACGTGAGGCGGCACAGGGGAGGCTTATCCCTTCCGGTAACGGGGGTGGTAGATCCTGCGGTCGAGCGACCATATTTTTTCGCTGAAAACGCCCTCGGGGGTACGGGCAAGGATGCCGTCCATTTCATTCATGCGCGCATCCATCACGTCGATAAAGTGGAGCATCTCGGCCTCGGGAAACATGGGGGGGCGGGGGCTGCCGTATTCGGCTTCGCCGTGGTGGCTGAGGATCATGTGCTCCAGCAGCAGCAGGTACTCATCATCGTTGTCTATGCCGCATTCCCGCGCAGCTTCCCGCACGCGTGAAACGCCGCGCACCAGATGCCCCAGCAGCAGCCCGTCGCGCGTATAGTCGGCCACATTGCCGTACTCGTCGCTGTCCATTTCCAGTACCTTGCCAAGGTCATGCACGATGACGCCCGCTTTCAGCAGGTCCGCGTCAAGGGAGGGGTAACAGGCAAGCAGGGCGGAGGCGACGTTCAACATGCTGGTGGTGTGATGCAAAAGCCCCGAACGCTCCGCGTGGTGCAGGCGCTGGGCGGCGGGATAATAGTACAGGCGATCCCTCAGGCTGTCTACCAGATAGCGCACCACTTTTCGCAGCGTATCGTTTTGTATGGCGCTGATCACGCCGTCGATTGTTTGCAGCATATCTTCGGGTTTATCCGGCGCGGAAGCAACCAGCAGCGACAGATCCGCATGATCTTCCGGCACGGCGGCGCGGAACTTTTCGATGCGAAACTGCAGGCGGCCGTTAAATTCGGTAATCAGGCCGCGCACCTTGACAACGGTGCCCGAAGCGGGGGCTTCCTGCGTGGTGTTCCACACCTTCGCGTTCATATCGCCGGAAGAATCCGCCAGCGTCATGTCCAAATAGGGGTTGCCGGTAGAGCCTGTCCGTTTTTCGGCGGCGCGCACCAGCAGAAAACCTTCGAACCGGTCATCCTTCTGCAATAGGGACAGCTGCGGCTGTTCCATCTGTATATCAACCATTTCTCAAATCCTCAAACAGCGTATAGTCGTCGTGCCAGTACAGCTTGATGGTATCCAATGGGCCGTTCCGCTGCTTGGCTACGATCACTTCGGCGATATTGGTTTCTTCGCTTGTTTCGTCGTAATAGCTTTCCCGGTGCAGGAACATGACCACGTCGGCGTCCTGCTCAATGGAGCCGGAATCGCGCAGGTCGGACAGCATAGGGCGCTTGGTGGCGCGCTGCGTGTTGGCGCGCGAAAGCTGGGCGCAGGCCACCACGGGTATCTTTAACTCCAGCGCGATGGCTTTCAGCTTTCGGGAGATTTCGCTGACTTCCAGCTGGCGGTTCTCCGTGCGGCCGTCCGCGCTCATCAATTGCATATAGTCGATGACGACGAGGTCGAGGCCCTTTTCCATCATCAGACGGCGGCAGCGGCTGCGCAGCTGGGCGGGGGTCAGGCTGGACGTATCGTCCAAATATATCGGCGCCTGCGAAAGCGGGGCGATGGCCATGGCCAATTTTGTCCATTCCTTGTCTTCCAGGGTGCCGGAGCGTACTTTCTGCATGTTGACCCGCGCTTCACAGCACAGAATGCGCATGGCGATCTGCTCATTGGGCATTTCAAGGCTGAAAATGGCGACCGACTTGCCTTTAAGCCCGGCGTGCACGGCCAAATTGATGGCAAAGCTGGTCTTCCCCATGCTGGGGCGGGCGCCGATCAATATCAGTTCGCCGCCGTGCAGGCCGGTCAATAAATTATCCAGCAGCGTAAAGCCGGTGGGCACGCCGGAAACCGCGCCTTTGCTGCGCGCCAGCTCCTCCATCTTGCGGTAGGTCAGCTTCATGACTTCGCTGATGTGCGTCAGCCGCTGGCTGCCGGTGCGCTTCATGACGATGTCGAATATGGATTTTTCCGCGTGCACCAGAATATCCTGCATTTCCAGCTGCTGCTGATAGCAATTTTGGGAGATTTCGCTGGCTGCCGCGATCAGCTTTCTGAGCGTGGACTTTTCCAGCACGATATCGATATAGTGGCGCACGTTGGCGGTGGTCGGCACAAAATTTAACAGGTCCACCAGGTACTCGGTGCCGCCGATACCGTCCAAATGGCCGGTGCGCGAAAGCTCGGTATCCATGGTGACCAGGTCGACCGCGCGCGACTGCGCGTTCAAAGCGCGCATGGCTTCAAATATCGCAGCGTGCTGAGGATGGTAGAAATCATCCTCTTTCAAAAGCTCCAATGCTTCGATCAGGGCGTTGCCGTCCTGCATCAAAGCGCCCAGCACCGATTTCTCGGCGTCCAGGCTGTTAGGCGGCGCCTGATAAAAGGCGGGCTGCATGGCCGCGCCCGTTGCTGTATCGTACGGATTGCTCATTGCTCGGTGGCAACGGTTTCGACCTTCATGCTCACGGTGAGGCCGCTGTATAGCCATACGCCGACGGTGGTTTCGCCCAGCGTGCGGATGGGGTCTTTCAGGTCGATCTTGCGCTTATCGACGGCAACGCCGTGCTGCTTTTCCAGCGCTTCGGCGATTTCCTGCGCCGTTACGCTGCCGTAAAGGCGCCCCTTGTCGCCGGCCTTGGCATGGATGGTGATGGTTTTGCCCTTTAAGGATGCTGCGATCTTTTCAGCCTCCGCGCGGCGCTCGGCCTCTCTCTGGCGCTCGGCCTCATTGCGGCGCTCCACCTCCCGCACAGCGCCGCCGGTGGCCTCCATGGCCGCTTTGCGGGGGAAAAGAAAATTACGCGCGTAGCCGTCGCTTACGTTAACAATCTGATTTTTTTTGCCCGTTCCGGGAACGTCCTGCAGCAGGATGACTTTCATGTCTGTTCCTCCTTCCCTATGCTCTGATCATTGTACCGACGGGGTCAGCCTTTGTCAACAAACGGCGAAGCTTACGGAATGGCTTTCGCATCTTATATGCTTACCGGTGAAGCACCGTCGCCTGATCGCTCCCGTTCATCCGATTTGGTACGAGACCCGGCTGCCGAGAGGCATGGCTCCGCCTTTATTTGACCGCGATCTCCTTTTGCTGCCCGTTAAGGGTGTAAGTGATGCGGAGCTTTTGTCCGCTTTGGCGCACGGCGATATTGCGGGCGCTTTCAAACAGGCGGCGGATATGGCGGTATTCGTTCAGCTGCTGGTTATCGTATTGGCCAGGATCGTCCGAAGTCAGCAGGACGCCGCCGGTCAGCGCGTTGACGGCGGAAAGAAGGTTTTTTTGACGGGGGGAAAGGCGGATGTTCTCCCGGCGAAGGAAGAACACGTCGGGGTCGCTTAAGAAGGCGCGCCCGTTTAACTGGCGGCGGAACAGGCTGTTGTCGATGGACTGTTTGGTGGATACGCGCTCCCTGTGCATCAGGCGCATGTAGGGTTTGTCGTCCCATGTAAGCCCTACGTCGCAGCCGACGCGGCAGTAGTCCACCCGGCCAAAGGCGGGCATCATCGGCACGCCGCAGGCGAGGATCAGCCTGCTGCCGCAAAGGTCGCGCAGGATGTCCATGGCGCGGATCATGCGGCCCGCGCGGCTTTCCCGGGGCGTGCCAAAGGGCGCGGCGCCGTAGAGGAAATCAAGCTTGACAAGGTCAAAGCCCCACTCGTTCAATACGCGGTCAAAGACGGTTTTCAGATAAGCTTGCACCTCGGGGTGATCGATATCCAGGGCATAGAAGCCGCCCCAGTTGCAGCCGCAGCGCCAGGGCTTGCCGTCCACCTTGAGCAGCCATTCGGGGTGATCGCGGTACGCCTGGGAGCGCTCCGCGCACACAAAGGGGGCAAGCCACAGCCCGGCAAGATAGCCCTCCGCGTGGATGCGTTCAACAAGCGCCGAAAGCCCGCCGGGAAATTTCTGCGGATCGGCAGAAAGCCAATCGCCCACGCAGGGCTCCCAGCCGTCGTCGATTTGAAACACGTCGCCCGGCTGCAGGGCTTTTCTGCAGCCCTCAAGGTCGGCCAGGATCGCCTGTTCGCCGATGCCCCCATACCGGTTGTACCAGCTGGAATAGCCCGCCAGCTTTTTTGAGACAGGCGGCTTTACGCCCATGGCCTGAAACCAGGCGTCGAACACCTCGTCTTCGGTGCCTTCGGCCCAGAACAGATCAAACAGGGCGTAGGGGCCGCCTGCCTTAACGCCCCTGGCATCGCGCGAGATGGACATGGTGCCCGTATTGGCATCGTAGCGGAAGATGGTGTAGCCGGGCTGCTCGTTAAGGGAGGCGAGCAGACGAAACCTGTCCCCGCGCCGCAGATAGCACCAGCTGAAGCCGTGCGTCTGCCCGCGCCTGTTGGGGTAGGGAACGAAATGATAATCGCCGTAGCGGTCAAAGCCATAGCGGTCGATGATGGCCTTCGGCAGCCCGTGCAGCCCGCGGATGCGGCTTGCTTTGCCGTACTCGGGGCAGTGTGTCCATGTCTGATACCCGTTCATGAACAGGCGCTCGTCCCGCGCCATCGTAAGGGATAGGCTGGCTTCGATGGCAGCAATCACGCCGCTTGGCAGCGCCGCAGCAACGCGCTTTGCGCCGCCCATCCAGCTTTCCTGCCCCTGTATTGTCTGCCCGTCTTCAAGGACGGCTTTCCACGCAAGCTCCATGCTATTCCTCCTGCTTGGGGACGGTGCGCCGCTGTTTCAAGGCGGCCGCGAGGCGCTCCGCTTCCGTGTCGGTCAGTTTAAACTTCCTTGCAAAGAAGATAAAGGCGGCGATCAGCCCAAGGGAGGGCAGGATGGTCATCAAAAGGCGCAGCCCCAGCAGGGCGGAGGGGCTTTGGGCTACAATTTCGCCCGTTTCGGCGGCGTTGCCCGTCAGGCCGATCAGGCTGAGGCCCAGCCCCGAAATGAACACCGAAAAGCCCGAGGCGGCCTTGACCACGAAGGTCTGCATGGAGAAAATGACGCTTTCTTCGCGCCGTCCGGTCTGATATTCGCCATAGTCGGCGGAGGCGGACAGGAAGATGGTGGTCAGCACCGATTGCAGGCCGTTGGCGGCAAAGATGAAGGCGCCGCAGACGCACAGAAGGGGCAGCGCGCCGCCAAGGCCGGTGAGCGACAGCGCCAGCAGCAGCGCGTAGCCAAAGCCCGCCATGCCAAGGGAGAGCTTGAAGATGGCCGGATTGCTCAGCTTCCTGCGCAGCAGGGGATAGAGCGCCATCATGCCCAGTATCTGCGCCGCGCCGCCCACGGTGGTAAACAGGGTGTAGTTGGCTTTCCAGCTGGCGCCGCCCAGGTCGTACTTAAAGAAGTAGATCACCAGATTGGAGGTGATGTACAGCGCCGAGTTGATGAGCAGGATGGTCAGCACCGTCACCATGGCCTGGTGGTTAGCGAACAGGGCGCGGAACATTTCGCGCACCGAGGTGTTTTCCATCCGGCTGTTTTGACGCTCCCGGACGGTGAGGCATACCGCCAGCTCCGCCAGAATGAACAGCGCGGAAATGACCAGCGCCACGCGGGCAAACCCCGCACGCTCGCTGCCGCCGCCTAAGAACTGCACGGCCATCAGGGTACCCATCTGCACGATGGCGAAGCCAAAGCCCGCGCAGGTGCGGCCGACGACCGACAGGCGCTCGCGGTCGGCGGGCGCATCGGTGACGGCGGGAATCATCGACCAGAAGGGGATATCCATCATGGTATAGGTCATGCCCCACAGCGTGTAGATGACGGCGAAGTAGACCATCAGCGGCGTGCCTTCCAGCTTGGGGGCGGCAAACATGGCATACAGCACCAGGGCGTTGAGCACCGTGCCGCTGAATAGCCAGGGCGTAAAGCGCCCAAAGCGCGAGCGCGTTTTGGTCACCAGAATGCCCATGAAGGGGTCGTTGAGGGCGTCGAAGACACGGGCCAGCATCAGGATCAGGCCCACAAAGGCCGCATCCAATCCCAGCAGATCCTGATAGTAGTACATCACATAGGTGGCGGACAGGGCATACACCATGTCCTTGCCCACGGCCCCGATGCCGTAGGCGGCGGTCTGTCTTAAGGAAAACTTCATTGCGCTTGTCTCCTTACTTCGAATTCTATGCTAACAGGCTCGGCCTGGGCGCAGCGGACGGTGAGTGTGGCCTTACCGGATTCCCCGGCGGTGCGAAGGTAGGCGCCTGTTAAACCGCCTTCCAGCACCACCGTATCGGGGCCGACCAGCTGGAGGGGGCCCGATACGGTCAGCGAAATGGGCAGCTGCGCATAGACGGCGGGGTTTAAGTTTTCATCTTCAATGCGGATGCGCACGGCGGCCATATCATAGGTATCGCCCTCATACAGCGTGGTGTGACTGGCTGTTAAGACAAGGCGGAGGGCGGCAGCGGGCCGCTTGGTGACCGACTGCACGACTTGCCCATCTTTGATGGCATCAAACCGCCAAACGGTGGCTTCGCCGCCCCAGTTGCCGATGTACCGGCCATACAGCCGTACCCCCTCGGCGTAGGTCAGCCGGTAGCGCAGCATACACCAGCCCATGCGAAGCTTGTCCATAAGCCGCATTGAGGCAGGGCCGTGGCGTGCAACGGCCAGCAGCGCGCCGCGCACGGCGTCGGCCTTCTTTTTGTGAAAGCCTTCCCTGGTTTCCAGCAGGCAGCCGATGGTGTCGCCGGCCTCGATAGGGCCGTGGGGCAGGGCGGAAAAGGCGCTGCCCCGGTAGGTGGCGACATAGTCGTTGTTTTTGTACAGCGCCACCTCGTCGGCATTGGTGAGGATGTAGGGGCTGCCCATGCCGTCGCCGGGATAATCGCCGATGTCCATGGGGGAGGTGACGGACAGCACCGGCGCTTCCTCGCCCTGGCTGGCGTACAGCGCCGCCGCTAATTTGGGGTTTCTGAAGGCGTCCATGACGCCGTGGTAGCACACGCGGTCGCCGGAGCCGAAATCCTGATGGGTGGGGTAGTCAAACATGCACCAGCCGAAGCATCCGGCATGATCGCCGTCCTGCATGGCGTCGTTCAGCACCCGCGCGTGGCGCAGCGCCTGCGACTGGCGCAGCCGCCACGGGTCAAAAGCCTTGGTGGGGAACATGTGGCCGTTATGCTCGGAGATGAGCAACGGGCGGTCCTGCTCCTTCATCACGTCCTTTTTCTTTTTGCAGCCCGCGTTGTTGCCCTTGTGCGAAAAATCGTTGTAAGCGTATACGTCTTCTTTAAGGCTGCTCTTTTCCAGATACCGCACGCCCGAGGTCATGCGGCTGGGATCCAATTGATGGGCGATGGCGTTGGTGCGCCCGTACAGCGTGTCGTCGTCCTGGCTTTCGTTGATGCGCACGCCCCACAGGACGATGCTGGGGTGGTTGCGGTACTGCATCACCATTTCACGCGTATTCTGGCAGGCCTGCTCCTTCCATCTTTCGCCGCCTATGTGCTGCCAGCCCGGTATCTCGGTAAACACCAGCAGCCCTTCGCGGTCGCACTGGTCGATAAAATAATGGCTCTGCGGGTAGTGGGCGGTGCGGACGGCGTTCAGCTGCAATTCGTGCTTCAGGATGCGCGCGTCCTCGCGCTGGAGGCTTTCGGGCGCGGCGTAGCCCATATAGGGGTAGCACTGGTGGCGGTTGAGCCCCCGCAGGAATACCTTTTGCCCGTTCAGATAGAAACCATCGGCCTTAAATTGCGCCGTGCGGAAACCGAAGGCGGTCTGCACGGCGTCGATGGCAGCGCCGCTTTCATCCTGGAGCGTGACCCGGCAGAGATACAGGCGCGGGCGGTCGATATCCCACGGCTGGGCGCCCGGGCAGACAAGGGAAAGGGAAAGGTTATCGGCGGCATCCGCTTCGCTTCTTCCGAGGATATTCCCTGTGCGTTCGTCCAGCATTTCCGCAAGGACGCGGCCCTTGGCGCTTTGTCCGTTCAAGGTGATCTGCACGCGGGCGGTATGCAGGTTTTCGGCGTAAGCGAAAACATCTTCGATATGACGGGCGGGGCGGATGTCCAGCCACGCGTCGCGGTAGAGGCCGCCGTAGGTGAGGTAGTCGATGACAAAACCAAAGGGGGGAATGGCGGGGTTCTCGGTGGTGTCCAGCTTGACGGCGACGGTGTTTCCTTCGCCAAACCGCACAAACTCGGTGATCTCCGCGCGGAACGCGGTGTAGCCGCAATGGTGCGCGGCCACCTCATGCCCGTTGCAGAACAGGGTGGCGATGTGGGCCGCGCCGTCCAATTGAACAAAGACGCGCTTGCCTTCCGCTTCTTTGGGGATGTCTATCCTGCGGCGGTAACCGCACACCATCTGGTAGTCCTTGGGGTCGATATAATGCAGCGGCAGTTCCTTGACCGTGTGCGGCAGCCGCACGGGCTGCACGTCCCCGCCGTTTAAAAAGGCTTCGCTCCAGACGCTGGAAAAAGCCCAACCGTTATTGATCTTTTGCATGTGTGCTCTCCTTTACACGGGCCGCGCGGCAAGGCCGCCGATCAGGATGTCCATCATGCTGTGCAGCGCGTCGTCATAGGCGATGCGCTCGCCCTGCAGGGCGCCGCTGTTCAGAAACGTTTCGATGCTGCCGATAATCATCAGCCGCAGCACCGGCACCGACACCGGGCGCAGCACGCCCTGCTTGACGCCCTCCCGCACAAGGGACAGCGTGGGCTCCCAGTTGATTTCAAGCTGCGTTTTCAGCTGGGCAGCCACGCGGGGATACTTTTCGCCCAGGTGCTCCAGCCGCCGGAAGTCCAGCGCGCGGTACTCCTCGGGCAGAGCGATCACCACTTGGCGCAGTTTTTCGGTCAGCGGCGCGCTGCTGTCCAGAATGGCTTTTTTCTGCTGATGTATTTTGGCGAAGCCCCGCGCGATCATGTCGCTCAGCAGCGCCTCCTTGGAGGCATACTCGGCGTAAATGGTCTTTTTGCTGATGCGCAGCCGCCGCGCAACGTCCGCCATGGTGAAGGATAGGCCCTTTTCCTGAAACTCCTCCGTGGCGGCCTGGGCAATGCTGTCTTTCAATGCCATGTAACTCACCCCGTTTGTATGGAAACCCGATTTACATTTTCGGTTTCCATTATACCAAGTTTTGTGGACTTGTAAAGAAGGAAATGAAAAAGGATGGGCGATATCCAACCGGCTTTCACCCTGCAACAAGCAGCCTCCCCAAGCCGTTGTGGGCCATGGGGAGGCTGCTTGTTTCAGGGCAAACTATTAAAAAGGCTTAGAACGTCAGGTCGCCTACTCGGTATCCTTCCGGCAGCGGCTCTTCTTCTAAAAAGGTGAAGCGTTCATCACGCAGGATGGAGAGAAAAAACAGATAGGGGATCGCGGGGAACTCGCAGGCGTAGGCGGATGCGCCGAACCATCCGCCTTCTTTGGCGCGCAGGTTCAGATCGCGCGCAAATTTGGTTCTGTTGGAGCAGTCATGCACGGCGATATCCCAGCCCTCCTGCTCGCACTCCAGCATCAACTGGAGCGTCAGGTCGCGGCTCCACACGGGGGAAAGGTAGCCCAAGCGCGTCATGTACATGTTTTCGCCGTAGTAGTTTTCAACGTTGTTGGGATTGAGGTGCAGTTCGGCGCAGTTGATAAAATCAATGCCCGTTGACAGGATGGCGTCCTTCTTGCGATGGAAGGCTTCAAAAAACTCGGGTGTCATGGGCGTTTCGATGCCGACACGGGGGAGATGCTTTTTGGCCGTCGCCATCAGGGCGATGACACGATCAGCCGCGTTGGTCGCGCCGAGGTTAAAGCGCAGCTCGTCAAGCCCGGCTTCGGCCAGCGCTTTCAGGTTTTCTTCTGTCGCCAGGGTGCCGTTGGTGTACATGTGCTGGTATACGCCGGCTTCATGGAAGGTGCGGATAACGGGGTAATACTGCTCGACCTCCATAAACGGTTCCAGATAGACATAGGCGACGCCGCTGGGCTTTTTCTGCGCTGTCAGCAAAAGCGGCAGGTCTTCCAGATAGAATTTTGTGCCGCCGATCTCCCACAGGCCGTCGCCGATGGGCGGCTGCACATCCATCTGCCCGAAATCATAGCAGAATGTGCAGCGCAGGTTGCAGCGGTTGGTTCTGCGGATGGCGTTCAGCCCCGAACCCGTCAGGCAGGAGATGCAGCCGCGCGGAAACTTTTGCTCGTTGCCGCAAAACAGCGTGCGGCCGTTCAAGGTGCGGGCGGTATGTAAGCGGGCGATCATATCTTTGCGATTGGCTTCGACGGCGCGCTCGATCTGCGCCAGCGTGGCGTAGACGATCTCGGTCTGCCGCGCGGACAGCTCCTCCTCTTCGGGGAGAGAAGCAAAAAATTCAAACCATGTCAGGGCATCCTTTTTGGGGATTTTCACGGGCCTTACCTGCCTTTCAAAGGGGGAAATCATCGCCAGGCGCTATTATAGCACAGGAAACGGGCGCCGGGGAGCTTGTTATTCCTTAGGCGGAGAAAGCGAAACGTGGAAGACGCGGCGCATGCCTTCCAGCAGGATATACTCGTTCATCGTTTGGATGCTTTCCCCGCTGGCGCGCACCAATACGCTGCGGGGGCTGAACTTGCCCAGCGCCATGAAGCGGTAGCCTGTTTTTAAGGGGAGAAACGCATCGAGGAAATTGCTCCACCCTTCGTCGATGGTCATCAGCATGAGGGCGCGCGCCGTTTCGGAAAACACATGGGGCGCGGCCGCGGACTTCTTTCTGTATAAGGAAACAGCGGCTTTGGAAAACGGCAGCGGCTTATCCGCTGTATCGGACAGGGGCAGCGCGTCTTTGCCGAATGTCCGGCAAAAAGCGATGCGGAAGGCGGCGTGATTGCGCTCGGCATCCGGGTACAAAGCATACAGGCGCTGCGCGGCGGCGGCGGCCATGCCGCACAGCAGGTCATCGGGGGCTGCGGCTTCCAACAGGCGCGCGCGCTGCTTAAGCACATTTTGCCTGTGCCCCTGCAATACGGTGTCGGCTTCCAATTCATTCTTGCGCATCCCGGCGTCAAGGCTTTCGGCCAGGCGCTGATAGCCGCTTAGTTTCCTCGGCGTCAGCGCAGCGCCGCTTTGCGGGTGAAAGAGCCTGGGCAGTTCATCGTCAGGGGAAATAAAGAAGATGCTTTCGCCGGGGTCGCCCTGCCGCCCGGCGCGCCCAGCCAACTGATCGTCCACGCGCCGGGAGCGCTGGCGCTCCGCGCCCAGCACCAGCAGCCCGCCCTGAGCGCGGATATGCGCCGCAACATCCGTTTGCCCGCCCCCGAGGCGGATATCGGTGCCCCGGCCCGCCATGTTGGTGGAAACGATGATGGAGCCGGGCATACCGGCCCGCGCGATCAGCGCCGCTTCATCCGCGTTTTGCTTGGCGCTGAGCACAAGGTGGGGGAGGTGCTCTTTTTGCAGAATGGAAGATACCTCGTCGCTGGCAAGATCGTTCGGCGTTCCGATCAGCACCGGGCGCTGCGCGGCAAAGGCTTTTTTGGTGGCTGCGGCGATGGCGGCCAGTTTCTTTTCTTTGGTGTCATAATACCGGTCTTTCCCGCTGACGCGAATGCAGGGGCGATTGGGCGGGATGCGGCGCACCGGCATCCTATAGGTATCGGTAAACTCTTTGCGCGCGGGCCAGGCGGTGCCGGTCATGCCGCATATTCCGTGGTATAGGGAGAAAAATTTTTGATAGGTGATGGAGGCGATCGTGCGGCTCTCCTGGTGGATCTCGATTTTTTCCCGCGCTTCCAGCGCCTGCTGAAGCCCCAGCGAATAGCGGCGGCCTTCCATGATGCGGCCGGTATTGCGGTCGATGATGGATATTTTTCCGTCCCTGACCAGATAATCCTTATCCTTTTCCAGCGTGCCGTATGCGCTGATGGCCTGCAGGATGCGATGGTAAATGGGCAGGTTTTCGGCGCCAAACAGGTTATCGATGCGATAGTATTGCTCCGCTTTTTCTACGCCCCGGGCGGTCAGCATCGCGTTTTTCCGGCGAAGATCGACGACAAAATCGGCGTCCAGCGCATCGATATCCGTGTCTTCATCCAGATGGGCGAAGGATTGGTTTTTCAGATACTTTGCGAAGGTGTCGGCGATCAGGTAGTCCTCGGTTTTGCCCTCCCCGCCGCCGGAAAGGATCATGGGTGTCACGGCTTCATCCAGCAGAACGCTGTCCGCCTCATCGATGATGGCGTAATAGAGCGCCCGATGCACGCGCGCCTCAGGCCGCATGGCCACGCTGTCACGCAGATAATCAAAGCCCGCTTCGGTGGCCGTGGAATAGGTGATATCGGCCCGATAGGCGGCCTGCTTTTCGGCTGTCTCCATGCCGGAAAGAGAAAGGCCGGAAGAAAAACCGGCCGCTTCAAAAACCGATCGATGCTCCTCGTAATCGCGGCGGGCCAGGTATTCGTTGACCGTGATGATGTGAACGCCGTGCCCTTCCAGCGCTTTGCAGCAGGCCGCGATGACAGCCACCAGCGTTTTGCCTTCGCCGGTATTCATTTGCGCGACTTCGCCGTGCAGCAGCGTTTCGGCGGCCAGATACTGCACAACAAAGGGCTGCAGCCCTGCCCTGCGGCGGCAGGCTTCGCCGATTAAGCCCAGCAGCAGCGCCGTGTCTTTGGATGAAAGGCTGCCGGTGTCCGTTCCTTTCAAGCGCTGGATGCCGCTTTGCAGCGCGGCATCGGACAGCGCCGCGCTGGCCTGCTGGCGCGCAAAAGCGTTTTGAGCGACCGTCAGGCGGCGATCCAATATCTGCCGGATGCGAGGGAGGGGCCGAAAAAAGAGGCTTTTCATCTGAGCAGCCGCTTTCTTAGCATATGGATATCGTGTTTGCCCAGCATAAGCCCGTTTCGCACATACTGCGCAAAAGAACCGTACTGCCGGTTGGCTTCTTCAAAAAATGTGTCCAGGTATTCGGCGCGCACCTCAAACAGCGCGCGCAGGGAGTCGATCTCAGCGGCGCTCAGCTTTTCTTTTTCCGCGAAGAAAGCCAGATCCCTTGCGTTGATGTCGCGCATGACATCGTTGGATAACAGATAATCGGCCATGATATCATCGCCGGGGACGCCCAGTAATTGATAGAGCAAAGCGCTTAGTACGCCCGCGCGGTCCTTGCCCATTTCGCAATGAAACAAAAGCGGGCCTGCGGCCGAAGCGATCACCTTCAGCGCCTTTGAAAAAACCAACGTATACTGCGTAACCATGCTTCGATAGTTGCGCTTTGAACGCTCTCCCGGCGCTTCGTTGCAGCACGCCCTGATGTTCCGGGAAGCTTTTTTGCTCATCGGCGCATTTTCGGAAAGCTGCCCGCATAACAGCATCGTTTGGGCGGCGCCGGGCACGCGGTCGGGTTTTTGCGCGTAGGTGAGGGGCGGGCGGAGATCCAGCACATACTGAATGTTGAGGGCTTGAAGCGCCTCTACATCGCGCGAAGTAGCCTCTGACAGTTCCCCGCTGCGAAAAATAAGCCCGGAACGAACCGTGGCGTTTCCCAAATCTCTGAAGTTATAAACGCTCTGCAATATCAATGTGTCCATCTCCCGGCTTGCGGCTTGCGGCCCGTATGGGTACCTGCATTTTTACCAGCATTTTTCTTCTTTGCGCCCCCAGGGTGGTGGATTCGGCAACGACTTCGCCCACATAATCCCCCGCGATTTCATAACCGTCTTCTTCTAAACGATCAAGCAGCGCACGCAGGCAGTATTCCCATACTTCGACGCTTCTGAACGCGGTGGCCCAGGCGGGGTACGGGTGTTCAGAAGCCAGACAAAGCACGCGTCGGCGGGGCAGGCGCTTGATGGTGTAGGATTTTTGAGCGGAATACTTTTTGTGCGCATCAAGGCTTTGAAGCGGTTTGCTTGCGGTGTATTGGGGGATCTCCAGCGCCCGCTTCTGGCTTAACAGATATCGGTTCTGTTTTTCAAGGCATTCGCGCAGGGTATTCTCGGAAATCCTGTTCAAACAGGTCATCTGGCCGATTGTCAGCTTTTGCACGGGAGTCTCCTTACCATGGGCAGTTAGCGTATTCTACCATTAATATCCGCTTTTTTCAATTGACTTTTCCCTTGGACCAGGGCAACAGCTGTAGGTTTGTCAAACATAGGTTACAAAAGAGTGGGGGAAGGGGGTCAAGGTAAA
>CAZFUT010000015.1:0-36658 GCA_964522425.1 uncultured Oscillospiraceae bacterium
AGGATGTGATCGGGCAGATCGCAGCCGGCGAAGTGGTGGAGCGGCCCGCCGCCGCGATCAAGGAACTGGTGGAAAACAGTCTGGACGCCGGGGCGACCAGCATCACGGTGGACATACAGGACGGGGGGCTTACCTCCTTCCGCGTCGCCGACAACGGCGGCGGCATTGCGCCGGAGGATCTGGCCATGGCCTTTGAGCGCCACGCGACCAGCAAGCTGCGGACGGCGGATGAGCTGTCCCGCGTGGAAACGCTGGGGTTCAGGGGCGAAGCGCTTTCTTCCATCGCCGCGGTAGGCAGGGTCAGGCTGACCACGCGCCGCCCGGGGCAGGAAAGCGGCATGAAGGTGGAAAACGAGGGCGGCACCATCCTCTCCATCGAGGAAGCGGCCTGCGCCGAGGGCACGGCCATCACCGTCAGAGACCTGTTTTTTAACGCGCCGGTTAGGCGCGGGTTTATGAAGAAACCGCAGACGGAGACCCATGAAGTGGGGGAACTGATGCGGCTGATGATCCTCTCCCACCCCGACGTGTCCTTCCGTTTTAAGGCGGACGGCAAAATGGTGTATTTCAGCGCCGGCGACGGCAGGCTGGACACCGCCTTTATGAGCGTCTACGGCCTGCAAACGCTCAAGCTGATGAAAAAGGCGGACTTCATGCAAAGCGGCGTGCTGGTCACCGGCCTTGTGGGCGTGGGAGACAACGCGCGGGGCAACAGAGCGCATCAATCCTTTTTTATCAACGGCCGTGCCATGCGCAGCCAGGCGTTAAGCAGCGCGTTGGAAGAGGGCTGCCGCCAGCGGGTGATGATCGGCCGCTTCCCGATGTGCGTACTGTATCTGCAAATGCCCTTTGACAAGGTGGATGTGAACGTACACCCCAACAAGTGGGAGGTGCGCTTTCAGGATGAAAAGGCGGTGCGCGAGGCGGTGACGGAAGCGGTGCGTGACGCGCTGGCAGAGGGCGCGGCCACCGCCGTGCCGCCGCCCGTGTACCTGCAAAGCGAAAGCGTCAAGATGCCGGAAGCCAGCGTGGTCAGAGAACCTGTCAGGGAGGTGCCGCCCGCCGCGCCTGCAAAAGAAGAAATGAAGGCAGCGCCCGTCTTTGAAACATCTTTCAAGCTGCGCGACCCCATGTGGGAAAAGCTGGCGGAAAAGTCGGGAGAACAAACAGCTGTGCCCGCCGCTCCTGTGTCCAACGCTGCGCCTGAAAAAACGGAACAGCAGCAGATGGACGCGCCCGCGCTGAAAGCCAAAAATGTGCGCCTGATCGGCGTTGCCTTCCTGACCTATGTTTTGTTTGAGGAAGGGGACACGCTGTACCTGTGCGACCAGCACGCGCTGCACGAACGCCTGCTGTTTGAGCAGCTGCAAAAGGCGTACGATACCGGCACCATCGCGCAGATGCTGTTGGCGCCCAGGGCGGTGCAGCTAAGCTACCGCGAGTACGGCACTTTTCTGGAGCATCAGGCGCTGCTGGCATCCATCGGCTTTGACGCGGAGGACTTCGGCGAACAGAGCGTGCGCCTGCATGCGCTGCCCCTGATCCTCGGTGAGCCGGAAGCGGAAAAAAGCTTCCGCGACGCGCTGGATATTTTGGAAGCGACGGGCAGCTATCAGGACGATAAGCGCTTTGCCCGCCTGCTGCAATCCGCCTGCAAACATGCCGTCAAGGGCGGCGAAAGGCTGCCCATGGAGGCGCTTCAGGGGCTGGTGGAGGATATGCTGACAAGGGACGTGATGCCCACCTGCCCGCACGGGCGGCCATTGCTGATTCAATTAACCAAACAGGAATTGGAAAAGCGCTTCGGCAGGGTGCAGCCGTGAAGCCCCTGATCCCCGCCATCGTCGGCCCCACCGCCTGCGGCAAAACGGGGCTGTCGCTGAACATGGCAAAGCATTTGCCCGTTGAAATCGTCTGCATGGACTCCATGCAGATATACAGGGGCATGGACATTGGCACGGCCAAGCCCACGGCGCAGGAGCAAAGCGCCGCGCCCCACCATATGCTGGACGTGGCCGATCCCAGGGAAAGCTATTCCGTGGCGCGCTACCGCAAGGACGCGAAGCAGGTTATCGACGGCATATTGCGGCGCGGCCATGTGCCCATACTGGTGGGCGGCACGGGGATGTACCTGCGCGCGCTGTCCCTGCCCATGGCCTACGGCGGCACGGATGGGGACGCGGCCATCCGGGCGCGGTATGAGGACATGGCTCAAGCGTTGGGCAACGAAGCCGTTCATGCGCTGCTCAAAAAAACAGACCCTGAAACGGCGGCCCGCCTGCACCCCAACGACCTGCGCCGCGTGATCCGCGCTTTGGAGGTATACGAGGTGACGGGCGCGCCCCTGTCCAAACAGACGATGCCGGATTATGCGGACGGCGATTACCGGATCCTGCCCTTTATGCCGGTGTGGGAAAGGGAGAAGCTGTACGAACGCATCAACGCGCGCGTGGACATCATGATGCGTGACGGCCTTGCAAGCGAAGTGGAGCGCCTGCTGGAAAGCGGCGTCCCCGAGGATGCCCAGAGCATGCAGGGCATCGGCTACAAGGAGATGATCCCCTGCATAAAGGGGCGCGCGAGCTTGAAAGACGCGGCGGACGAGATCCGCCTGCGCACGCGGCAGTACGCCAAGCGGCAGATGACGTGGTTCCGGGCGGACGAAAGGGTGCGCGGGCTCGACGCCGCCCAAGGGGAAGAAACAATGCTGGGCGCGGTGCTGAGCGCCCTGTCGGAGGAAAAGGATGAACATTGACCGGCTGATGAGAGAAGCAGAACAGGACTGCGCGAAAGCGTTTGCGGCCATCGACCGCAATGAGGAAGCAAACACCCAAAGGGTGCTGGCGGCGTTTGAACGCCATCGGGTGGCGGCGCGACATTTTGCGCCCACCACGGGCTACGGGTATGACGATGTGGGCCGGGATACGCTGGAAAGAATATACGCCGACCTGTTCAGGGCGGAGGAAGCCATCGTGCGCCCGCAATTGACCAGCGGCACGCACACCCTGTCCCTGTGCCTGTTTGGGCTGCTGCTGCCGGGCGATCATCTCTTGGCCGCGACGGGCGACCCCTACGACACCATGCAGAGCGTGATCGGCCTGACGGGTGACGATGAAACGGGGACGCTCAAAGAAATGGGCGTCACCTACTCCAAGGTGGAGCTGCTCAATGACCATATCGATATGGACGGCATGCTGGCCGCGCTGAAACCCGAAACCAGGGTGGTGCTTTTTCAGCGCAGCCGCGGCTATGCGTGGCGCGACGCCCTGCCGCCGGAAGAGATTGGGGCGGCCATCCAAAGCGTCCGTGCGGCGCGCCCCGATATCTTCACCATGGTGGACAACTGCTACGGGGAGTTTACGAGCGATCTGGAGCCCAGCTTTTTTAACGCGGACGTGACGGCGGGGTCGCTCATTAAAAACTTGGGCGGCGGCATTGCGCCCACCGGCGGCTATGCCGTGGGCACGCACAGGGCCATCCACCGCATCGAGATGCGCTTGACCGCGCCCGGCATCGGGCGGGAAACGGGCAGCTACGCGGCCAGCTACCGCCCCTTCTACCAGGGGCTGTTCATGGCCCCGCATACGGTGGCGCAGGCCCTTAAAACAGCCGTGCTGGCGGCGCGGACGGCGGAAAAGCTGGGCCTTGCGACCTCGCCCGCCTATATGGCCAAACGGTACGACATCATACAGGCCATCCGCTGGGAAACGCCCGAGCGGCTGATCGCCTTCTGCCAGGGCATTCAGGCGTCTTCGCCCGTCGATGCCTTTGCATCCCCCGAACCGTGGGCGATGCCCGGCTATCAGGATCAGGTCATCATGGCGGCGGGCACCTTTGTGTCGGGCGCTTCGGTGGAACTGAGCGCCGACGCGCCCATGCGCGCGCCCTACAACGTCTACTTGCAGGGCGGCCTTACCTACGCGCACGGCAAAACGGCGCTGAAAAAAACGCTGGACAGCATGAACAAAAAGGGCCTGCTGCCCGAAAAAACGGCGCAGGGCACGGTCGATCTGCACATGCATTCCACCTGTTCCGATGGTGTGGATGCGCCGGAAGAACTGGCTGAGAAGTGCAAAGAAAAGGGCGTTGCGCTGGCGGCGCTGACCGACCATGAGCATCTGGGCGGGCAGCGGGCATTTCGGGAGGCCTGCCGGAAATTGAGCATCGACACCGTGACCGGGGTGGAATTGGACACGCTGTGGCGGGGCGTCGACGTGCATATACTGGGCTATGGCTTTGACGCGGAGGATGCTCAGTTTGCGTCCTTTGTCGAAAGAAACTTCTGGCTGCTGAAAGAAATGAGCCGTATCATGATCGGCCGTCTGGCAGATGATGACGCGCGGGTCAGCCTCCGGGATTTTGAAGCCTATGCGCCCACCAAAAAAGGCTATTACAAGGCCTATCACTACCTGATGGACAGGGGCGTGTGCAAGGCGGCGGATGAGGTGTCTGCCCTCTATGGCCGGTATCAGGCGGACTATCACCAGATGCCCTTCCCAACGGCGGAAGAGGCCATCGCTGCCATCCGCCGCGCGGGCGGCAAGGCCGTGCTGGCGCACCCGCGCAAGACCTTCCGGCACCTTAACGACGAGGGATTCAAAAGCGCCGTTCAAGCGCTGCTGGCGCTGCCCTTTGACGGCGTCGAGTGCTTTTACCCGTCCCACAGCGAGGAAACGGCCGCCTTTCTGGCGACCGCTGCGAAAAATCGGGGCATGATGGCGACGGCGGGGAGCGACTACCACGGCTGGGAAAACGGGCCGGTACCGGGCGCGGCGGGCGCAGAGCCGAATGCGATCGATATACAGGGGATTCTTTAAACCGCGCTTTCGCCTGCCGCCATTTCGTGCGCGACGCACCTTGTGAGCAGGGGCTTGCGCCTCCCTGAGTCGCCCAGCACCCACATCAGCTTGGTGACGGCGGCCTCGGTGGTCATGTCGTGCGCGCCGTAGAGGCTGTCGGCGGTCAACATGCCGTGGCCTACCTCGTAAATGGAAAAATCCGCCTTTTCATAGGGGCACTGCGTGGTGACCAGGGTGAGGATGCCCGCCTTGGACACGGCGTGCAGGCTGTCAACCAGGTTGCGCCGGATGTAATGCAGGCCGCCTAAACCAAAGGCCTCCATCACCAGTCCCCTGTAGCCCGCGCGGATCAGGTGGTTGAAAATCTCCGGGTCGGTGCCCGGCATGAGCTTTAACAGGAACACGCGGCCGTCGATATCCGCCATGTTTTCCTGCGGGAGACCGGCGGCGAACACGGGGGAGGGCGCGCTCATGTGCAGGCCGTCGGCGTCAAAGAAGCCGACGGGCGGGGCGTTGATGGAGTCGAAGGCGTCGTAGCTTAAGGTGCGCATTTTGACTGCCCGCGTGCCGTAGACCACCTTGTGGTGAAAGGCGATGTACACGCCGGGCGCTGCGTGGGCGGCGACGGAGAACGCTTCCTCCAGATTGATCGGCGCGTCGGAAAACGGGTACTGCAGCGGCAACTGGGAGCCGGTCAGCACCACCGGCTTCTGTATGCCCTGCAGCATAAAGGACAGCGCCGACGCCGTGTAGGCCATGGTATCGGTGCCGTGGGTGATGACGACGCCGTCCGCTGTTTCCAGCGCGTCCAGCACGGCCTTTGCCAGCACCTGCCATTCTTCCGGCTGTATGTTGCTGGAATCCAGCGTAAACACATCGCGGGCGGTGATATCCCCAAACTCATGGAGACGGGGGGAAAGACGCAGTATTTCTTCGCCGTGCATGGCGGGGATGAGGCCGTTTTGCGAGCGCAGCGACGCGATGGTGCCCCCTGTCGCCAGCAGGGCCAGTTTAGAGCGCATGACAGCACCCCTTTTCTTGGATGTTTTTGTTTACAGGCATTATACACGAGCGGGCTCAGGGCTGTCAAAGCGATTGAGGAAAGAAGTTCATTGTGCTATACTTTGGTTGACATCATGTTTGAACGATGAGGAGGCAGTCATGAAGGGGATCGTATTGGCCGGCGGCGCCGGCACGCGCCTGTACCCGCTCACGATGGTGGCGAGCAAGCAGCTTTTGCCCATCTACGACAAACCCATGATCTATTACCCGCTGTCCACGCTGATGCTGGCGGGCATCCGCGATATCCTGCTGATTTCGACGCCCGAAGATACCCCGCGTTTTGAAGCGCTCCTGGGAGACGGCGAAAAGCTGGGCGTCCATTTGGCTTATAAGGTGCAGCCCTCGCCCGACGGCCTTGCGCAGGCCTTTTTGCTGGGGGAAGAATTTATCGCGGGCGACGCCTGCGCGATGGTGCTGGGCGATAATATCTTTTACGGCAATGGCTTTGGCAGGATCCTGCGCGCGGCGGTGGGGAACGCCGAGCAGGCGGAAAGGGCAACGGTGTTCGGCTACTATGTGACCGACCCGGAGCGCTTCGGGGTTGTGGAGTTTAATGACAACGGCCGCGTGATCTCGGTGGAGGAAAAGCCGAAGAATCCCAAGAGCAACTACGCCATCACCGGGCTGTATTTTTACCCCAAGGGCGTAAGCCAAATGGCGCACGAAGTCAGGCCCTCGGCGCGCGGGGAACTGGAAATCACGACGCTGAACGATATGTATTTGCAAAAAGGGCTGCTGGACGTGCAGCTGCTGGGCAGGGGGTTTGCCTGGCTCGATACCGGCACGATGGACAGCCTGGTGGATGCGGCCGACTTTGTGCGCATGGTGGAAAAGCGGCAGGGCATCAAGATTTCCGCGCCCGAAGAGATCGCTTTCAAAAACGGATGGATCGACAGGAAAACGCTGCTTCAATCGGCGGAACGATATGGCAAAAGCCCCTACGGCGCGCACCTGAAGGCCGTGGCGGAAGGAAGGATACGCTACTGATGCGAAAAATCGAAACGGCCCTTCAAGGCGTGTATGTGATCGAACCTGAGGTTTTCGGCGACCATCGCGGGTACTTTATGGAAACATACAGCCGGAAAACCTTTGAGGATATGGGCCTTGACTATGTTTTTGTGCAGGATAACCAGTCCTTCACCAAAGAAAAGGGGACGCTGCGCGGCATCCACTTCCAGAACGCGCCCATGGCGCAGGCGAAGCTGGTGCGGGTGACCAAAGGCGCGGTCATGGACGTGGCGATCGATCTGCGCCGGGGCAGCCCCACGTACAAAAAGTGGGTGGCGGTGGAACTGAGCGCTGAAAACAAGCGGATGCTGATGATCCCGAGGGGCTTCGGCCACGGCTTTGTGACGCTGACGGACGATGTGGAATTTGTATACAAGGTGGATAACCTGTACAGCAGGGAATGCGACCGCGGCATACGGTTTAACGACCCCGATATCGGGGTGGACTGGGGCACTGAAACGCCTGTCTTGTCGGCCAAGGACACTGCATCGCCTTACTTAAAAGACAGCGACTGCAATTTCATCTATGAGGAGGAAGCGCAATGACCATCATCGTAACGGGCGGCGCGGGCTTTATCGGCAGCAATTTCATTTTCCACATGGTGGAAAAATACCCGGACGACCGCATCGTATGCCTGGATAAACTGACCTACGCGGGTAACCTTTCCACGCTTAAGCCCGTGATGGATAACAGGAACTTCCGCTTTGTGAAGGCCGACATCTGCGACAGGGAAGCCGTGTTCCGGCTGTTTGAAGAAGAAAAGCCCGATATGGTGGTCAATTTCGCGGCGGAAAGCCATGTGGATCGTTCCATTGAAAACCCCGGCGTGTTTTTGCAGACCAACATCATCGGCACGGCGACGCTGATGGACGCCTGCCGCAAGTACGGCATCGGGCGCTACCACCAGGTATCGACGGATGAGGTGTACGGCGATCTGCCGCTCGACCGCCCCGACCTTTTCTTTACCGAGGAAACGCCCATCCATACGTCCAGCCCCTACAGCAGCTCCAAGGCGGGGGCCGACTTGCTGGTGCTGGCCTATCACCGCACCTTTGGGCTGCCCGTCACCATCAGCCGCTGCTCCAACAACTACGGGCCTTATCACTTTCCGGAGAAGCTGATCCCGCTGATGATCGCCAACTGCCTCAACGATAAGCCGCTGCCGGTGTACGGCGAGGGCCTCAATGTGCGCGACTGGCTGTATGTGGCGGATCACTGCAAGGCCATCGACCTGATCATCCATAAGGGCCGCGTGGGCGAAGTGTACAACATCGGCGGCCATAACGAAATGCGCAACATCGACATCGTAAAACTGATCTGCAAGGAGCTGAATAAGCCGGAGTCCCTCATCACCTATGTGACCGACCGCAAAGGGCACGATATGCGCTACGCCATCGACCCGGCCAAGATTCATCGGGAGCTGGGCTGGCTGCCGGAAACGATGTTCAAGGACGGCATCAAGAAGACCATTCAGTGGTACCTCGACAACCGCGAATGGTGGGAAACCATCATCAGCGGCGAGTATCAGCACTATTACGAGCGGATGTACGCGGGCCGCTGACAGGGGCAGAGCATGAAGATACTGGTAACGGGTGCTATGGGGCAGCTGGGCCGCGACGTGATGGACAACCTTGCTGCAAGAGGTCATCAGGGCGTGGGCACGGACATACTGCCTGCGGTCGAACATATACTCTTTGAATATTTCGGTATGGACATCACCGACAGGGCGGCGGTTTCAAATGCCATACTGGCATTGCGCCCCGACGCGGTGATCCATTGCGCCGCGTGGACCAATGTGGACGGCGCGGAGGATAGGGAAAACTACGACAGGGTGATGGCTATTAACTTCAGGGGTACGGAGCACATCGCCGAAGCCTGCGCTGAAACGGGCTGCAAAATGGTGTATGTCAGCACCGACTATGTGTTTGAAGGCACGGGGACAGCGCCCTGGCAGCCCGACGATACGGCATTTGCGCCCCTTAACGTGTACGGCAGAAGCAAGCTGATGGGCGAAGAAGCCGTGCGAAAGACGGTCAAAAAGTTCTTTGTCGTGCGCACGGCGTGGGTCTTTGGCTTAAACGGCAGGAACTTCATCGATACCATGCTGAAGCTGTCCGACAGGTATGACACGCTGCGCGTGGTGTCCGATCAGGTGGGAACGCCTACCTACACCATCGACCTTGCGCGCCTTCTGGTGGATATGGCCGAGAGCGAGCGCTACGGCAACTATCATGCCACCAACGGGGGCGGGTTTGTTTCGTGGTACGATTTTGCCTGCGAGATATTCAGGCAGGCCAATAAAACGGTGCATGTTGTCCCCGTCACGACGGAGGAATATGGCCTTTCCAAAGCGGCCCGTCCCTTTAACAGCAGGCTCGGCAAAGAGAAACTCAGCGAAAACGGCTTCCTGCCTCTGCCCGACTGGCGGGACGCGCTGGCACGGTACCTGATGGCAAGACAAAGGCAGGCGTGATGGACGGCAGCGTTTCTTTAATCATCCCCACATGGAACGCCGGGCGGCATTTGAAAAAGCAGCTGGATCAGCTGCTTTGCCAGACGGTGCTGCCGGGTGAAATCCTGCTGGTCGATTCGGATTCTCAGGATGATACGCTGGCCATTGCCGCCGCGTATCGGGAAAAATACCCCTTCCTTCGCGTACAATCGATTGACAGAGCTACCTTCGACCATGGGGGGACGCGGCACGAAGCCATCCGGCAGACGAAGGGGCAGTATGTGCTGTTTCTGACGCAGGATGCGTTGCCCAGGGACGAACACTATATCGAAAATTTGCTGTCGCCCTTTCGGGATGCGTGCATAGCGGCGGTATCGGGGCGGCAGGTGGCCTATCCGGAGGCCGACCCGGCGGAAAAACTGGTGCGTGCCTATAATTACCCTGCGCAGAGCCGTACATGGTCGGAAAAGGATGCACAAACTTTGGGCGTCAAGGCGTATTTCTTTTCGGACGCCTGCGCGGCCTACCGCCGGGACGCCTATGAGCAGGCCGGCGGGTTTGACCATCCCATCGCCACCAACGAGGATATGCTGATGGCGGCCAAGCTGCTGCGCCTTGGCTGGTCGCTGGGCTACTGCGCGGAGGCCGCCGTGTACCACTCCCACCGTTTTTCGCTTGTGGAAGAGTACCGGCGGAACGTGAAAATCGGCGCCGTTATGTCGCGGTACCGGGCGCTTTTGAAACACGCCGCATCCGGGCAGGAGGGCGTGCGGATGGTGAAGTTCGTGCTGAGCGGCCTTGCAAAACAGAAGCGGTTTGCGGCCATCCCGCGCTTTGCGCTCTCCTGCGCGGCGCGGCTGGCGGGCTACAAAATGGGGTACGCAAGGACAAAACCTGAATAATGCTTCCAAAAACTGCCCCCGGCGCTCAAAAGCGCGCGGGGGCAAACTGCCGCCTGGGGGATCGTTACCGCACGATATCGTACGGCCAGCTGTTGATGCCGCCAAAGTCGTACACCTCGGTATAGCCCATGGCGACCAGTGCCTCGGCAGCGGCGCGGCTGCGGCGGCCGGAGCGGCAGTAGATCAGCAGCACCGTGTCCTTTTCGGGAAAACGCGCGGTGATCTCTTTTTCGATTTCATCGAGCGGCAGGTTCACCGCGTCGGGCAGATGCCCCTCTTTGTATTCCTCGGGCGTGCGCACGTCAAGGAAAACGGCGGAATGGTTCTGCTGCTTCATTTTCTGCGCTTCTTCGGGGGAAAGGGCGCGGTACAGGGGCGCTTTTTGCGTTTCCTGTCCGACTGTTTTGGCGCGCTCAAAGGCGCTCAGCGGGATATGGCAGTAGCCTGAGGGGTTCTTGACCAGATAATCCTGATGATAGTCCTCGGCAGGCCAGAAGCTGGTTTTAGGGCCATGCTCGATGGTAAAGCCGGTATGCTTGTTTTTTTCCAGCGCGATCATTTCTTCCACCACCGCACGGCTTTCTTCATCCTCGTAATAGATGCCGGCCTGATACTGTGTACCCACGTCGTTGCCCTGTTTGTTGGGCGTCAGGGGATCGACGACGGAAAAATACAGCTTCAGAATATCCCTAAGGCTCACCTTGCTTGGGGCATAGCGTACCCTGACCGTTTCCCGGTGGCCCGTGTCGCCGCGGCAGACTTCTTCGTAGGTGGGATTGTCCCTGGTGCCGTTGGCGTAGCCGCTCTCAGCGTCTATGACGCCGGGGACAAGCGACAAAAGGTGTTCCGTTCCCCAGAAACAGCCGCCGGCCAGATAGATGGTCTTGTTCTGCATGGTTTCCCCTTCTTTGGCATACGCTGCGGGTATCAGCGTCAGTACAAACAATAGTGCGAGAATCCTCTTCATGTGTATCACCTCGGGGAGAATATACCCGAGGGAAACGGTCTTTAGTCCCGGGCAAGGGTTTACAAACTTATAGGGAAAAAAGCCGCTTCCGAGAGCTTCTGTACTGCATTTTTGCAATCCCAAGTTGGAGCTTTTCTCAAGAAACATGAGGAGGATCGCTCTCAGCGCGATTTTGGGTTTCGCAAGCGATTGTCCTGTATTTTTCCGGCATCCCCATCGCCGGAAAAATCTTTACCCTCTACCTTGACCTCCTATGCTCCCTCTTGTGTAACCTATGTCTGACAAACCAACAGTTTTTCAAGGAGATTTTGCGACAGCCCTTTTTTGCCTGCTCGATCAGAGGCTGCCGCTGCGGCCGCCGTAGGAGCGCCCGCTGCCGGAGGAGAAACTGCGCCCGCCGCCTGAAGAGCGCCCGGAACCGGAGGTCTCGATTTTGACCCTGTGTTCGGTTTCATACAGGTAAATATCCTGTGAATCGGTCAGGTGCAGACTGTTGCGCGAGGTATAGGCCGAAGCGTTGTGCTGGTTTTTGGCCAGCTTCATCCGGCCCTTCATCGCCAATACCGTAATTAAGCCGACGATAAACGCCAGCACCAGCACGAACGGGAAATAGGACTGCGCGATGGAAAGCGCGGTGCGGGGCGTCAGATGATGGCGTACATAGCTCAAATACGCGTGCATGGCCTCGCCGTAGCTTTTGCCGGGCAGGTAGGGGGCCAGCACATCGTAGAGCGCGTCGTCACCCTGCGCATTCAGTATTCTGCGGGCGCGGCCATGCGTCGCTTCACCGTAGGCGCCGCGCGGGCCGATATCGAAGCAGAAAGCGAATATCACGCTGTCTTCGATGTCCGCATAGTTGCTGCGGTGGGCTTCATAAAAATCGGCGGCGAACAATTCTGCCGGTTTCCCCTGAGAGTCGTTGGTGGTGACGATCATGACGTCCACACCCAAATCGCTTAAAAGGGCATCCATTTCGCTTTCAAGGCTCTGCAGGTCTTCAGGGGAGAACGTGCCCGTCTGATCGTACAGATGGGTGTAATCCTGTTCCTGTACCGCGCTGGCGGCAAAGGGAATCATGAGCGCCAGAAGGAGCGGAAGAACGAACAGCTTTTTCATGCGATCACCCCCATGGCGGCCAGCAGGTAGACGATGCCGAAGCCCGCCGCGGCGATGCCGCCGGTGATGCCCATTAGCCAGGCAAAGAACTTGGCCTTCGAATAGGGGATGTTGCAGGTGAGCGCGCCCGTCTGCCCGTTGATGGCGAAGGTATAGCTTTTGCCTTCCTTCTTCGTTGTGATCTGCCACAGGGGGAAGAGCACGGGCGTGCAGGTGCCGCTGGGCACCGATATATTGACGGAGCGCGGGATGGCGCTGGTATAGCCCACCACGGTGGAATGAAAGGCGCTCTCGGTGCTGGCGCGGATGCGGCTGTCGGCGCGGGTCTTGCATTCGTCCGCCGGCACATCGGCGCGGTTGGCCATCGCGCCCGAAAGGGCGGCCGGGGTATAGGCGATGGCTTTGGACATGGGGTAAGGCTCTATCGACTCGGTGATGTCGTTGGGCAGCCTGCTGCTGGCGTCTACCGGCAGGTTTTCAAAGCCCAGCGTTCCCGCCCTGCGTACCAGGAAATGCCGGGTCCTGGTCACCCTGTACTGCCCGCTGCGGTAGCTGCTGACGGTGGTGGCGTCGTAGGTGATATCCGCGTTGGCGCGGCAGGAAAACAGCCAGTAGGGCACATACAGCTGGCGTATCTCGTCGATGGTGTTATTGGTCATAAACATATTGGGCACGAATTTTTTGCCTTTGAAGTAGCTGTGAAACATATCGGTAGCCTGCTGCTTGGAAACCACGAAAGGGATCAGCTTGGCGGGCGTTGTTTCTTCCGTAAACTGCGCGGGGATGATGGACGGGCTGCCGCAAAAGGCGCAGTTGGTGGCGACGGTGGTTTCGTCGGTGATCAGCTGCGCGCCGCAGGAGGAGCAGGAAAAGGTGCGCGTGCCCTGACCGGAGTGCTGCCCGCGCTCCTCCTGCCAGTGGGTGGTTTCCGGCATCTGCGCGGCGCTTTCCTCGATGGAGTGGACGGCCTGCACCGTTTCCACGGGGAAGGTATTGCCGCAGCTGCCGCAATGCAGCTCGAGGCTGCGCCCGTCAAACAGAAGCGGCGACCCGCAGGATGGGCATTTATAGGTATGAGTGTGCGCAGACATAGATTTCTCCTTTCACTCAAAAGCTTCTGATTATGTGCATCCGATACATCATACCATGAAGGGGAAAAGGTTGTAAATCGGCAGTTCCTGTCTTGAGCCTATTCCATGTTCCTGTCTTGAGCCTATTCCAAGTCTTGCTTTCTTGGGATTCATAACGAAACATCCGCCGGGTACAATGCTTTTTTGGAATATTCGTGTTATAATATCCTTGCAAATGAATAAACGGAGGTTCTTATGGATAATAGGTTCTTGCTGGAAGTCTGCTGCGGCAGCGCGGATGATGTGATCGAAGCCTATAAGGGCGGCGCGGACAGGGTGGAGCTGAACTCCTGCCTGTTCCACGGGGGGCTGACGCCCTCAGTGGGAGAACTGGCGGTGGTCAAAAAGCGTGTGCCCATCCCGGTCATGACGATGGTGCGGCCGCGGCAGGGCGGTTTCTGCTATACCGATGCGGAGTATGAGACAGCCTTGGCCGACGCCGAAGCGCTGCTGAAATACGGCTCTGACGGTCTGGTGTTCGGTTTCTTAAACGCGGATGGTTCGCTTAACGAAAAACGAACGGGCGAGCTGACGGCCATGGCCAAGCGGGCGGGCAAGCAGGCCGTTTTCCACCGCGCCATCGACGTGGCCGAGGATTGGCGGGATATGCTGTCGAAACTGATTAAATTGGGCGTAGACAGGGTGCTGACCAGCGGGCAAGCGCCCGACGTGGCCTATGGCACCGACGTGGTGCGCGAGATGATCGAATTTGCGCAAGGCAGCATACAGATACTGCCCGGCGCGGGCGTGAACGAAAAGAACATCAAGCGCATCATTGCGGAAACGGGCTGCACGCAGCTGCACGTTGCGCGCTTTACCCAAAGGGCGGATTCTTCCACCGCCAACAACCGCGATATCTTCTATGGCGGCTGCCTCTACCCGTCGGAAGTGTCCTACGACGTGACCGACTCTTCTTCCATCGCGAGGCTGCGCGCAAGCTGCTGACAAAAACCTGTTTCCATGGGGCGACTGTGCTTTGGGGCGCAGCCGCCTTTTTTACAATTTGGACAAATTTTCACTCTTGTCAGGCCTCGAAAGCTGTGCTATATTTTAATAGTCAAAGAAGGTCAAAAAACTTTCCTGACAGAAGAGGTGATCAGTATGCGGCTTAGCGACACGATCGAGCATTTTATCAAAGAGATGCTGTCGCAGGGCGAAAGGGAGATCGAACTGCAGCGCAACGAGCTTGCGACCTATTTCAGCTGCTCGCCCAGCCAGATCAATTATGTGCTTTCCACCCGTTTTACGCCCGATCACGGCTATGTGATCGAAAGCAGGCGCGGTGGCGGCGGATGCATCCGCATTACCCGGCTGCGCAGGCAGGGGGGGGAGTACCTGCGGTATCTTTTAGAGGAGAGGATCGGCAGCGCCATTGACGAGCACTCTGCCGATATACTGGCGCGCCAGCTGGCGGAGCGCAATGTGATTTCTGTAAAAGACGCGGGCCTTATAGCGGCGGCGGTCAGCCCGCAGGCCATCTGTATTCCCGTGCCGGTGCAATTGAAGGATGCGCTGCGCGCGTGTATCATGCGCAATATGCTGATCAGCATCGCGTCGCGCCCGCAGGAGGAGAAAAATTAAATGCTGTGCGATATATGCCACAAGAATGAAGCGAATATTGTATTTCAGGTGTTTCGGAACGGACGGATGACCACCCATCCCGTATGCGCGGGGTGCGCCATGAAAGCGCAGCAGGAGTTTCTGCGCGCGCTGGAAGCGCTCAGCGGCGCCGAGCACGTGAAAACGGAGGGAAAGCCCGCCGAGGTGCCTGAAAGGCTGTGCCCGCACTGCGGAACGGCGGTCGGCCGGGTGGATGAACAAACGCTGTTTGGCTGCCCGCGCTGCTATGAGGCGGCTGAAGCGGAGGTAGAGGCGCTGCGCGCCGATACGGAAACGGTTCGGGAAAAGAAGGAGGACAGGGGCCGCGATATGGCGCACAGGCTCAGGGAAGCGCTGGCTTCGGAAGACTACGAGCAGGCCGCGCGCCTGAGGGACATGATCCGCGACGCCGGGAACGGGCAAGAGGATTGAGATGGACGGTCAGATCGTACAGGCGTTTTCGCTCATCCGGCGCAACCGATTAGATTGCCCTTTTCCCGGCAAGATGACGGCGGATGAAAAAACAAGGCATATCCAATGGGTGCGGGATGCGTTGGAGGAAGCGGAAGGGTTTAGATACCTTGGTTTACGGGAGGCTGAGCGCTGGCGCGGCACGCACCCTTTTTCGGCCTTTCTGTCCAAGGGCGGCGGCACGGTATGGGCGCATGACGCCGGGCTGTCCGTGATCGCCGACGGGGAAGACGGCGTGATCTTCCGCTATGAAAGCGGCGACGCCCGAGCGGAGGAAGCGTGCCGCTGGGCCGAAAGCCGGCTTTTTGCCTCGGAAAGCCCGGCTGTGACAGAAAAATTCGGCCACCTGACGGCGCAACCTGTTTTATCCGGCCTTGGGATGCAGCGCGTTTATGTGCTGCACCTGCCGGTGCTGCGCACGCTCAGGCAGCTGCGCGTAAGGATGGACGAAGTACAAAAGCTCGGCTGCGCGTTGCTGCCCGCCGAGGAAGAGGAAAACAATACCACCGCGCTCTATGCTGTTGTGAATGCCAAGGGCGCGGCAGCGGATGAAAAAGCGCTTGCGGAAAAAGTCAGGCAGGCGGCCATGGGCGTGGCGGAAAAGGAGGGCCTGCTTGCCGCCCGCATGATGGCGTCCAGCACGTCGCGCCTTGCGGACGAAGCAGGGAGGGCGTACGGCATCCTACGCTTTGCTGAAAGGCTTTCCGCGCGCGAGTGGCGTACGCTGTGGTCGCAATTGAGGATGGGGGCGGAACAGGGCCTCGTGCCGGTCGGGCTAAAGGCGCTGGATGCCCTGCTGCTGCCGGTATTGTACCCCGAAAACGAGGAAAAAGAAAACAACAAACAGGTCGCGCGCGCCCAGATGGTGCGCAGGTTTTTGAAGGAGGAAGATCATGCCGATTTTCGGTAAATTTGACGCCCGCGCGCAGCGCGTGATGGAATACGCGCAGCAGACGGCGGCCAGCATGAAGCATATTTACTTTGGTACGGAGCATCTGCTGCTCGCGCTGTTAAAAGAAGCGCGGGAAGATGTGCGCAGCCTGCCCGACAGCCTGACGGTGAGCGCGCTGCGCGAAAACGTGATGCAACTGTATGTGGCTGAACGCGAAGAACCGCGGTCTTTGGAATTGACGCCCAAGCTGAAATCCCTTTTGGAGCATGCCGTTTCCTATGTGCAGCAGCACCGGCTGCCCCATGTAACCTGCGCTCTTTTGTGGTCGCTGCTGCTCACTGAGCGCAGCAGCGTCGCCGTGCGGCTGCTGGCGGTATACGGCGCGGACATCGACGCCTTAAAAGAAGAAGCGGATGAAAGGCTGCGCCGCCAGCGCGAAACGCCGGAAGCGGGCGAAGAAGAAACATCTCTGCTGCTTAGGCATGGGCGCGACCTGACGCAATTGGCGGCTGAGGGCAAGCTGGATCCCGTGATCGGGCGCGAAAAAGAGATACTGCGCCTGATGCAGATCCTGTCCCGCCGCACGAAAAACAACCCCGTGCTGATCGGCGAACCGGGCGTCGGCAAGAGCGCAGTGGCCGAAGGCCTCGCCCAGCGCATCGGCGCCGGGCAGGTGCCGGAAAGCCTGAAGGGCAAAAAGCTGATCTCGCTGGACATCGGCAGCCTGGTTGCGGGCACCAAGTACCGGGGCGAATTTGAAGAGCGCATGAAGGGCATATTGGACGAGGTGCGCGGGCGCAGCGACCTGCTGCTGTTCATCGACGAAATCCAGATGATCGTAGGCGCGGGCAAGGCGGAAGGCAGCATTGATGCTGCGGGTATATTAAAGCCCGCGCTGGCGCGGGGCGAACTGCAGTGCATCGGCGCGACCACGCTGAACGATTACCGCAAGAACATTGAAAAGGACACGGCCCTCTCGCGCCGCTTCCAGCCGGTGATGGTGGAGGAGCCGACGCACGAGGAAAGCATACAGATTTTGAGGGGGCTGCGTGAGCGGTACGAGGAGCACCACCATGTGGTCATTTCGGACGCGGCGCTGGAGGCGGCGGTCTCGCTGTCCGCCCGCTATATCGCGGATCGTTTTCTGCCCGATAAGGCCGTTGACCTGATGGATGAAGCCGCCTCGGCCAAGCGGATGCAGGAGGAAAAAGCGCCCGCGTCCATCGGCGCGATCAGGGAAGAGCTGGAGGCGCTGCTCAAGCAAAAGCATCAGGCCATCGAGGAACAGGCCTATGAAAAGGCCGCGTCGCTGCGCGACAGCGAGCGGGAGCTGAGGCAGAAACTGCATGACGCCAGTCTTCTGTGGCGCAGGGAAAAAGAGCAGCGCAAGGCCGTCATCGACGCGGAGGACATTGCCGGGGTGGTGGCGGGCTGGACGGGTATCCCCGTGCAGCAGATGACCACGGCGGAAAGCGAGCGCCTGATCCATCTGGAGGATGAACTGCATCGGCGCGTCATCGGGCAGGACGAAGCGGTGTCTGCCGTCAGCCGCGCCATCCGCAGGGCGCGGGCGGGCCTTAAAGACCCGAGGCGGCCCATGGGTTCCTTTATTTTCTTGGGCCCGACGGGCGTTGGCAAGACGGAGCTTTGCCGGGCGCTTGGGCAGGCGCTGTTTGGCGATGAGGACGCCGTAATACGCCTCGATATGAGCGAGTACATGGAAAAGCATACCGTGTCGCGCATGGTGGGTTCGCCGCCCGGCTATGTCGGCTTTGAAGAAGGCGGGCAGCTGACCGAGGCCGTGCGCCGCAAGCCGTACAGCGTTGTGCTGTTTGACGAAGTGGAAAAGGCGCACCCGGATGTGTTCAATATGCTGCTGCAAATATTGGAGGATGGCCGCCTGACCGACAACGTGGGCAGGGTCACCAATTTCCAGAACAGCATCATCGTGCTGACCAGCAACGCGGGCGCGCAGGCTATTGCCGAGAGCCGTTCGATGGGCTTTGGGCGCGAAAATAACAGCGCCATCGCCTACACCGATATGAAGGACAAGGTGCTGGAAGAAGTGCGGCGCGTCTTCAAGCCCGAATTCATCAACCGTCTGGACGAAATGATCGTCTTCCACCCGCTTACCGATCGGGAACTGGAGCGCATTGCGAAACTGATGGTGTCCGATGTGGCGAAGAGGCTGGCGGAACAGGGCATCGCCATTGAATACGGCGACGATGTGGTGGCGCACCTTGCCAAAGCGGGATACGACCCCAAATACGGCGCGCGGCCCCTTCGCCGCGCCATCCAGCGCAATCTGGAGGATGCGCTCAGCGACGCCATCCTGTCGGGCAAGGCGGCGCGCGGCACCATGCTTGTGACGGTGCAAAACGGAGCCATACAAATAGAAGAAGCGCAAGCAGAAGCGACCGTCTGACAATCGCTTTTCTACATATAGCCGTGCTTTAAGCGGAGCCCGCGAAAAGGCTTCGCTTTTACTTGACCGATAATGGTTGACTTCGTATAATGTGCAGGATGAAAGGGAAGGGGATTTGTCATGGCTGATCAGAAAACGTTTTACATTACTACGCCCATCTATTATCCCAGCGGGCATATGCACATCGGGCATACCTATACCACCGTGGCGGCCGATACCATGGCCCGGTTCAAAAAGATGACGGGGTACCGGACGTATTTTCTGACCGGTACGGACGAACACGGCCAGAAGATCGAACGCAAGGCGAGGGAGGCCGGAACCACCCCGCAGGCCTATGTGGATGCCATTGTGGCGGAGACGAAGGAACTGTGGAACATGATGGATATCCGGTATGACGATTTTATCCGCACGACGGATGAACGCCATACGAAGATCGTGCAGAAGATATTCAAACAGCTGTACGATCAGGGCGATATCTATAAAAGCGAATATGAAGGGCAGTACTGCGCGGACTGCGAAGCGTTCTGGACCAAAACGCAGCTGAAAGAAGGCAATCTCTGCCCCGACTGCGGGCGGCCCACCGAGCTGGTGCGCGAAGAGAGCTACTTCTTTAAAATGAGCAGGTATCAGGACTGGCTGATCGATTACATCAAGACTCATCCCGATTTCATACAGCCCGCCAGCCGCGCCAACGAAATGCTGCATAATTTTTTGCAGCCCGGCTTGCAGGATCTGTGCGTCAGCCGCACTTCCTTTAAGTGGGGCGTGCCGGTGGACTTTGACCCGCGCCATGTGGTCTATGTGTGGATCGACGCCCTGTCCAACTACATCACCGCCCTCGGCTACAAGACGGAGCATGACGAACTGATGAAGACCTTCTGGCCCGCGGATGTGCAGCTGGTGGGCAAGGAGATCGTGCGCTTCCACACCATTTACTGGCCCATCATGCTGCATGCGCTGGGGCTTCCGCTGCCCAAGCAGGTCTTTGCCCACGGCTGGCTGCTGTTCGGCAACGACAAAATGAGCAAGTCCAAGGGCAACGTGGCCTATCCGCAGCCCATCGTCAGCCGATACGGCGCGGACGCGCTGCGCTATTATCTGCTGCGCGAAATGCCCTTCGGCGCCGACGGCAACTACACCAACGAGGCGCTGATCAACCGCATCAACGCCGATCTGGCGAACGACCTGGGCAATCTGGTCAGCCGTACCTCGGCGATGATTCTTAAGTATTTTGACGGCAAGCTTCCCCCGCTTGGCGAAACGGAAGAGCCGGACGAGCATTTAAAGCGGCTGGTGCTGGCGCTGCCTAAGGAAACCGAAAAGCAGATGGATCAATTGCAGTATTCGCAGGCGCTGGTGGAAATCTGGCGCGTGATCGGCGAATGCAACCGCTACATCGACATCACCCAGCCATGGGTGCTGGGCAAGGATGAAAGCAAAAGGGCGCGCCTCGGCACGGTGCTGTACATGCTGGCCGAAAGCCTGCGCTTTGTGGCCGTGCTGCTCTATCCCTTTATGCCCTCCACGCCGGAAAAAATCTACGAGCAGATCGGCGCGTGGGATAAGGCCGTCCGCACATGGGATTCGTTAAGCACATTCGGCGCTTTGAAAGCGGGGGACGCCATCAACAGAGGGAATGCGCTCTTTCCGCGCCTTGACGTAAAGGTGGAATTGGAAGCGTTAAGCGGCGAAAACATGCCCAAACAGGAAGAGAAAAAGCCGGAAGCAAAAACAGCGCCTGCTGTGGAAGAAGCGCCGAAAGCAGAAATCACCATTGATGATTTTGATAAGCTGGTGCTGCGCGCGGCGCGGGTCGAGGCCTGCGAAAAGGTGCCCAAGAGCGATAAGCTGTTAAAGCTCAGCCTTTCGCTGGGCGAAGAAAAGCGCACGGTACTGTCTGGCATTGCGCTGCACTATACGCCCGAAGAAATGGTGGGCAAGCAGGTGGTGCTGCTGTGCAACCTTGCGCCCCGCAAGATACGCGGCGTTGTGTCGGAGGGCATGGTGCTGTGCGCCGCCGGCAGCGATGATAAGGTGCTCAAGCTCCTCACCGTGGAAGAAGGCGTGGAAGACGGAGCGTACATCAGCTGATGACGCATCTGTTTGATACCCACTGCCATCTGGAGGACGAGCGCTTCGAGGAGGACAGGGAGCGGGTGATCGAAAACCTGCTTTCTGAGGGCGTGGAACGCGCCGTATCGGTGGGCAGCGACCTTGCGTCGTCCCGCCGCTGCATCTGCCTTGCGGAAGCGCACCCCTTTCTGTATGCCGCGGCGGGCGTCCATCCGCACGAAGCGAAGGATGCAGGGGAAGGATACCTGGACCGGCTTGGCGCCCTGCTTTCGCACCCCCGCGCGGTGGCGCTGGGCGAGATCGGGCTGGACTATTACTACGATCTTTCGCCCCGCGACGTGCAGAAAAGGGTGTTTGAAGAGCAGCTGGACCTGGCCTATGATATGAATATGCCTGTAATTCTGCACATCCGGGACGCGCATGGGGATGTGCTGGATATCCTGCGCGCGCACCGCGGAAAATTGACCGGCGGCATCATCCACTGCTATTCCGGCAGCGCGGAGAGTGTCAAGGAGTATGTGGGGCTGGGCTTTCATATTTCCTTTGCGGGGCCGGTCACGTTTAAAAACGCCGTCAGGCTTCGCGAAGCGGCGGCGCATGTGCCGCTTGACAAACTGCTGATCGAAACGGACAGCCCCTACCTGTCGCCCGAACCCAAGCGCGGCCAGCGCAACCAGCCCGCCCATGTGCGGTTCGTCTGTGAAAAGCTGGCCGAGGTGCATGGGATGAAGCCGCAGGACATGGCGGAACTGACCTGGCGCAACGCGCATCAGGTATACCGCCTGCCCCTGTAAATATGACAAAAATAGTACGCGATTTTAACTGAAAAAGCAACAATACTGCAAAAGCTTAAAATCTATGTTATAATATATGCCGCATACGGTAAGGAGAGGGGGGAAAGCGTATGCTGCCGATCATTTTGGCTTCGGGTTCACCCAGAAGACATGAGCTGATGACATCCATGGGCGTTCCGTTTATCGTATCAGCGCCGGATGTGGATGAAAACATAAAAGGCGAGCCGTCGCAGATCGTGCGGGATCTGGCGCTGCGCAAGGCGAGGGCCGTGCGCGAAACCTATCCTGACCGCTATATCCTGGCGGCCGATACGCTGGTAGCGGTGGACGACGAGGTATTTGGCAAGCCCAAAGACAATGAAGACGCGCTGCGCATGGTGCGCGCGCTGTCCGGCCGCTGGCATGATGTCTATTCCGGGGTGTGCGTCTATGCGCCGGGGGCGAAGCAGCCCATCATCCGCTGCGAACGCACCCGCGTCTGCTTTGCGGACATGACGGAGGCGGAGATGCTTCACTATGTGGCGACCGGCGAACCCATGGGCAAGGCCGGTGCCTACGCCATTCAGGGGCGTGCGGGCATGTATGTGCGCTCCATCGAGGGGAGCTTTTCCAACGTGGTGGGGCTGCCCACCTGCGCCGTGCGCGAAATGCTCAAAGAGAGCGGTTACTCTTTACATCAAGCAGAACAGGTTGTGTGATATGGCCATCATTGCGCCCGATATAGGGATCGATCTGGGAACCTCCAATACCCTTGTGTATGTCAGCAGGAAGGGCATATTGATCAATGAACCGACGCTATTGATCGTATCGGGCGGCGCCAAGCGCACGCTGCGCGCCATCGGCGCGGACGCCCGGGCCATGGTGGGCCGGACAACGGGCGGGGATGTGGCGGTGCGGCCGCTGCGCGACGGGGCGGTCAAGGAATACGAAATGACCGAGACCATCCTCCGCTACTTTATCCGCAAGGCGATCGGCGCGTCGCAGCTGATGAAGCCGCGCGTGTTCATCACCGTGCCCTGCCATATTTCCGCGGTGGAGCGCCGCGTGGTGCGGGAAGCCGCGCTGCACGCGGGCGCGCGCAAGAACGCCGTGCACCTGATCGAAAAGCCGTTCGCCTCCGCCTACGGTTCGGGCCTGCCCGTGTTTCAGCCCGAGGGCAGCATGGTGGTGGATATAGGCGGCGGCACCACGGAAGTGGCGCTGATCTCCATCGGCGGCATCGTCTGCTCGCGCTCCATCAAGGTGGGCGGCATCAAGATGGATGAAGCCATCATCGACTTTATTCGCCGCGACTACAATATGCTGATCGGCGACCGCATGGCGGAGGACTTAAAGACCGACTGGGGTTCGGCGCTGCCGGTCAAGGATGAGCGCAAGGTGATGATCCGGGGACGCGACCTCATCACCGGCCTGCCGCAGACGGCGGAAATCACGTCGGCCAAAATCTACGAAGCGCTGCAAAAGCCCTGCCTGAAAATTTTGCAGGCCATTACATCGGTATTGGAAAAAGCGCCGCCCGAGCTTGCGGGCGATGTGCTGCGCAAGGGCATTTATCTGATGGGCGGCGGCGCCCAGCTGTACGGCATCGAGCATTTTCTGGCGTCCGAGCTGGGCCTGCCCGTGGTGCTGGCCAAAGACCCGATGAGCTGCGCGGCGGTCGGCGTGGGGCACCTGGCGGAGAACGCCGAGCTGCTGCCGCGCATCGGACGGTCGAACTTTATGAAAGACGAGGAAGATTAACGCCTGATGGTGCGAACAAAGGACAGGAAGAGGAAAAACAGCGAACAGCGGCAGCCGCGGCATCTTTCGCAGATTGCGGGCTTTGCCATCATTCTGGTGCTGCTGGTGATCATTTTTTCCATGATCGCTTCGCAGTTTTTCCCCGACCTTGCTTTTCTGGATGTGCCGCGCCGCATGGTGACGCAGGTGATCACGCCCGTGCAGAAGACCTTTGCCGGGGCCACCGACGTGGTGGTGGATTATTTAAGAAAGCTCAAGTACCGCAGTACGCTGGAAGAAGAATACCAGAAACTACAGGAAAAAGTGGACGATCTGACGGATAAGGCGATGCGGGTGGAAGCGCTGGAATATCAGCTGGCGCAGGCCGCCGACCTGAACGACGAGATACTGCGCAACCCCAAGATGGACGGCGTCAAGGCCAACGTGATCGGCCGCGATACCAGCAACTATACCTTCACGCTGACCATTGACGCGGGGACCGATCAGGGCATAGAAAACAACATGGCGGTGGCCGTCCCCGGCGCGTTGATCGGCTATACCTACGATGTCAAGCCGTCCAGCGCCTCGGTCAAAGGCATCATTGACGCCAACTGCAGCATCGCGGCCCTGATCGAATCCAGCCGCGACCAGGGCACGGTGCAGGGCACGCTGTCCATCAACGGCAAGAACGAGTGCCGCATGTACTATCTTTCCTATTCCACATTGCCGCGCCCCGGCGACCGCGTGGTGACCTCGGGCGTCGGCATGGAGTTTCCCAAGGGCATCCCCATCGGCCTCGTGCGTGAAAGCACGCGCGGGCTGGAAGACAGCAAGCAGTACATTGTGGTAGACCCCATTGCGGACTTTGACCATATCGAGTACGTGATCGTGTACCGCTACCGCCCGCTGAAAGCGGAAAAGGCGGCGGAGCGCGGCACCATGGCGCAGGCGACCTTTATTCCGCTGCCCACGTCCATGCCGGTGCCCACCTTTATGGGGCAAAAGACGGCGTTGACGCCGACGCCCGAGCCTTCGGCGACGCCGACGCCCACCCCCACCGGAACGCCCAAGCCTGATGAAACGTTTGTGCCGGAGGACAATGTTGTTTACAATGAGAATAATGTCTCGGAGAATGAGACGCCCGCGCCCGTAACGCCCGCGCCCGTTCCCACGGCGGAGCCTACGGCGACCTTCTCTGTGGAACAGATGACCGTGGAGGACGATTAGTGTTTAAGGCCTTCCTTTTGCTGAAATCGATCGGGGCTTCAACCAAAAGGCTGCTGAAAACGACCTTTCTGGTGGTATTGTTCTATCTTTTGCAGGTATGCGTGGTGCCGTATCTGGAGGTGTTCGGCGTCATGCCCAACCTGCATATGGTGGTCATTGCCATTTTGACCGTGTCCTGCGGCAGAAAGTTTGCTTTTGCCGCCGGCGCTCTGACCGGTATCCTGCTGGAAGCGGTATCAAGAAACATCAATTCTTTCTATGTGCTGATCTATCCCACGCTGGCGCTTATTTTTGCCCAGCTGTTTGCCGATATGAGCGACCTCAAGCGCGAGATACGGCGCATTCAGCTGCGCAGCGAGGAACAAAGCGAGCAGCTGAAGGATACCACGCCCGGCGGGAGAAAGCGCTTCCGGTTCAAGCTGCGCTTCAAGCGCAATTCGGCGGACGACCTGAACCCCCATCTGCGCATCCTGCTCAACGCGGCGGCGCTTCATGCCGCCTACGAAATCATCATGATGATCTATGTAAGCTTAAGCGGCATCCCCATCGGGTTCTATCATATTGCCAAACTGATCAAATCCTGCCTGTATACGGCGGCGTGGTGTATAACAATGTTCCCGGCCCGCTACTTCCTCGGCATGTATAAAAAGCGGGCCGTCAAAGAGGTGGGGGATGATCTGGAGCAGTACCGCGAGGGCTTTACCCGCGCCGATTGGCAGTCCATTGCGCTGATTCCCGACAGCCCCACCGCCGATTCCCTGCACAGCTTTGAATTAAGACGCGACGGCGGGGTGGAAAAGCTGAAAGCGAAAGCGGATAAAAAGATGGAAAAGGAAACAGACGTCCCTGTGACGGCAGAAGAGAACAAGCAGATACGGAAACCCGAAAAGGAGGAAACGAAGGATGAAAGTTGAAAAACGCCTCAACCTACGCTACTGGCTGTTTGCAGCCGCTGTGATCCTTTCGTTCGCTTTTCTGATGATGGGCCTGTACCGTTTGCAGGTAACCAATGCCGACCTGTATAAGCAGGACGCGGGCAGCAAGAGCGAAAAGACATTGCGCCTGACGGGAAAGCGCGGCATGATCACCGACGCCGACTCGGTGGTGCTGGCCATGAGCGAGGAAACGTTCAATGTGACCTTCCAGCAGAACATGAAGCAGAACAGGGAGGCGGACTACAAGCGCTTCACCAGTTCCATCCTGGAAGCCATTTCCATTATCGAGAAGTACGGCAGCCAGATCGCGGTGAAATTTGTGATCGAACGCGATCCCGAAACCAACGTGTGGGCGTTTAATTTCGGCAAAGGCATCAGCGACCGCGCGTGGGACATCCGCAAGAACCAGTGGTACAGCAACCACTATCTGAACGAAGAGAAATACGATACGGCGGAGAAGTGCTATGAGTATTTTCTCGATCGCTACGACCTGCGCAGCCGTGATCTGAGCGAGGAAACCTGCCTGAAGGTGATGGCGGTCTATTCGGAAATGCAGATGAACCTGTATAACTCCGTGCCCATCGTCATTGCCAAGGACATCCCCTTTACGGCGGTCAGCGAGATCACCGGGCGCAAAATGGTGCTGGACGGCATCGACATATCCAACGGCGAAAAGCGCATTTACCCGCGCGGCAACATGGCTTCGCAGGTGATCGGCTATGTCGGCCCCATCAGCGAGAGCGACAACTATAAGGAAGAATTGAAACCGCTCGGATATGCCTTAAACGACATCATCGGCAAGGACGGCGTTGAAAAAAGCATGGAAAACTGGCTGACGCCCAACATCTCCTCAAGACAGGGTAGCCGTGTGATGGAGCGCGATAACCTGGGGCGCCTGACCAGGCAGATATCCTATACGGCGCCCAGCGACGGCAACAACGTGAAGCTGACCCTGATCGCCGCCTACCAGCAGGTGGCGGAGCATGCCATCGCCAGCAACATCGCGCATACCCGCGACAAGCAGGAAACCAAGATCATGCAGCCGGACTGGCTTGAAAAGAACCAGGAAAAGCTGGATAAGCGCGATTTTGACAAGTATCCCATGAAAATGGCGGAAACCGGCGCCATGATGGTGGTGGACGTCAACACCGGCAGCGTGCTGGCCATGGCGCAGTATCCCACATACGATCTGAACGCCATGACGGCGGGCGGCAAGGAGGCGGCGGAATACCTGCTTGACCCGCGCAAGGTGCTGTGGAATTACAGCATCCAGTCCAGGGCCGAACCCGGCTCCATCTTTAAGATGGTGACGGCGCTGGCGGCTCTGACCAACGGAGAGCTGACGGTGAATGACAAGATCAGCGACGAAGGCTTCTATATGCGCTACACCAACAAGGAGGCGGACGCGCCGGTGTGCTGGATCACCAAGAGCCAGCGCTGGAAGCACGCGAACCAGAACATTGTGGAAGGCATATCGCATTCCTGCAACTATTTCTTTTATGAGCTGGCGGGCCGCCTGTACGGCGATCACGGCTCCAACAGGCTTTACAAGTACGCGGCGCAGATGGGTCTGACCAGCAAGACCGGCATTCAGCTGCCGGGAGAGGCGCGCAGCGTCGTGGGCTGTCAGACTTCTCTGTACGACCCGACGGTTTCGCTGAACGAGCAGGAAACGTCGACACCAATTCTGGTCGCGGCCTCCATTAAAAAGCATCTCCGGAACATCGGTTCCAGCTACGGCATCTCGTATGACGACGCGCGACTGGACGCCTGCATCAAAGAGCTGATGGACATGGCGGTGGTGACGCCTTCCGGCCAGTGGGCGGATGCCATGCGCCCCATCCTGATGGCGGAACTGAACATGACCCGCGATATGGTGTACAAACAGGCCGTCATCGGCGATATCTGGGTATACCTGAACGATATCAAATGGGGCGGCAGCCTGGAAGTGCAGATGGGCATCGGGCAATCGATCACCCTGCTGACCCCCGCCGCGGTCGCGCGGTATGCCGCGGCCATCGGCAACGGCGGCACGGTGCTGAACCTGAATATCATCGACTCGGTGATTTCGCCGGAGGGCGAGATATTGAACAAATACCAGCCCAGCGTGTTCGGCCAATTGGAGAATGCGGCGCAGTTCCTGCCGTACATCCGGGAAGGCATGAAGGGCGTGGTTGACGCCGACCAATCCGGTACGGCGGCCAAATATTTCAAGGGCTGGAAGTATGAAAACGACCTGTGGGCAAAAACGGGCACTTCACAGATCACCATCGGCGGCGTTAAGCTGGACGTGGAAAACAACGGCTGGTTCGTTGCGCTGATGCCCTTCAACACCCCGGCGGAAGTGGCCGTCATCACCCTGATCCCCAACGGCATGGCGGGCGGCGAAACGGTGCTGGCCACCAAGCAGTTTATGGAATGGTGGATGACGGACAGAACCAAGCGCGTGGGCGATCTGCCGGTGGTGCCGGGCAACGAACTGATGCCCTGAGGTGCAGAAATGGGAAAGATTTGGATGATCGCATCGGGCAAGGGCGGCGTCGGAAAATCCTCCGTCGCTGCCGGGCTTGCCGTGACGATGGCAAGACAGATGATGCGCGTGCTGCTGGTGGATGCAGACATCGGCCTGCGCTGTCTGGACCTGTTGATGGGCCTTGAAGACAGGGTGCTGTTTGAATTGAACGACTGCGTGGAAAAACGCTGTGCGCTGACGGATGCGGCGCTGCAGCATCCGCGTTTCCCCTCCCTGTACCTGATGGTGGGGGGACAGCATGTGCGCCCGGGCGATTTTGGGCGCAAGGACATGGCGAAAATATTCCAGACGCTGAAAAAATACTATGATGTCATCCTGATCGACTGCCCGGCCGGGCTGGGGCGCGGCTTCCGCAATGTGATGCAGGTGGCGGATGAGGCCCTGCTGGTGGCAACGCCGGATGACCTGTGTCTGCGCGATACCGAGAAAACCGCCGCCATGCTGTTTGAACAGCGCGGCCTTCGCGCCGGCCTTGTGCTGAACCGCTATGAAAAGGATGCGATGAAGAAGGGGCTGATTCGAGCGCCCCGGGACATCGGGGCGGCCCTGGATGTCCGTGTCATGGGTGCTATTCCCAATGAGCGCGCCGTATACAGCGCCATGCTGTCGGGAAAGACCATGGCGGAGTGCGGGGCAAGTGCGGTGGAGGAAAGCCTTCGCAACCTGTCCGCGCGGATACAGGGCAGCGATATTCCGCTGGAAGCGGATATGGAAACAGCCTTTCGGCGCTTTTTGAGAAAACGAAAAGGAGGGACGCTGTATTGAGCCTCAGACAGGAGGACACGCGGCGCAGCAAGCCGTTTTTCGACTTCTGGCTGCTTTTTTTGACCTATACGCTGATGATACTGGGTGTGCTGTTTATTTCTGTCGCAACCTACCGGCCGGCTGAAACGGCTGACCTGCCGCTGATCGGCAAAATCATCCATTCCAGCACGGGCTCATGGCAGGCCATCTTTACCATCGCTTCGCCTCTGGCCGTGTGGTTTATTGTATCCATCCCCTATGAGCAGTTCCGCAACTACGCGCGTTACTTTTATCTGGCCGTACTTGCCATGCTGCTGGTCGTGCTGGGCACCTCGGCCATCCGCAGCGTGAGCGCGTGGTTCCAGCTGGCGCTGGGGCGCATGCTCCAGCCCAGCGAATTTGCCAAGATCGCCATCATCCTCATGCTGGCGCGAAACATGACCAATAACCCAAAGCCCATGAACAGTTTCAAGGACGCGGTGCGGCTCATCGGGCTGGTGGCGGTACCCATCGGCATTACCTTTATGCAGGGCGAGGCGGGCTCGGTCATCGTAATGGCGGTCATCTTCTATGTGATGATCTACTTTGGCGGGGTGGATTGGAAATGGCTGCTGGGCCTTGCCCTCGTTGCCGCCGTTGCCGTCGGCGTTATTTTCGGTTACGGCCTGATATCCGGCTCGGACAACTACCGGCTTCTGCGCATCATCTCTTTCCTTGACCCGCATAAGTATGCCAGCAAGGAAGGACTGCAGATACTCAACTCTCAGGAGGCCATCGGGTCGGGGGGATTGAGGGGCATCGGCCTGTTCATCGCAGGCTCTCACTCGCAGCTGGACTTCGTGCCCGAAGACTGGACCGACTTTGTGTTTGCCACCGTGGGCGAAGCGGTGGGCTTTATCGGCTGCGGCGTGATCCTGCTTCTTTATCTGCTGATCGTTTTAAGAATGCTTTATCTTGCGCGCTATACCTACGACCGGTTTGGGCAGCTGATCATCATCGGCGTCATGGCCATGATGTTTTTCCACGTATTCCAGAACGTTGCCATGACCATCGGGCTGATGCCCATCACCGGCATCCCGCTGCCGTTTTTGAGCTACGGCGGCTCCAACCTACTGACCAACGTGATCGGCGTATCGCTGGTGCTGAACGTTGCGCGCAATCGCAGCACGGTGACGCCCGCCTATTCCATGACGGTGACGCTGCCGGGGAGAACAGGCAGAGGAAAAAGGAAACGCAAAGTATTTGTCAATATGGTTGACTCTTCAAAAAGACGCAAAAGAAAAAACGATTAACCCTTGCGCATGCTCCATTACCATAGTATAATCCCCTTGCTTTTAGAACATCGGCACTGGAGGAAAACCAATGGGGTTTAAGAAATGCCCGCGCTGCGAATTAAACTATATCAGCGACGCGGAAACCTACTGCAAGGTTTGCCTGCGTGAAATGCGCGGGGAAGAGACAAGGGAAGAAGTGGAGCTTTGCACGGTGTGCAACGAAGCGCCCGCCATACCCGGCAAGGATGTCTGCCTGTTCTGCTGGAAAGAGATGCAGGCGCGCGGCGAAGCGGTGGAAGGACCGGGGGGCGAAGAGGATGAAATGAGCCTCGACGACACGGTGGATGACGACATCATCCCCGAGATTGAGGAAGATATCCCCGAAGCGGAGTATCAGGAGATCAGCAACGACCTCTCTTTGGAAGAGATGGAGGAAGACGAAAACAGGGAAGAGGATGACGAAGAAGACCTGTGAGCAGCCCTCCATATTTGCAATCAGCGATTTTCACCTTCCCGGCGGCGGCGATAAACCGATGGATGTTTTCGGCGCTCACTGGGAAGGCCATTTTGAACGGATATGCAAGGATTGGTTGGAAAGGGTAACGGAACAGGATACGGTGCTCATTCCGGGGGATACCAGCTGGGCGATGACGCTGGACAATGCGCTGCCCGATCTTTTAAACATCGCCGCTTTGCCCGGAAGGAAGATCCTGCTGAAGGGCAACCATGATTACTGGTGGAGTTCCATTTCAAGGCTGCGCGAGTGCCTGCCGGATGGCATGTATGCCCTTCAAAATGACGCGCTGGCCTTTGATGATGTGGTGTACTGCGGCACGCGGGGCTGGACGCTGGAAGGCGAAGAAAAGGACGAAAAAATATACAGGCGCGAGCTGATGCGGCTGGAAATGTCGCTGACGCGGGCGCAGAGGCTGCGCGGTTCCAAAAGACTGATCGCGCTGCTGCACTACCCGCCGGTCGAAATGGGCGGCGGGGGAACGGAGGTGTCGGCGCTGCTGGAAAGGTTTCGGGCGGATGACGCCGTATACGGGCACATACACGGCGCGGGCACCAAAACCGCTTTCTCGGGGGAACTGAACGGCGTGCGGTACCATTTTGTATCCTGCGACGGGCTGGGCTTCCGCCTGCTGAAGCTTCCGTCCGAATGAGGAAAGCAAACTGTTTCGAACGATGTGATGACAGCTTTCATCATGTCGTTTTTTTGTACGGCGAGAAAGGAACAAATGCGGCAGGCGAAGGGGAAAACGGTATGCTTTGTGAAATCTCTTTGCCGCCGTTGCCTTCTGCCGTTTGAACGCTTTTGCCGGTTGTTTTCGCGCGCCGGGTATGCCGATGGAATGTAAAAATATTCGTCGCATTGAACAAAAAGCGACAAAAATACATCACAAATAAATGAAATACGGCGTTTTAACAGGAACATAGAAACGATATTAAATACTAAACAGGAAAATATGTTCTTATAATGCGCTCAAAACAAACCCAAGTGCGTTTTGAACGCCCGAAAACGGCTGAAAAACAGCGGGTTTTCAAGTTGACGGTGGTGGTGATTAGTGTTATCTTGTGATTACTTGGTGGTGATTTGTGTGGAATGGTGGTGAGCAGCGTGGAAAATAAGGAGACTGGACGAACGGACGGCGTGGCTGTTGCGAGCGGCGAATCCGGCGTTTCCGGCAAAGACTGGCTGCTCAACGGGGCTTTTCAGCACAGCATTGATCCGAAGGGGCGCGTGATCATCCCGCAGATATTCAGAGATCAGCTGGGGGACAGCATCATCGTCAGCGTCAACACGGCGCAGGACAGCATTGCCGTATATCCCGAAGAAGTGTGGGCGGAACGGGCAAACGAATTAAAGCTGCTGGCCAGGAAAAAACGGGCGCTGGAGCCTGTGGCCGCGCGTTTTTCCCGTTTGTCATACCGTAACTGTACATTTGACCAGCAGGGCAGGGTACTGATTCCCGCGCTGCTGAGGGAACTGTTTATCAAAGACGCGATGTCTGTGCGCGTTTCGGGGGCGTTCGACCATGTGTTGATCGTATCCGAAGAGCAGGCCAGGATGGAAGACGCCAAGTTTGCATCGGGTGAAATCGATATTCTGGCATTGATCGACGAAAGCGCCGAAGAAGGCTGAGAAAGGAGCGAGCCATGTCGCAGGCGGGTGCCATGCAGAGCCGGTATGTAAAGGCCGGCGCGCAGGTAAAACTGAATATGAGAATCAATATGCGCGACAGCGCAGACCTCCCGGATGCCGAAACGGTCGTCAATGACGAAACGCGGCAGGTATTTAAAGCCTGTGAAAAGGCGATGGCCAGAATGGACTGGTCCATGCCCGTCTGGGCCGCGGTCGCGGTGGTGTTCTTCTTTGTGCTGGTGATGCTGTCAAAGGGCGGAGACCTGATGTCGGCAAGGCTGCGGGCGGAGAATGACCTGAAAACCCTGCAGCAGCAGTACACGCAGGTGGAGCAGGAAATGGCCGCCTTGCAGGCCGACTTTGACAAAGCGTGCGATTCGTCGTATATTTGCTACTATGCCGTGCAGGAGCTGGGGATGAAGCGCGCGGCGGATGACACGGTGATCCACATCAGCGCGCCCGATACCAGGCCGCCGAGCCTGGACAGCGGGTTTGTATCGGCCAGCGTGTACGGGCAAAAATAAGGCCCATCGCTGTGCTTACACTTTGTATCCCAATCCGAAAATGACGGAGAAAATAATATGTTACTATCGAAATTAGCGGGAGCCGCTCATTGCCTTCGATTGACCGGGGACTGTGAGATCAACGCGTTAACGCAGGACAGCAGGGTAAAAACAGACAAGGGTCTGTTTTTCTGCATTTCCGGCCGGCACTTTGACGCGCATACCTTTGCGCCGCAGGCTGTGGAAAACGGCTGCGTTGCGCTGGTGGTGACCCGTATTCTGGACAATATCAACGTGCCGCAGGTACTGGTAAACGATGATCGTGTTTCCATGGCGCTGATGGCGGCCGAGTTTTACGGCCATCCGGCCGACAGCCTGCGGATGATCGGCATCACCGGCACCAAGGGCAAAACGACGACCAGCTATTTTGTGAAGTCGATATTGGATGCGGCGGGCATTGAAAGCGGCCTGATCGGCACGACGGGGAACATGATCGGCGGCCAGTGGATGCGCGGCAATTTGACCACGCCGGATCCTATTGAACTGCACCAGACGCTGCGGATGATGGTGGATCAGGGGGTGAAGGCGGTCTGCATGGAGGTTTCCGCCCATGCGCTGGCGATGCACCGTCTGGAAGGAATCACGTTTGAAGCGGGTTGCTACACCAACTTATCGCAGGATCATCTGGATTACTTCGGCACCATGGCGGCCTACTTCGACATGAAAAAACACTATTTCACTTCCGGCATGGTACGCAACGCGGCTCTGAATGCGGATGAGGAATCCTCCGATGCCATCATCGGGGAAATCAAGGTGCCGTACAGCACCTTCGGCATCAGCGCCAACGCCGATGTGTTTGCGCGCGATATCGAGATCAGCGAAGAAGGCGTGCGCTTTGCGCTGTCGCTGTGGAATGAAAAACGCTATCCCGTGCATATGCGGATGATGGGCATGTTCAACGTATACAACGCGCTGGCTGCGACGGCGATCGGACTGATATTGGGCATTGAGCCCGAGCATATCGTGGCCGGTATCGAAAAGCTTAAATCGGTACCCGGCCGCGCCGAGCTGCTGGATACGCATACGCCCTATAAGGTGCTGCTGGATTATTCGCACTCTCCCGCCGCCATGAAGAATATTCTGGCGACCGTGCGCGGCTTTGCGCGCAACCGCATCATTCTGCTGTTCGGCTGCGGCGGCGACCGCGACCACGGCAAGCGTCCCATGATGGGCGAAGCGGCGGGGCTGGGCGCCGACTATACGATTTTGACCAGCGATAACCCCCGGACGGAAGATCCGAACAAGATCATTCAGGAGATTGAAAAAGGCATCAAAAAAACGAGCGGCGCCTATGAGATCATGGAGAACCGCCGCGACGCCATCGAAAAGGCGCTGATGATGGCGGGGGACGGCGACGTGGTGATATTGGCCGGAAAGGGAGACGAAACCTATCAGGAAATCAACGGCGTGAAACGCGCGTTTGACGAAAAGAAGATCGTACAGGAGATTCTGGGCCGGCGCTGACGGATACCGAGGTGTTTTAGATATGCATGAAAATCCAAGGCTGGAAAAGGCATCCCTTCAGGGGAAACGGGTGCTGATCCTCGGCCTTGCAAGGAGCGGGCAGGCGGCCGCACGGCTTGTAGAGGCCGCGGGCGGCGTACCCGTATTGTATGACAGGAAAAGCGAAAAAGAATTCGAAGACCTGTCGTTTTTAGAGGAAATGACAGGGCATGAACAGCATTTTGGCGAACCTTTGGAGCCTCTCCTTCAAACCTGCGACTTTGCCGTGTTCAGCCCCGGCATACCGCCCGCGGAAAAGGATATGGCATCGGCCCGCGCCGCGCTGAAGATGGTGGGCGAAATGGAGTTTGCCTATTCGTTTATTCCCTGCCCGATTTTTGCGGTCACGGGAACCAACGGAAAAACAACCACCGTTTCGCTGCTTCAGGATATGCTGACCAAGGCGGGCTATCTTGCTTTCGCGGCGGGCAACATAGGCTATCCTCTGTCCGCGGCCGCCCTGCATGTCGGGGAAGAAGGGCGAATCGTGGCCGAGGTGTCCAGCTTTCAGTTGGAAAGCACGGAGGAATTCAAGCCGCATATCGCGGCGGTGCTCAACATCACGCCCGACCATTTGGACAGGCACGGCAGTATGGAAGCGTATGTCGGGCTGAAAAAGCGTATTTTCTGCCGAATGGGCGCGGAAGACGTGGCTGTGCTGAACGCCGAAGACCCCATAGCGGCGGGCTTTGCAGGCGATATCGCGCCGCGCGTTGCGTGGTTCTCTGCGGCCAAAGAGGTGGAGCAGGGTGCTTTTCTGAGGGACGGGCAGATCGTGATCAGATGGGGCGGAGAGGAAAAGGCGGTCTGCGCTGAAAAGGATGTGCGCTTGCCCGGACGCCATAACCTTGAAAACGCGCTGGCCGCTGCCGTGATGGCCTACGCGGCTGGCGTGCCCGCGCCGGTGATACGGCACAGCCTGCGCACGTTTGAGGGCGTAGAACATAGGATAGAGTTTGTGCGCGCCGTTCATGGCGTGCGCTATATCAACGACAGCAAAGGAACAAACCCCGATTCCACCATCAAAGCGGTGGAAGCCATGGACGGCCCGACGCTGCTGCTGATGGGCGGTTATGATAAAAAGGTTTCTTTTGAACGGCTGGCGGCGGTCATTAAAGGCTCCCCCTATATCCGCATGGTGATTACCTTGGGACAGACCGGCTTTCTGATTGCGGAAGCCTTGAAAAAAGCGGGGGTTCAAGAGGTAAGGCGCGTGGAAACGCTGGAAGAAGCGCTTTGTTTGGCACGGGAAAACGCCGTACCCGGCGAAACGGTGCTGTTTTCGCCTGCCTGCGCCTCCTTTGACCAGTTTAAGGATTATGAGCAGCGCGGACGCATCTTTAAGGACATTGTGAGCCGCATGGCGGAAAAAGACTGATGGCAGACGAGATTTGGCAGAATACGCCCCAGCCGCCGACGGGCGGAGAACAGGACGATGACGCGGAGCTTTCCTATGAACAAAGCGAAGCCCCCGCGGTTTCGCGCGGGCTTAAAAAGGCGTTGATTTTGCTGAGCGTTTTTGTGATCGGCCTGAGCGCGATGTTCATCATTCGGGATAATGTGCTGGTGATACGGCATCTGACCGTCAACGGGATCAAGAATGTGCCGTGGCAAACCGTGGCGCTGTCGGCGGGCCTTAACGCGACGAGCAATTATTTTAATCTGAACGAAGAAACGATACGCGAAGGCATCAACCGCAACCGGTACCTGGTGTACCTCAGCATGGAGAAGCATTTCCCGTCCTCTCTGATCCTCAACGTCAGGGAGCGCATTCCCGCCGCCTGCATACGCTATATCGGCATCGATTACATCATGGCCGACGACGGGGTGATCCTCGAAAAAGGGGAGAAGCTTCAAATGGCGGAGGGTATGGCGCGCATTTCCGGCCTGGCCATACAGGACATCCGCGTGGGCAGCGTGCCGAGCGTCAGAATGCCGCATCAGATCGCGGCGTGCACGGAGCTGGTAAAAGAGCTGATCCTGCAGGGCATGATGGCCAATGTGTCGAGCATCAGCTTTTCCGAAACGGGCAGCATTTACATGGTTACGGCGGATGGGTTTACCGTGCATCTGGGCAGCGGGCAGTATTTGCGCGCCAAGGTGGGCACGGTGCGCGGCGTCCTGCAGGAACTGCGCAAGCAGCAGCTGCAGGGCGGGGTGATCGAGGCCACCGTACCGGGAGAAGCGAATTACCGGCCCGACGGCGCCTGAAGGAGCTTGGAAACCACCAAATTGCGAGGAATGTAAGAGTATCATAGATAGGTAACAGGAGGAGGGAAGCAAAAGGAGACCCAAGTGGTATAGTGAGAAGCGATGAAAGCCAC
>CAZFUT010000016.1:0-36505 GCA_964522425.1 uncultured Oscillospiraceae bacterium
AAAACTGCCTGAGCGAGCAACAAAGCAATCATAGCGATCCACTTTTTTACGTTGAAGATAGAGTTTTTCATATCGTTCATTCCTTTCGTTATTTAGAACACTTGCACATCATTATAACGCATCATCGTGCTGATTTCATGCATGCATCCTGTTTTCCCACAAAAATCCCCGTTATTGAGATTTTGTGTCCACAGCTTTCTCGCGTTGAGGTTATTTACTCGTTAAGCCTGGCCGCGACTTGAAAGTTTCAAGAGATTACTTGTCGTTGTGCTGTGCCTTCATGTCTTCGTATTTGTAAATGCTGGCGCCCTGCATTTTCCCGTTTTCCCGTTGCGCCCGCTTCCCCCGCCTGCTATAATGGAAAAAAATACAGATACGGAGAACGCGCCATGAACACCGTACAGCAGGATGCAAACATCATCATTCAGGAAGCGCTGGCCGCCTCACTCCCCGACACAGCGGTGCGGGAAGCGCTGAAAAGCATCGACTTTTCCAGGCATGACCGGGTGTTGCTGGTGGCCGTCGGCAAGGCCGCTTGGCAGATGGGCAGGGCCGCCGTAGACGCCCTTGGCAGCACCATCGAAAAGGGGCTGGTCATCACCAAACATGGGCATTCAATGGGCGATATCCCGCGCACCAGGGTGATGGAGGCCGGGCACCCCGTGCCCGATGAGGACAGCGTCAGCGCGACACGGCAGGCGCTGGCCATGGTGCAGGGGCTTTCCAGCCGCGACGCGGTGCTGTTTCTGGTATCGGGCGGCGGCAGCGCACTGTTTGAGCAGCCCAGGGTTCCCCTTTCCGAAATGAAGGACATCACCCGGCAGTTGTTAAACGCGGGCTGCGGCATTGTGGAAATCAACACCATCCGCAAGCGGCTGAGCCTCGTCAAGGGCGGGCGCTTCGCCCTGGCCTGCGCGCCCGCGCATGTATACGCCGTGGTGCTGTCGGATATCATCGGCGACCCCCTGGATATGATCGCTTCCGGCCCCGCCTACCCCGACACCTCCACCAAAGAGGACGCGCAGAGCATCGTGCGCCGCTACGGCATCCGGCTGTCCGAAGCGGCGGAAAAGGCGCTTTCGGAGGATACGCCCAAGGAGCTTGCCAACGTGACCACGCTGGTCACCGGCAGCGTGAAAAACCTGTGCCGCGCAGCGGCGAACGCCGCGAAAAAGCTGGGCTACGCGCCGCATATCCTCACCGCCTCCCTCGCCTGCGAAGCGCGCGAGGCGGGCAGCTTCCTGGCCGCCATCGCCGCCGACCATCAGGAGGAGGAAGGCTCCGTCGCCTACATCGCGGGCGGCGAAACGGTGGTGCATGTAAAGGGCAAGGGCAAGGGCGGCCGCAACCAGGAGTTGGCGCTGTCCGCCGCCCTCGGCATACGGAAATGCCGCGGCACCTGCGTGTTTTCGCTGGGATCGGACGGCACCGACGGCCCCACCGACGCGGCGGGCGGCATCGCAGATGAACACACCTGCGGCCGCCTCAACGCAAAGGGCATCGATCCCGTGGCCGCGCTGGACGATAACGACGCCTACTTTGCATTGAAGGCCGCCGACGCCCTCATCATGACCGGCCCCACCGGCACCAACGTCAACGATGTGAGCGTGCTGCTGATCAAGCGCTGAGAGGCTGCGCTCCCCGCTTTCACCCGCGCTGCCGGCGCGGGTTTTTTCCTTCCCGTTTTTTGGGGCTGCGCGGGGATGATCTACCATTCCCCCGCGCATTGTGGTATCATCATACAGCAAGATAGCCTTACCTATCATTCGCGCTTGATCCGCTCCGCGGCGGGTATATTAGAAAAAAGGGGCGCGCCCCGTTCCATCTTCCGACGGAAAGGAAGCCTGCCGCCCCATCACCCATTCGGAAGGAGATCGTATGAAGCAATACAACGTCACCGGCATGTCCTGTGCCGCCTGCAGCGCGCGCGTGGAAAAAGCCGTTTCGAACATCGAGGGCGTGACCTCCGTATCGGTGAGCCTGCTCACCAACGCCATGGGCGTGGAGGGCACGGCGTCGGATGCCGACATCATATCCGCCGTGGAAAAGGCGGGCTACGGCGCGTCGGTTAAACGGGTATCGCAGGCAAGGGCCAGCGCCCCCGTCCGGGAGGACGCGCTGAAGGATACCGAAACGCCCCGGCTGAAAAGGCGGCTGATTTTTTCGCTGTTCTTTCTTGTGATCCTGCTCTATCTGTCCATGGGGCACATGCTGTGGCAGTGGCCGCTGCCCGCCTTGATGGACGGCAACCATGTGCTGATGGGCATCGTCCAGCTGCTGCTGAGCGCCATCATCATGGTGATCAACCAGAAGTTCTTTATCAGCGGCTTTAAGAGCCTGCTTCACCGCGCGCCCAACATGGACACGCTGGTCGCCCTGGGCTCCACGGCGGCCTTTGTGTACAGCGCCTGGGCGCTGATGGCCATGACGGGCGCGCAGATGCGGGGCGACAGCGCCCAGGTGCTTGCTTACATGCACGAATTCTACTTTGAAGCTGCCGCCACCATACTAACGCTCATCACCGTCGGCAAGATGCTGGAAGCCCGCTCCAAGGGCCGCACCACCGACGCCCTGAAAAGCCTGATGAAGCTGGCCCCCCAAACGGCCGTCATCGTGGAAAACGGCGCCGAAAAAACAGTGCCCATCGAAAAGGTGAAGATCGGCGACCTGTTCGTCGTCCGTCCCGGCGAAAACATCCCCGTGGACGGCGTGGTGGAAGAAGGCGCAAGCGCCGTCAACGAATCGGCGCTGACGGGCGAAAGCATCCCCGTGGATAAGCAGGCGGGCGACCGGGTATCGGCCGCCACCGCCAACCAATCGGGCTTTCTGCGCTGCCGCGCCACGCGGGTGGGCGAAGACACCACGCTGTCGCAGATCATCCAGATGGTCAGCGACGCCGCCGCCACCAAGGCCGAGATCGCCAAGATCGCCGACCGGGTATCGGGCATCTTCGTCCCGACGGTCATCGGCATCGCCCTGCTGACGCTGCTTGGCTGGCTCATTTCGGGTGCGCCCATCGGCACGGCGCTCACGCGGGCGGTGGCCGTGCTGGTCATCAGCTGCCCCTGCGCTCTGGGCCTTGCCACGCCCGTCGCCATCATGGTGGGCAACGGCATGGGCGCGAAAAACGGCATCCTGTTCAAGACCGCTTCCTCTTTGGAGGAAACGGGCAAAACGGACATCGTGGCGCTGGACAAAACCGGCACCATCACTTCCGGCGAACCGCGGGTGACCGACATCCTGCCCGCCGAGGGGCTTACCGAAAACGGCCTGCTCGCCCTCGCCCTCGCCCTCGAAAAAAAGAGCGAGCATCCCCTCGCCAGGGCCATCCTGCACAAGGCGGAGGAAGCGGGCCTTTCCGCCCCGGAAGTGAGCGATTTTACCGCCCTGCCCGGCAATGGGCTGACCGCTTCTATGGACGGAAGCCCCCTGTTCGGCGGCAGCTATGCCTTTGCCTCCGCAAACGCCGGCCTTTCCCCCTTATGGGAAGAACAGGCGAAACGTCTGTCGGAAGAGGGCAAAACGCCCCTCTTTTTCGGAAAAGACGGCAGCCTCTCCGGCATCATCGCCGTAGCCGACGCCATCAAGGAGGACAGCCCCGAGGCCGTGAGGGCCCTGCAAAACATGGGCATCCGCGTGGTGATGCTGACGGGCGATAACGAGCGCACGGCCAGGGCCATCGGCCGGCAGGCGGGCGTCAACGAGGTGATCGCGGGCGTCTTGCCAGGCGGCAAGGAAACCGTGATCCGCACCCTCCAGCAGCAGGGGCGCGTTGCCATGGTGGGCGACGGCATCAACGACGCCCCCGCCCTCACCAGGGCGGACATCGGCATCGCCATCGGCGCGGGCGCCGACGTGGCCATCGACGCCGCCGACGTGGTGCTGATGAAGTCGCGCTTAAGCGATGTGCCCGCCGCCATCCGCCTAAGCCGCGCCACGCTGCGCAACATCCACGAAAACCTGTTCTGGGCCTTCATCTACAACGTGATCGGCATCCCGCTGGCCGCCGGCGTATTCATCCCCCTGTTCGGCTGGCAATTGAACCCCATGTTTGCCGCCGCGGCGATGAGCCTGTCCAGCTTCTCCGTCGTCACCAACGCCCTCAGGCTGAACCTGATCAACATCCACGACAGCAACAGGGATAAACCCCTGCGCCACCATACAAAGAAAGAAGGGACTACCATGAAAGAAAAAACCATCGGCATCACCGGCATGATGTGCGGGCATTGCGAAGCGTCCGTCAAAAAAGCGCTGGAAAGCATTGACGGCGTCGTGTCCGCCGCCGCCGACCACACAAAGGCCGCCGCCGTCGTCACCCTGTCCAAAGACGTCAGCGACGACGCGCTTCAAAGGGCCGTGGAAGCGCTGGATTACAAGGTAACGGGCATTCGGTAAAAGACACACAGCCAAAACGCGAAAAACCGGCCGTCCCCGCAGGGCGACCGGTTTTTTCTATCGGCGGGTAGGACGCCGATTATTGGATGGCGCCGAAGGAAGCGGCAATGGCCTGCGCGATGGGGCCGAAGTCCTTATCGCTGGCAGGGGTGAAATAGAGCACGAACATGCCCATGCCGTCGCCGGTCATGGTGGCCAGCGCGGTCATATCCTTGTCCGTCACATCAAAGGTAACATAGGGAATTTCACCAATGCTGACGATGTCCGCTTTGCCGTAGGCGGTTTCCATGCTTGCTTTCACTTCCTCAATGGTGGTTTCCTTTTCCAGCTGGCTGAACTGCAAGGTGAATTTGCGCGCCATGTCGGGCGAAGCGACGGCGCAGATCATGCCCGCTTCCTTCGCGGCATCGTCAAGCGCCAGCATATTCCAATCGCTGGGCAGGGAAATCTGCACGCCATATTCTTCAAACGGGATAACGGCCGCTTCAAAGGGCATTTCAGCCAGCGCGGACATCGTCAGCAGCAGGGAGAGCGTCAGCAGCAACAGAGCAACCTTTTTCATGGGGAAAACCTCTCTTTCGATGATTGGCCATTTGGGCCCATGCGGATATCATACCGCATTCATCCCCGGAGAAGCACTGTACCAAAGTACAGGGAGAGATTGCACTTTTCAACAGGCCATTGCTGTGTTCAGCGCGCCGAAAGCGTTATATTTCCCCCATCTCCGCCGCCCGCGCAATCGCCTCCGCGCGGGAGGACACCCCCAATTTTTGATAGATCTGCGCGCTGTGGTGCTTGACCGTCCGCTCGGTGATGCCCAGCATGTCCGCGATGCGGGCGTTCCTGCAGCCCGCGACCATCAGGCGGAACACCTCCTGCTCCCGCTCCGTCAGCAAAGGATGCTCGGGATGGCTTTGCAGGTAATGCGGATAGCGCGCCGCCTGTTGGCGCGTCAGGCTCATCAGCCGCTGATGCCAGGGCGTATCGGGCAAACGCAGGGCGGCCAGCAACTCGGCGGCCGCGGCGCCCTCCTGCGCGATCACGCGGATCAGCCGCCATTTTTCGGCCAGCGCGACCGCCTCCCCGGCACGCTGTCGCCACGCGTCCGACCCGCTCCTCTTTAATATCAGCGCTTCCATCAGATCCAGCTGGATCATCAGATACGGGCGGTTGTAGCGGACGGCGTAGGCGCGCATGAGCGATACCAGCAGCGCTGTCTTCGACCACTGCCCCGTTAACAGATACAGGCGCAGTTTCAAGAGATACCGGTAGCGGTCGAGCAGATGAAAAGAGGCGGATTCATCGGGCGCATCATGGGAAAGCCAGTTGAGCGCCTGCGCCGTATCGCCCGTCATGATGCGCAGATATAAAAGATGCGCGTGTATATTCTGCCGAAGCTGGCGCGACTGATCCTGCGGCAGTTCATCCAGCAGATGCTCGATCAGCGCGACGGCCTGGTCGGCGCAGCCGCGGCTTACCAGGATGCGGCTCTGCACGCCCAGCGCGGCAAAGCGCATCTCCCAGTCGCTGCCCGCTTCCTGCGCGCCGCGGCACACCAGCGCCAGCGCTTCATCCTCCGCGTCTTCGGCGGACAGATACAGCGCTTCCCCAAGGGCGATGTTGCCCAGCCCCGCCCCGCAAATGCCCAGCGCGCGCTCAATGGGAGTCTTCAGCAGCGTATACAGCCTCCGTCCCCTGCGCACCCAGGACGAAAAATCCTTGCCGCCGTTGACGATGCCCGCGCTGTTGCCCGCAATGTTGAAGCCCTTGCGCCATGAAGCGGAATCCGCAAAGGACAGGCCCGCATGCAGCAGTTTCCCCACCACCTGCGCATTGGTGCGATGCGGCAGGGCGATGTCCAAATACGCCACCGCTTCCTCCGCGGCCCGCCTGCGCGCATCGCTTCGCGCGCTGCGGGTGGCAAAATCGGCCAGGGCCCGGTACCAGCGTTCGCTTTCGTCCGGGCAGCAAACCAAAGAGCAGAGCATGCTCATGCCCTTCATCAGGCCGGGCGACGCCAGTATCTCCTCTTCCGTCATCATGCGGTAATAGGGCTGCGCTTCGATGTAATAGCCCATGCCGACGCGATCCTCCGTGCAGCGGATCAGCAGTTCGCGGATGCGCTCGCGGCTGCCCGCCTGCAAATGGTAGGCCATGGCCCTTGGATAATCGCGCTGCAATTCGCAGTAGAGCGCGGCGCGGGCATAGAGCTGCACGATGTAATCCTGAGGGCGCGCGTTTTTCAGTTCGTCCATCAGCGCGTCATGCACAAAACGGAACATATGAAAGCTGTCGGGCGGCGTGAACTGTAAAAAATAACTGGTTTCCGCGATATGGCGCAGCCTGTCCACCGCGTCGGGCTGCCCGGTGATAAAGCGCGCCATATCCCCCGTAAAGTCACGAAACGCGGCCATGCCGGTCAGCAGGATACGGTCGCCTTCGGGCAGGGCCGCGAAAATTTCATGCCGCAGAATGGCGTGCGCCTCAAAGGCAACGGCGGCGCGCAGCGAAAAGGGAGTCGCCCTTTTATCCCGCGCCATCCGCTGCGCGGTCAGGGACAGGACAAGCGCCCAGCCCTCGCCGACCTCCCGCAGAAACTGCAGATCCGCAGGCCGCAAACGAATGCCGTGCTCCAGAAAGTATTCGCGTATCTCGTCCTGGCTGAAGGCCAAAAACCGGTTGTCCAGTACGCCCACCTCGCCCTTTGCGTGCAGCATGCGCAGGGCGGGCGGCAGCTTTGCGCGCCCCGCCAGCAGAATCCCCGTCTGCTTAGGCAGCCTTTCTATCAAAGAAACCAGTTCACGGGCGATCCATTTTTCATCGGCGGCGTGCAGGTTATCCACCACCAGGAGCCTCGGCGGATGCAGCGCATAATCGGCCAGCGACGGGTTTTCCGCTTCCAGGCAGTCATACACGCTGCTCTGCTCGCAGGATTCCGCAAACTGGCGCACCAGCACGCTCTTGCCCGTAGAAAAGTAGGCGGACAAATAGACCACGCGGTGTTCCGCCAATTGCCGCTTCAGACAGCGAAGCAGCTCCGTGCGCCGAATCATGGGAAAACGTCCTTTCATATAAACATTGCGATCACGGCAGCAAAGACGGGCGGGGCCGTCAGCCGCTTCCGGTACGCTCAAAAGCCCACAGGCGCCCGCTTCGTTTGCCGAAACGGCGGTCGGGCGCTTTTTGATTTCTCCTGAAAGCCTGTCCCCACCTCACATCTGGCGGCGGAAGCCACGGCCGAATATTTCGGACGTGTTGGTGATCAACAGGAAGTTTTTCGGCGACTGGCCGCGCACGAAGTTGCGCAGGTCGATGGCCTGCCGGGGACTGACCACGGTGAGGATCAGCGTGCGGTTCTCCCCGGTGTACGCGCCCATGCCGCCAAACAGCGTGGCGCTGCGGTGCAGGTCTTTGGTGATAAACTCCTGTATGGGCTTAGGATCGGCGGTGATGATGTGGAAATACTTGCGCCGGTTGAGGTTGGTCAGCACTCCCTCGGTCAGCACCGAGCGCATCAGGAGGCCGAAGACCGAGAAAATACCCGTCTGGATATCGAACACAAAGAAGGCCAGCACGCCGATGAGGAAATCCGCCATCAGCAGGGCGGTGGAGGTGTTGTACACGTTGGCGTATTTTTTGAGCAGCATGGCGATCACATCCGTGCCCCCGCTGGACGCCCCGATGCTGAACAGCATCGCGGCCCCGACGGCGGGCAGCAGCACCGCCAGGATCAATTCCATCAGCGGCTGGCCGGTGAGCGGCACGGACATGGGCACAAAGCGGTCAAACAGCGTAATCAGCGCCGTAAACCACAGGGTGTAGACCGATGTTTTCACCCCAAACTCCCGCCCCAGCGTCACAATGCCCACCAGCATCAGGGCGACGCTCATGATGTTGGAAAACGCAGTCTGCGATATCCCGGGCCACCACGCCTTCATCACCACGGCCAGGCCCGTCACGCCGCCGGTGGTAAAGTTATTGGGAAACTTAAAGAAATAGGTGCCGACAGCCGATATAAGGCCGGCCAGCGCCAGCAGCATATAATCGTTGAGCGTGTCGCCGCGTTTTTTCTGACTCATTCCTCTGCTCCTTCATCCGCTTCACAGGATCGATCATACCACCCTTCGCAGAAGAATACCAGAGATTCGGTCGTAAAGCAAAAAGGGCTGCCGCAAAACGCAAAAGCTGCGACAGCCCCGGCTGTGGGCTTTTTCAACGCGCTGAAGCCGCGCATACGGCGAAGCCAGACAGAGCGGAAAACAAATCAGTACACCCTCAGGCTGCGCTGCGCCTGGGCACGGAACACCTGATCCTTGCAGGCGCGGCGGATGGTGTAAAGATAGCCATACTCCTTGCGGCCGTTCAGGCGAAAAATGCGGTAACGGGAAAGCCTGTACTGCGCGCCGTCGGACAGGATGGGAAAATCTTCCCCCAGGGCCAGCGCCACATGGCGCGCCACCTCGGTATTGCGGCAGGCGTTTCCGTTCTGCTTAAAGCCATACTGCAAAAGCGTATGCGCGGGACAGACCGACGTTACGGTAACGCCCGTTGATTCCACAATCACCTGATCCACGGCATAATCGCCCAGACGGGTGATGCTTCGGTACAGGCTCTTATACATCTCGGTATCGCGCAGGCGCCGCACCATCTCCGCCTCTTTTTTGCGGATGACCCGGCAGCCGCCCAGCATCAGCAGGGCGGAGAGGATGCATAATCCGATCGTACCGATAGCCAAAGAATTCATGGAGATCAGCGCCTCTTAAAACAATATATGGTATAATATAGCAAATCATTATACAATTTGCAAGTATTTTACAAAAAAATTGCCATTATTTTCGCATCTGCTTCTTTCCAAAGAAATATAAACTCTTTCGGTATATATTTATGAAAAATTACTGGCATATTCATTCCATAATCTAACAATTATATTACAATACTGCCGCAATTTCTTTGGGAATTGTTTCTTGAATATTTATTTGCATGAAGCCGTCTGGATGACCCGCTGCATGCCAAAAAGCAGCGCGCAAAAAAGGCGTCCGCCGCAGCGGACGCCGGATGGAAAGATAGAAAGATCAGTCCTTTACCCGATCGGCAAAGGTTTCCACCCTGCTGCTGCCAATCCACTGCTGGACGGCGCTTTCAAAGGTCTCATCCTGACGGGTCTTCAGCAGATCGCCCTTGATGGCATCGCTGACGGTGTCCAGCTGAACGGCGCCCTCCGCCACGTCATCGGCGTACTGCACGATGTAGTAGCCGTAAGATCCCTTGGAGGGCTCAGCCACGCCGCCCTTTTCGGTGAGCGCCATGGCAGGCTTTACAAACGCCTCGTCAAAGGAGGAGAATCCCTCGCGGATGGCGTAGCCCTCGGCGGGCTGGCCGGGGTCTTCGTTGAACTCCTTGACCAGCTCGTCAAAGCTTTCGCCCTTCTGGGCCCTTGTATAGACATCCTGCGCCTTCTGGGCGATGGCCGCATAGCCTTTTTCCAGCGCGGCGGTCAGGTTCCGCTGCGCGACCTGCTCGGCGCTTTTTGCTTCGTCCAGCGCCTTCTGCAATTCGGCCTTCTTGTCGGTCAGCTTTTGCAGTTCGTCGGCGGCAATGCCCTCCGCTTCCATGGCCTTGTCGTTGTCATCCAAAGCGGTCTGCGCGTTATTCAGGGCGGTGGTCAGCGGCGTCAGCGCGCTGCGGGCGGCGTCGATGGCCGTTTTATCATCCGCCGTAAACGGCACGAGCACCTGTTTCACCATCCGATAGCCCGCGGGCGCATAGTACACTTTTTCGCCGCCGTTGCGCTTTTGGCCGTAGGCATCGGCGTTTTCTTCGTAGTTCTTTTTGTCGTTTTCGACGCGGGTTTCAAATTCCTTCTGAATCTCCTCCGCCGTCACGGTGACGTCCTTGATGGCTTCCTGCCGCACCTTTTCCAGCACGGCGGCCTTGCTTGTCTGTTCCCTGAGCTGCGCAAGGTCGAGGCCCAGCTCGGCGGCCTTTTCCTGCACGGCCTTATCCAGCGCTTCATTTTCCAAACTGGTGCCGGTGAAGAACTGCGTCTTGATGCTGCTCAGCTGCGAATCGTACTGCGTCTGCGCCTTATCATCGGCCGCTTTCTGCTCATCCGCCGGCAGCACGTCCAGGCTCAGCTCTTTCGCCTTCTGCTCCAGCACGATCTGACGCACCGTAGCGTCGATGGTCTGCCGCAAAACCTCTTCGTCCGATACCGCCGGCGCCTGCATCCCGTAGTTGCGGTACAGCTGTTCCAGCATTTTCTGGTTTTCCAGCGCCGTCGCATAAGACTGCATGAAGGTTTCCTTGTTCACCACTTGATCGTTCACCCGGATCACGGTGCGCGCGTTGTCCACCTTCTGGTCTTTCACCACCAGCGAGCAGCCGGACAGCAGCATCGCCGCCGCCAGCAGCAGGGAAACCAAAACCCGTTTCTTCATCGTTTCAACCTCTCAATCTGTGTGGGGGCTTTCCCCGAGCATTCAACGGCATCTATTATACATGATGCCCCCTTTCCGTTCAAGCGCCGCCCGGCGTTTTTACCGTTTGGCCATATTTGGATGGTCAAAGGGGGAACGGCCCGTGTCCGCTCCCCCTCGCGCTTCTTTTTTGAGGATCCCTATGCTTCCTTTGTTCCGCTGTCCGCCTGTTCCCGCAGCGCTTCCCAATACGGATGGCCGCGCATAAAGGAGAATTCCTCCTCGTCGCAGAAGCCCCGCACCAGGTCGTCCCGTACCCGGGCGGAAAAATGCTCGTCCGGCGTTTTGAATTCCATATGCCCGTACAGCCTGGATGTCCTGAAGGCAGTTAACGTATCCGCGCCGTCGATCAGCGCGCGCATGATGTCAGCCGTTGCTTCCCGGTCCTTTTGCGCCACGGCAAGTTCCAGCAGCGGGGACGTTTCGTTGTACCTTCCCATATCGAAGACCGCGGCCAGCGCGCTGCTTTTTTCGGCGATCATCCGGGCGCTGTCCGTATCCTTTTCCTCAAGGTACAGCATATGCAGCCCGTTCAGCACGCTTTGGATATGCTGATAGCCGGTAAACAGCAGCTCCTCATAGGCCTTGTACGCTTCCTCGCGCCTGCCCGTTTTCTCATGCAGCACGGCCTGTTTCCGCTTATGCTCCGGATTCTCGCGGGGCAGATGGTCCAGATAGGCCTGCGCCTGTTCGTACTCGTTGCTGCGCATCGCACGCTGAAACAGCGCCTCCGCCCCGGCGTTCCGCAGCGCCTCATCCTGATTTTCCAGCAGGCGGCGGTAATAGACTTCGATGGCCGCGTCATACTTTTCGGCGTTTTCCACCGGATGCAACAGGCGCCAGCCGTCCAGCACCGCCGCAGCCTGCCAGACCAGGCTGCCGCAGGCAGGGTAGGTCTCGATCTTCTTTTTCGCCAGCTGAAACGCCGTTTCATACGGCTGTTTGCGCAGGCACGCGTCCAGCTCCTGGATGAACTGCCCGACCTCCACCTCCGTCAGCTGTTCGCGGAAGCCCAAAAGCTCGTCCGTCGTGATGCCCAGCAGCCGCGCAATGGGCGCCAGCAGCAGAACGTCGGGCAGGTTGCTGCCGTTTTCCCACTTGTTCACCGCCGGCGTGGTGACGCCCAGCCTGCGCGCCACTTCCTCCTGCGTCAGCCCCGCCTGCTTGCGGTATTTGCGAATGATCTCTCCAATGCCCATGCCGCTCTTTCCCCCTTCACGCTGTATATACACAGGATAGCACAGGCCCGGGCTTCCTACAATTGAGCGGTTGTATATGTACGGGATAAATAATTAACCGTCAATCAACTGACGCGGGTTTTTACGCAAAATAAAAACCCCTTGATTTCTCAAAGGATTTCAAGGGGTTTCGCATGGCTGGGGTGGCAGGGTTCGAACCTACGAATACAGGAGTCAAAGTCCTGTGCCTTACCACTTGGCCACACCCCAATAAAAAAATGGGGTGGGTAGTGGGAGTCGAACCCACGATATCCAGAGCCACAATCTGGCGCTCTAACCACTGAACTATACCCACCACATTGGCGCGCCTGAAGGGATTCGAACCCCTGGCCCACGGCTTAGAAGGCCGTTGCTCTATCCAACTGAGCTACAGGCGCACAGTGCCGCCGGAGGGGAAACCGGCCCATTGTGGATAGGCCAATCCCTGCTGACGAGTAGTGATGTTACCATAAAGCCCTGCTTGTGTCAACCATGATTTTAGCCGCAGCGGCATGATGGGGAGGCCGTCTCGCAGCCTCCCCGCCATGGTGTCAGCGCGCTTTCTCAGCGCATCTTCACCGTTACGGCGTGTTCGGTGTCGTACACGCGGTCGTTCTTGTACGGCATCTCCTGCCCGGGCAGGGGCACCGTGTAGAAGCCCTCTCCCTCCACCGTATAGGGCACCAGCGTCAGCTCTTTAGGCAGCTCCTTTAGGTGGCCGGTGCTGAAACCCAGCGCATAGCTCTGCGCCTTCCCGTCGTCGCTCGGCCCGAAACTGCTCGACGTTTCTGGCAGCGCCTGCCCGTCCGCGCGCACCTCCAGAAACAGCGTCTGCTTGGAGTGCGCCTTGGCATCGCTTCCGTCCAGGTGGGTGATGGCGGCGGCGAAATCCCCGCTCAGGTCCGTCATGGTCAGTTTGGTCAGGGCCATCTTGATGCCGTTCAGCTCCAATACGGGCAGCTGTTCCGCCTCAGCCGTGTCCTTGTTGCCGGGGGTGGAAAACTCAAAGGTCAGCGTTTCGATCTCAGTGAACGCGCCGCTTTGCGTTAAACGGTCGTACTCCTGCATCATCATGTGTTCTTCCGGCGTCATGCCCTCGGGCGTGGGCAGGCTGGCAGCGTATTCCAGCGTGGTATCGCCGTAGGTGAGCAGGATCTTCTTATTCTTGTAGGCCTCCTTAAACAGCTTCATGAACTCCTCATAGCCGATTTTCTTTTCATCATAGTAACCGTCCCTGGTGTACTCGTCCGTCTCCACCGGCCAGTTGGGCTTGAGCACATGCATGGTGAGCGTCCACTTGACATCTTCCCTGGCGAATTTGAAGGTGGCGCCCATCTCTTCCTCGGTCATCAGCGCCGCGTCCAGAAATATCCTGCCGGGGCCGGCAGGGTTTTCCTTGCGCTCGGGCACCCAGATGCCGTCGTAGGCGTCGTAGCAGGATTCGATGTCGCATTCCAGCGCCTGCCCCTTGGCCGCGGCCGACAGCCTGGGGAACACGTACACGCTGTCCGCGCCCTGCTTGGGCTTCATATCCATGGCCATTTCCATGCGCACGCCGTCGGAGGCCGCGTCGTTGATGTCCAGCGTAAAGTAGTCGTTCTCGTAATGCTTGTCGATGGTGACAATCTTGGGTTCGTACTTCTTGGGATAGCCGGGGGCCACGCTGCTTTTGATGCTCAGCGCCACGGCGCCTGCGGCCAGCATCACCAGCAGGGCGGCAAACACAACGGTCAGTGTCAGTTTCCTTTTCACGGGTTTTTCCTCCTTCAAGTTCCGGGCAGACAGCACAAGGCGCCGCCTGATATCTTCCGGCACGGGAGGATAAGCGTTTTTGATGTCATGGATGTTCATAGGCCATATCCTCCGTCAGTTCCAGTTTCAGTTGCTTCCTTGCCTGCATCAGCCGCCCGCGCACCGTGGCTTCGGGCACCCCGAGGGCGCGCGCCACCTCCTGCACCGGCATCCCCTCCATATAATGAAGGATCACGCACAGCCGCTGCTTTTCGGGCAAACGGTCGATGAGGTCACGCAGCGCCATGTCGTAGGCGGGCACCGTTTCGTCGGGCAGCGTTTCCACAGGGCGCACGCGCCCCTGCATGCGCAGGATGTTCTTACATTCGTTGATCAGGATGCGGATCAGCCAGGTCTTGAAAAAGCCCTCGTTTCTGAGCGAATGGCGTTTCTCCCACGCTTTCAGCAGCGCCTGCTGCATCGCGTCCTGCCGGTCGGCGTCGCTGTGCAAAAGGCCGCAGGCCACATGGTACATCACGCCGGCCAGCTCCTCCGCCTGCCGGACAAAAAAGGCTTGATCGAGCAGCTTAGCCGCCTCCTTTCCGTTTCAGATGCATCTTCATCCATTAGACGCGCGGGAAAGCGCAAAAGTCAAAACCGCGTAAAAAAAGTTTTTGTTGATCCCATCTATCATAACCCATGCCGCCGTTTATTGCCACAAACGGTGAAAGGATGTATAATCATCTTCGTCAAACGATCAGGGAAGAAAGGTGAAAGCGATGGTCAACGCAAATGATTTTGCCACGGCGCTCAACCTGAGCATCCTCTCCCCCTCCACCAAGACGGAATGGAATATCGAATCGGCGGAGTTTAACCGCCCCGGGCTGGAGCTGGTGGGCTATTACGACCACTTTGCCTTCAGCCGCCCGCAGGTGTTCGGCAATGTGGAAATGACCTATATCGAATCCCTTGCCCCCAAGGAAAGGGAGGCCTGCCTGCGCCGCTTCTTTTCGTTTCCCATCCCCTGCATCACGGTATGCCGGGGGTTTAAGCCGCCGGACGATTTTCTGGCGCTGGCGCATGAAAACAACGTGGCGGTGCTGGGCACCAACGAGCCCACCACCAAGTTTATCGTCAACGCCATCCTGTACCTGTACAATGTGCTGGCCCCCCGCACCACCATGCACGCCGTGCTGGTGGACGTGTATGGCGTAGGCGTGCTCATCACCGGCGAAAGCGGCGTGGGCAAGTCCGAATCGGCGCTGGAGCTGGTCAAGCGCGGGCACATGCTGGTGGCCGACGACGTGGTGGATATCAAGCGCGTGGCCGACAACCGCCTGATCGGCGAAGCGCCCGAAACCCTGCGCCATTTTATGGAGATACGCGGCATCGGCATCATCGACATCCGGCAGATGTACGGCGTGGGCAGCGTGCTGATGAACAAGGCCATCGACATGACGGTACACCTTGAAAACTGGAAAGAAAAAAAGGAGTATGACCGCCTGGGGCTGGATGAGGAGTTTACCAGCATCCTGGGCGTGCGCATCCCCTATCTGGTGGTGCCGGTACGGCCGGGGCGCAACCTGTCCATCATCATCGAGGTGGCGGCGCGCAATTACAGCCTGAAAAAGCTGGGCTACTCCGCCGCGCGCGAATTGGACAAGCGCTTCAACGACATGATGAACCGCAACAGAGAAAAGAGAGGGGAATAAACATGCTGTATTTAGGCATCGATCTGGGCGGCACCCACATCGGCTGCGGCGTGGTGGATAGAGAAGGCCGCATCGCCGCGCAGGCGGAAACGCCCACCCTGGCCCAGCGCCCTTTTGGAGACGTGGTGCGCGACATGGCCGCCTGCTGCGAAAACGCCATGCAAAAGGCCGGCTGCACGGCGGACGACATCGCCGCCATCGGCATCGGCATCCCCGGCATCGCCGACAACAAGACGGGCAACGTGGTGTTCTGCACCAATTTGGGCTGGAACGACGTGCCGCTGACGAGCGAGCTGCGCAGGTATATCGACCGCCCCATCCACATCGAAAACGACGCCACGGTGGCAGGATTTGCCGAGTCGGTGGCGGGCGTCAGCAAGGGCTGCAAGAGCAGCGTATTTTTAACGCTGGGCACGGGCGTGGGCGGCGGCATCATCGTAAACGGCAAGCCCTGGACGGGCGCGCACGGGGTAGCGAGCGAGCTGGGGCACCTGACCATCGAACTGGACGGCATCCCCTGCACCTGCGGCAAGGATGGATGCCTGGAGCGCTACTGCTCGGCCACCGCCCTCATCCGCATGGCCAGGGAAGCCTGCACGCTGCACCCCGATTGTGTGTTGGCAAAGAGCGTGGGCGGCGATCTCGGCAGGCTTAACGCCAAATCGGTCTTCGACGCCGCCAAGGAGGGGGACGAAATCAGCCTGCACCTCTTCCACCGCTACTGCCGGTATCTGGCGCTGGCCATCAACAATGTGGTATCATTCCTTGACCCGGAAATGGTGGTGCTGGGCGGCGGCGTAAGCCGCGCGGGCAATTTTCTCCTGGACGCCGTGCGCGCCAAGCTTCCCTATTTCCTGATGTTCAAGACCATGCCGTACGCCAATATCCAGCTGGCGCAGCTGGGCAACGAGGCGGGCATCATCGGCGCGGCCATGCTGGGCCGCATCATCGCGGAGGAAGGAGCATTCTCTTATGCAGATTAACGGCCTGTTTCTAAAAACCCCCGAGGACGGCGCCGCCGTCGCCGTATCCGGCTGGGCGCGCACGGTGCGCGACAGCAAGGCCTTTGCCTTTATCGAATTGAACGACGGTTCCTGCTTCCGCAATGTGCAGATCGTCTGTGACGGTACGCTGTCCAACTTTCAGGAAGTGACGCGCATCACCACGGGCAGCGCGGTGGAAGTGGAAGGCCGTCTGGTGCTGACGCCCGATATGAAGCAGCCCTTTGAAGTCCACGCCGAAAAAGTGACGGTGCTGGGCCTTTCCGCACCGGAATACCCGCTGCAAAAAAAGCGCCACACCTTTGAATACCTGCGCACCATCGCCCACCTGCGCCCCCGCAGCAACACCTTCTACGCGGTGTTCCGCATCCGCTCGCTGGCTGCGCAGGCCATCCACCGCTATCTGGCCGAAAGAGGCTTTGTGTATGTGCATACGCCCATCATCACCACCTCGGACGCCGAGGGCGCGGGAGAAATGTTCCAGGTGACGACGCTGGACATGGACAAGGTGCCCATGACACCCGACGGCCACGCCGATTACAGGGAAGACTTCTTCGGCAAAAAGGCCAGCCTCACCGTGTCCGGCCAGCTCAACGTGGAAGCCTACTGCATGGCCTTTGGCAAGGTGTACACCTTCGGCCCCACCTTCCGCGCCGAAAAAAGCAACACGCCGCGCCACGCCGCCGAGTTCTGGATGATCGAGCCGGAGATCGCCTTTGCCGACCTTCAGGACGACATGGCGCTGGAGGAGGACATGATCAAGCACGTCATTGCCGACGTGATGGAGAACGCCAAGGACGAACTCAGCTTCCTCAACCAGTTTGTGGACAAGACCCTCTTGGAGCGCCTGAACATCGTAACGGGCAGCGACTTTGCGCGGTGCAGCTACACCGACGCCATTTCCATCCTGGAACAGAGCGGGCAGAGCTTTGAATACCCCGTCAAATGGGGCATGGACCTGCAGACCGAGCACGAGCGCTATCTCACCGAAAAGCACTTTCAGCGCCCCGTCTTCGTGTACGACTACCCGAAGGACATCAAAGCCTTCTATATGCGCATGAATGAGGATAATAAGACCGTCGCCGCCGTTGACCTGCTGGTGCCCGGCATCGGCGAGCTGGTGGGCGGCAGCCAAAGGGAAGAGCGCTTCGACCGCCTGATGGCCCGCATTGAGGAAATGGGTCTTACGCCCGAGGATTACGGCTGGTACATGGATCTGCGCCGCTTTGGCACCGTCAGGCACGCGGGCTTCGGCCTGGGCTTTGAGCGGCTGGTGATGTACCTGACAGGCGTCTCCAACATCCGCGACGTGCTGCCCTTCCCCCGCACCACAGGCACCGCGGAATACTGATTTTGCCCATACGACGCCACCCCCCGCGTTCGGCGCGGGGGGTGGCTCTTTGTTTTCCCGGTCAGGCGTACAACAGGGCGATCAGTTCAGATAATCGCCCACTTTGGCGGCCATCATTTCTTCGTAGGTGGGCACGTTTTCCAGCGTGACCGCTTTGCCGGTCGTTTCGGAGAAGGCCTGCGTGTAGGAGAGAATGCCCTGCAGGTGGCGGCCTACGCGCTCCTCGATGGGGTGGCCGTTCTCGTCATAGGGCACATAGAGCATGCCCAGCTTGCCGGCGGAAACATAGAATTTATCCTTGCCGTCCAGCGCCAGCTGCTCGTTGGTGGCGCCGCGCAGGCGGCCCTGCGACGCATTGGCCGTTTCCATCAGGAGCGGGATGGTGTCGGTGTAGTCGCCCAGCTCGCGGTGGGTCAGGCCGTGCAGGTTCACGGGCGACGGCTCCAGCGCCATGGCGATGCCGTTCATATCCAGATAGAACAGGCCCGTCGCCGCGATGTCCATGGATTTTTCATGGGCGACGGTGGCGTTGATGACCGGGTATTCGGGCGACGCCTCGTGCAGGTCGAACGTCAGGTCGATCTTTTCCTTTTTGATCATTTCGGTGATGGCGTAGCACATCTGCTCGGTCAGGTTGCCGTCGGCGCGGCCGGGATAGCCGCGGTTCAGGTTCCGGGTTTCCGAGCCCGACAGCTGCTGGCCGCTGGCCGCGTGGATGTACACATCCGGGTCAGGCCATTGGTCGATGACGTTGGTGGCGCGCGACCCGTAGCGGAACTGCCGCACCTCGCCCTTGGGGTTGGTAAAGTGAATGTACAGCGGCGCGCCTTCCTGCGAATCGTTGTGGGTGAAGGCCGAGTTGTTGGTGCGCGTCATCACCCACAGCTCGCCCTCGCTTACCTTGGCCTTTTCCACCAGGATGGTGGCCGCCATATAGCCCGACGGCTCGTTGGGATGGGTGCCGCCCATCACCAGCACCTTGCCGCCCTCTTTTTCACCCTTTAAAACGTAGATGTCGGTGTCCCCGCGCGTACCCATCAGCTTGGGGAAATAGTCGCTCAGCTTCTTTATTTCCGTTACGCCCTCGCCGGGCTTCACCACGTCGGGCTCCCTCAGCGAAAGGAAGAGGTTGCCGCAGTATACGCACAGGGCCGCCGCGACCAGCAGCAGCACAATGGCGCTGATTTGATGCTTCTTCATTCGTATCTCCTCCTCACTTGATCAGCAGCAGCCTGAGGACGAGGGGAACGATCACCATCATGGCCGTGATCTGGTTGACGGTCTTTTCTTCCGTCCACAGGTTCCACACGACCAGCCCCAGCACAAAGGCCAGAATGACCAGATAAACAATTGTCATTTTAATGTTCCTCCCTTCCTTAGATATTCAGAAACGCGCCGATCGCCTTGGAATTGATGATAAACAGCAGCGAATAGGCGATGAGGATCAGGATGGGGATCACGGACTTTTTGAGGATCTTCGTGTACTTGGGCTCATTCACCACCTGCGCGGCAAAGATGCCGGCCAGCGCCGTCGGCGGCACCATGTCGCCCACGCCCGCCAGCAGCGCCAGGGAAGCCACAATCAGCACCTGATTGCCCGATATCATGGCCAGCGCAAACGGCACGCCCAGCACCGAAGAGGAACCGAAGGAGGATATGGCGCCAAAGGCCGGGATGGCGACGGCCATCGCCACATACAGCCACCAGTTGGGCATGGAGATGGAGGCGTTGACGATCAGCCCGCGCACGCCCGTCAGCGTCATGATCTGGATGAACATGCCGACGCCCATCAAAATACCCATCACGGGCAGCACATCGCGCACCGCATCCTTCGCCGTTTTGAGCATGTTGAGTTTCTTGCCCGTAAACAGCCCTACGGCGGCGGATACGAGGAACATCACCGGCGTACCTACGTTGGGGAACCCGGGGATCAGGCTGGACGCCGCCATCAGCATCAGCAGCACGATCATGGGCAGGTAAATGCGGAAGCCGTACCGCTTGCGCAGGTCTTTGTCCAGCTTTCCCTCCAGCACCGCATAGTCCAGATGCTTCACATGCTTATAGCCCAGCATCAATACGAAGAGGAAGGCCAGCGGGAAGGTCAGGATGGCCAGCGGCAGCGTAAAGCCGGAGAAGGGCATGTCGATGCCGCCGCAGATGATCATGGCAGGGATATTGGTGGGCGGCGCGATCATGCCCAGCAGGCCGCCCATGGCCAGGATGGCGCCCGCGTTCACGCGCGGCACGCCCATCAGGATAAGGATAGGCGCCATGATGGAACCGGCCGACAGCACCGACGCGGTGGAGGAGCCCGTGATCATGCCGGGGAACATGATGACCAGCATGATGAGGATCAGCAGCAGCGCGGGCGCCTTGTGGAATTTTTCAATGATGAGGGAGCTGAGCGCGTCCAGCGCGCCCGACTTTTCCACCACCTTCATGAAAATCATGGCGGTGGCGATCACCAGAATGGTGTCCACATAGGCGAAGGTGCCCTCCACCAGATGGCGCACGGGGATGCCCTGGCCGCCCACCAGCGCGCCCACCACAGACGCCGCCAGCATGGACACGCTGACCGGCAGCTTGGCCGCAAAGCAGCCCACCATGAAGGTGCCGACCATGGCGATAAAGACAATCAGTTCGATACTCATTCGATCGCTCCTTTGGTATCATTCCGCGCGGGCCGCATGGCCTTTTGCGGGGGGCATTTCAACAAAAAAATGCTGCCGCCGCAGCGCGCGCCGGGGCGCGGGCCGAAGCCTGCGCCCCGGACAGGATATTACTTCAAAATTTCGGCCAGTACCTTTGCCCCGTCGGACTTTTTGGCGATGTACGTCATCGGTACGCCGTACTTCTCGCTCAGCGCGTCGAACAGCTTGTCGGCCACGTTGGCTTCTTCCACCACGACGCAGGCCTTGGCCGCCGCTACCACCGGCTCGATGAACTTATCGGACAGATCGCCGCGGCGGGCGGAGCCGCCGATGTGCATGGCCAGGATGGGGATATCCTTTTCCTTGGCAAAGGCGATCACGTCTTCCAGCCGCTTCAGCTCCTGATCGGCGTCGATGCCCGCCGCGCCCAGGCCCTTGGAGCTGCCGCCGATCACAATGATCAGCGTGCCGGTGCCTTCGGGGATGGTTTCGGGCTTCAGCAGCGCGTCTTCGGAGTATTTTTCCACCTTGTTCATCTTCATCATCGTCTTCACCATCTGGAAATCGGCGCTCTGGCCGGCAGAGGTGAGGATGTAGGGGCCTTCAAAGGTTACCGGCTCGGCCGCCTTTTCGGCGGCATAGGCGGTGACGCCCATCAGGCACGCAAGGGAGAGTACCAATGCAATCAGTTTCCGCATGGTTGGTTTTCCTTTCTGTGGTTAAAGATTATGATCTCGCGGCGGAGCCGCGTACAATCACGGAAGCGGTATCAGAAGCCCAGCGCCTTGCCGTCGCGCCGCGGGTCCGCGCCGCCGTGCAGCGTGCCGTCCTTTTCATAAACGATGCCCTGCACGCCGCCGAAGTACAGGTCCCACTCGCCGCGGCCGTTGGTTTCGTGGCCCATGCTTTCCAGCGCCTTCACGACGTCTTCCCTGATGCCGTTTTCGCCCGTTTCATAATTGATCTTGTTGCCCGCGTTGTCAAAGATGCGCGGGGTGTCGATGGCCTGCTGGATATCCATGCCGTGGTCGATCACGTGGGAGATCACCTGCGCCACGGTGGGGAAGATACGGGTGCCGCCGGGGGAACCGACCGTCATGAAGGGCTTGCCCTCCCCGGTGAGGATGATGGTGGGCGTCATGGAGGACAGCGGGCGCTTGCCACCCTCGATGCGGTTCACCGATTCGGTGCCGGGCACAAAGTCATCCATTTCGTCGTTGGCGATGAAGCCGTAGCCTTCAATGGCCACCTTGGAGCCCCAGAAGTAGTTGATGGTCTTGGTGACGGCCACCATGTTGCCCTTTTTGTCGGCGATGGAGAAATGGGTGGTGGAGCCGGACTGATACTTGTACGGGTCGTCCTTGGAATAGGTGCCCGCTTTTTCCGTATCGATCTTTTCGGACAGCATCTTGGCGTAGCCCTTGTCGGTCAGTCCCTTGAGCGGCACATCCTGGAAATCGGAATCCGCCATATAGGCCGCGCGGTCGGCGAAGGCCAGCTTGAACGCCTCGGAGAACAGATGCAGGTAGGGCGCGGAGTTGACCTCCATCTTGGCAAGGTCGAAGTTTTCCAGGATGTTGAGTATCTGAATCATGTGCGTGCCGCCGGAGGACGCGGGCGGAGCCGAGATCAGCCGGTAGCCTCTGTAGGTGGACTGGACGGGCTCGCGCACCTTGACTTCATACTGCTCCATGTCCTTCAGCGTGATGACGCCGCCGTACTTCTGTACGGTGTCCACAAAGGCCTTGGCCACATCCCCCTTGTAGAAGGCATCGCGGCCGCCCTCGGCGATGAGGCCCAGCGTTTTGGCCAGATCGGGGTTTTTGATCGTTTCGCCCGTTTCATAGGGCAGGCCCTCGGCGTTCAGGTAGTAGTGCCCCAGCTCGGGATACTTCACCATATAGGCGTAGTCGTCGTTGGCGGCGGCGTTCATGGTGTGCGACACCAGATAGCCGTTGTTGGCCAGATCGATCGCGGGCTGCATCAGCTCCCCGCGGGGCAGGGTGCCGTATTTTTCCAGCGCGTATTCGAGGCCGGCCACTTCGCCGGGCACGCCCACGGACTTGCCGCCTTCGCTGGTCTGGTCGCCGATCACCTTGCCGTCCTCATCGATGGGCCAGAGAGCGGGCGTCGCCAGCATGGGCGCGCGCTCGCGGAAGTCGATGAACACGTTTTCTCCGGTATCGGCCGAATGGATCAGCATGAAGCCGCCGCCGCCGAGGCCGGAGGTGAAAGGCTCGACCACGCCCAGCGCATAGGCCGTGGCGATGGCCGCGTCAATGGCGTTGCCGCCTTTTTCAAGGATGCTGAGGCCCGCTTTGCTCGCATAGTAGTTGGAGGAAGCAACGACGCCGTTTTCTCCTCTGGCGTCCCGGTCGGTCCGCAAAGGCCGGCCCTGTTCGTCAAAAGGCTTCCACACCTCCTGCGCATGGACAACCAGGGGAAGCGCCATCACCAGCGCCACCAAAACAGCCATTAACCTTAAGTTCCGCCGCATAAACGCACCTTCCTTTCCTTTTGCACCGTGTATGATTATGTAATTTTGCTTTGGATGCGCCTGCCCGGCACCATCCTTCCAGCCGAAGCCAGTATAACACAACACCCCTATCATCACAACAGCGCAGCCGCACGATTTTTCTTAAAAAGCAAGGCAGGACAACGGAAAAACACTTTATTCCACCGCAAACAGCCTCCGGTATCCCGGAAAATCATGGAAGTGGTTATATATTTTTCGCGAAGGGGATACCCATCTGAAGCCGATGTCGGATATATGGCTGCTTTGAGCGCGGCGCCTCGCGCCCCGGGGCTTTGCACAGCAAAAGGAACTGTCGCCGTTTGAACGTTCTGCAACAGTTCCTTCGCTTTCGGCCGCACGGGCCGGGGGATTACTTTTTCGGCGTCGGCGCTGCCGTGGCTTGCAGTTGAGGGGTGGGGTCGGGGGTGGAGGGAGCTCTTGAAGCTTCAACAGCCTTGTCGCTCGCCCTGGGCTGAGGGCTGCCCTCAGGCTGCGCCGTGGCTTCCGGCTGCTCGGTCGCTTCCTGCGTGGGCTTTGGCGTGAGGGCGAGCGGCGTTGTGGCCTTGGGCGTTTCCGCAGGATCCGTCTTAAACACGTCCGTCACCTCGTCCAGCTCTTTCAGCGTGTCGATCAACACGGTCTTGACCGCGCCGATGGTCTTGCCCACAGCCTTCTTCTCCTGCGTCCACTGCTCCTTTTCGTTCAGCAGCGTGCCCACTTCGTTCTGCGCGGCGTTCATCTGTTCTTCGGCGGATTGCAGGCGGATTCTGAGGCTCTGTCTGTCCATGAACAGCACGCCGCAGGCGATCAGCGACAAAATCAATAACGCGACCAGCGGGTAGGCAATCGTTCTTTTCATGTTGGGCCTCCTCTTGTTGCTTGTTCTTTATGTTGATTATACCATACGCGCCCGCCGCTGTACACCGGATGGATCTGACGAGCCGTTACAGCTCCTTATGCGCCTGCTCCACGGTACAGCGGATCTGTTCGTCCGTCACATGGCCCGCGTCCCCGGGGCGGATATCGGCCAGAAACTCGATGTTGCCCTTGGGCCCCTTGATGGGGGAAAAGGTGAGGTTGCGCATCGACCATGCAAAGGAGGGGCAGAAATCGCGTATTTCGGTGAGGACGCGGCGGTGTATCTCGCTTTCGCGCACCACGCCGTTTTTGCCCACCTGCCCGCGCCCGGCCTCAAACTGGGGCTTGATGAGCGTCAGAAACCGACCGTTTTCCCCCATGATGGAAGCCAGCACAGGCAGCAGCAGGCGGATGGAAATAAACGACACGTCCATCACCGTAAGCTTTGGCCCAAGCGGCACGATTTCTTTGCTTAGTCCGCGCGCGTTGGTGCGCTCCATCACGGTGACGCGCGCGTCGTTCCTCAGCGCCCAGTCCATCTGCCCGTAGCCGACATCGACGGCATAGACATGGCTTGCGCCGTGGCGCAGCAGCACATCGGTAAAGCCGCCCGCCGCCGCGCCGATATCCATACAGACAAGGCCGCTTACATCGGCCTCAAAGGCCGTGATGGCCTTTTCCAGTTTATGCCCGCCGCGCGACGCGAAGGGGCTGTCTTCGCCGCGCACCGTCAGCGCCGTTTCTTCATCCACAAGATCGGACGCCTTGCCGACCCTGACTTCCTCCGCATAGACGCGGCCCGCCATGATCAGCTTCTGCGCCTTTTCGCGGCTCAGCGCCGGGTCCTGCAGGCTCAGCAGCACGTCAGCCCTTTTTTTCACGAAGCGCCTCCCAATCCTTTGCGACAGCCTCCGCCATGTCCTTGGCGGTCAAATGCAGGTACCGCATCAGATCGCCGTGCGCGCCGTGCGGCACAAAGGCGTCGTCCAGCGCGAAAAGCCGGATGGGCATATGAAGCCCCTTCTTATGGCAGCATTCCAGAATGGCGCTGCCGAGACCGCCCGCCCGCTGCTGCTCCTCCAGCACGGCAAAGGGAATGTGTTTTTCAGAAAGCGCAGCCAGCAGGCTTTCATCCAGCGGCTTTACGCTGGAGCAGTTGACGACGGCGGCATCGATGCCCTTTTCTTTGAGCATCGCCCGCATGTCCAGCGCTTCATCCACCATGCCGCCCAGCGCCAAGAGCGCGATATCGCCGCCCTCTTCCAAGGTTTCCCATGCGCCGGGCGTAAAAGCATGAACCGGGTAGTGCGGCTGATGCCGCCCCTCCGCCTTGGGGTAGCGGATGGCGACGGGGCCGTTATGGGCAACGGCAAACCGCAGCATGAGGTCAAGCTCCGCCGTGCTTCTTGGGTACAGCAGCGTCAAATTGGGGATGGGGCGCATCCAGCTGTTGCCGAACACGCCGTGGTGGGTCGGGCCGTCCTCGCCGCCCAGCGCCGACCTGTCCATCAAAAAGGTGACGGGCAGGTTCTGCAGGCATACGTCCACCAGCACCTGATCGAAAGCGCGCTGCATGAAGGTATCGTAGATGCCCACGACGGGATGCAGGCCGCCCTTGGCCAGCCCCGCCGCCATGGTAACGGCATGCTCCTCGGCGATGCCGACGTCAAAATGCCGCGCAGGGTATGCTTTCGCAAACGCGGCCAGCCCCGTGCTGTCGGCCATGGCCGCCGATACGCCCACGATCCGTTCGTTTTCCCGGCCCACATCAAGCAGCGTTTCGCCCGCCTGTTTGCTGAAGGCCTTGCGGCTGCTTTGCCCCTTGGGCAGGCCGCTTTCGATTTCAAACGGCGGGGTGCCGTGCATCCTCTCCGGCGATTTTTCCGCCGGGGCGTAGCCCGCGCCCTTGGTGGTGACGACGTGCAGCAGCACCGGCTTATCCACCCGGCAGGCGCGGCGAAGCATGCGCTCGATCATCTCTTCGTCCTGCCCGTCGATGGGGCCCAAGTACTTAAAGCCCATGGCTAAAAAGAAAGAATCGTGCACAAAAATGTTGCGGATATGGTTCTTGGCCCCGCGCGCCCACTGCGTCATCCTTTCGCCGCCCACGGGCAGGCGCTTCAAAAAGCCGGTGATGGACTTCTTGGCGTCGAGCCACCCCTTGCTGGTGCGCAGAAAGCTCAGGTACTGGCTGACCGCGCCCACGTTTCTTGCGATGCTCATCTGGTTGTCGTTCAGCACCACGATCAGCTTTGTTTTGCTGCTGCCCGCGTCGTTGAGCGCCTCGTAGCACATGCCGCCGGTAAACGCGCCGTCGCCCACCACGGCGACCACATGGTGGTTTTCCCCCTTTAAGTCCCGGGCGCGCGCAAACCCCACCGCCGCCGACAGCGCGGTGGAGGCGTGGCCCGTTTCGTACAAATCATAGGGGCTTTCCTTGCACTTGGGAAAGCCCGAAAGGCCGCCGAAGGTGCGCAGGGTATCGAACCGCGCGTTGCGGCCCGTCAGCAGCTTATGCGCGTAGCACTGGTGCCCCACGTCGAATATCAGCTTGTCCCTGGGGATATCGAACACGCGGTGCAGCGCCACCGTCAGCTCCGCCACACCTAAATTGCTGGCCAGATGCCCCCCGTTGCGCGACACCACCTCGGTGATGCGTCCGCGCAGCTCGCCGAGCAGCCCGTCTATCTCCTTGCGCGGCAGATTTTTGATATCCTCGGGAGACCGTATATCCGTCAGTTTCATGCCTGCTCCTTAGCCTGTTGCTTAGAAAAAGGATCTTACCATATTTAAAACTTAAAGACAAGCCTGACGCGCCGCATAAACGCCGCCAGCGCGGCCTTTGCTTCTTTGCCCGACACCATGAAGCGCTTTGCATAATACCCCATTTTCTTTTGCAGGGGCAGCGCTTTCAGCGCCTTTTGCCAATGCTCGCGCATGGCGGATGCGCTCTGGGGCACGGCCTGTTTTTTGCCGTACACGGCGGCGGACACCGTTTCCGCAAGGCGCTGAAGGTCCTGATCGCCCATGCCGATACGGCGCGCATACGCCTCCATGGTTTCGCTGTGTTCCATCATTTGCCCGCCTGCCGCCCGCACGCGCACATAGGCCTGCCACCACAAGAGCAGGCGCTTCGCGGGGTCTTGCAGCTTCTTGTCCTGCCGCCTGGGGTCAACGGCCAGCGCGCGCCAAACGGACAGCGCGATCGCGGCCGCCAGCATAAGCAGCCACCACGGGAAGCTCGTTTTTCCCCCGGTCTGCGGCGCGTCGGCATCTTCCTGTCGGTCTTTGGGGGCGGGGGAAGGTTCTTCGCCGGGCTCAGGCGGCTGTTCGGAGGGCTCAGGCGAATGTTCCGCTTCGTCCGGCCCCTCGGTGGGCTGCGGGGTGGCTGTGGGTTCGGGCGTCGTGTCGGGCTGTCCGCCGCCCTCCCTTCCGTTATCGTTCTGCCCCCGCCCGTTGTCGGGCGCGGTGGCGTCAAACACCACCCAGCCGACGGAGGGGATGTACACCTCGGTCCACGCGTGCGCGTCCCGGCTGGTCAATATCTGCGGGGCGCCGCCGCCGTCGGCCAGAAAGCCCTCGATGTAGCGCGCGGGCAGGCCGACCGACCGCGCCAGCACCGCCATGGCGGTCGCAAAGTAGGTGCAGTATCCCCTTTTGCTCTGGAAAAGGAAGTGGGCGGCAAAGTCGATATCGGTGGGCGTTTCGGGCACGTCCAATGTATACCGATAGTTGCTTTGCAGCGCCCGCATGATGTTTTCGGCCATGTCGTACGGCGTTTGGGCCTTACCCGCGTACTGCCGCGCGAGATCGCCCACGATGCTGTCGCCCGCCAGATGCTCGGGCAACACCGTGTACTGCGCCCTGATCTTCCCGTACTGCGCGTCCTGCCTGTTTTCCATGCTGCGCGCCAGCAGGCGCAGGCTGTCGCCCGCCACATAGTTTTCATAGCGCACGGTGTAGCGGTCGCCCGCCTTCAAATTACGGGTCACAAAGATCTCGGTGGCCAGGTTAAAATAGGGCACCAGCCCGCTGCCCGGTATCAGCTCGCGCGTCCGCTGCGGCACAAGCAATGTGGAGGTGGAATCGCGCAGCATGTGCACCTCGGCCGTTTGCAGCGGGAACGCGCCGCCCGAAGGGAGAGCGGCATCCATCAGTTCGTCGCGCAGCGGCATAAAGCGCGGCGAATTGTAGCCATAGCGGTCTTTGGATATCGTGTCGTACCAGCCGCGGCCGTTATACATATCGCGGATGCTGCCGCGCAAATAGGTTTTCCCCTCCGCCGTGACCTCCATCACCGGGGTGTCGGGCACCTGCGGCACGCCGCCGAGGCCGTCGTCGCCCATGGGCTGCCAGCCCTCGCCGCGCAGGGAAAACGCCTGCCGGGAATCGGTAAAAAAGAAGTAATCGTTGATCCACTGGCGCAGCTCATCCGCTTTTTTCTCAAGCGGCGCATAGGTGGTGCGCTGCCCGGGCGTAAGCAGCAGCGCCACCAGCACGGCCGTCAGGGCGGCGGGCAGCGCCCGCCGCCACAGCCTTTCCCCCCCTAAGCGCTTCTGCTCGACGGTTTCCGGATACGGCCGCGAATATACGAACAGCAGCGGCACCGCCAGCGCGGCGGGCAGATAATGCGTAAGCTCCGCCCGCGCGCCCGACATCCACAGCATCATGGCGGCGGTGATGACAAGCGGCGCGCCAAAGGCCGCGTCGCCCGACGACAGCAGCAGGCCGAACATGGACATCAATAGCGACAGCAGCAATACCAGCGTATCGCTGTGCAGAAACGCCGCCGTCTGAAAAGAGGGCGTTCCCATCAGCGCGCGCGCAAAGGAGATCACGCCTTTTGCCGCGAACAATGCCAGCAATCCCGCCCCCGCAAGGCGGACGGGCACACGCAGGGCAGGGCGCAGCCTGCGGGTCAGTTTATCAAACAGCGTAAACAGAAACACCGCAAACAGCGCATAGGCGGTTTCCTGCCCGATGCTCAAAAGGTCGAGCAGTGGCCACAGGATGCCCATGGCGATCAGGACGCTCAGCCCCCAGCCGAGCAGGAAGCGTCCCCAGTTAAGCGGGCGTAACATAGCACACCTCCACCAGATGGCGCTGCATCCGGGCGATAAAGGGGCGGTATTCCTCCTTATCGGGCTCAAAGCACACAAAATAGAAACGCACGCTGGGCCCCGAGCGGCGGAGGTTGTTCACCGCTTCCACGATGCCGGCGTTGAGCCTGGTGGTGATCACGATGCAGGCCCCCGTTCTGCGCATCCTGCGCAGTTCCAGATTGAGGATCTGAAAGAAGGGCTGCCCGCCCTCAAAGGGCTGCGCGGCCAGCTCCTCCTTAAACTGCGCCAGCTGCCCCATGTTATCGGCATGGAATTCGAAGCTTTGCGCCCCGTACAGCGGCACGCGCACGGGGTTGTGCCCCTCCATCTGCTCCTTGGCGGCGGACAGCGCCGTTTCACACAGCGTATCGCGCAGGCGCAGAAGCCCGTCCTCCTGCCCTTCATGGCCCACGGGGTCGGTGCAGTCCATCAAGATCAATGTATCGGGCGGCGCGGGCACCTCAAACCTGCGTACGATCAATTCGCCCACCCGCTGGGACAGCTTCCAGTGGATGCGCTTTAGCTGGTCGCCCTCCCTGTATGAGCGCGTATCCTCGGGCGACGTTACATCCTCGCCCGAACGGTTGGACACCATCTGCCCGTCGTCCTGCGGCGGGAAGGACAGTTTGTCGATGCCGAAGGCGCGCGGCAGCGACAGGGCCTTAGGTAGCGGCGCGCGTACCTTCTTTTTGATTTTGAACAGCCCGAACACGTCGCTGATGAACACGCCCACAACGCCCACCGGGAAGGCCCCGACATGGCGCAGGGGGCAGGGAAAGGCCGCGCTGACGGTGCGAAGGGTACGCGCCTCCAGCGAAAAGCTACCCTCGCCCTCGGGCAGCGAGAGCCGAAAATCAAGGGGGGCCAAAGGCAGGATGCCGTGATAGCGCACGTCGAGCAAAAGCTGCACGCTTTTGCCGCGCTCCGCCTTGACGCTGTCGAGCCTCTGGGTCAGGTGAAGGCCGAACAGGCCCGACAGCACGCTGAGCACGGCGATCAGCAGCATGGAAAGCAGCACATAGCTCAGCAGGTGAAAAAGCCGTCCCCCCAGCGACAGCGCGCATAACAGGGTGGACAGCAGGGCAAAGCATACGGTGTAGAGGCGGCCGGTCATGATACCTTGCCGGGCACGGCCACGGTTTTCAGGATATCGGCCATCAGCTGTTCCGCCGTCATGCCCTTGATGCGGGCTTCGGGCGTCAGGATCAGGCGGTGGCAAAGAACGGGCAGCGCCATGCCCTTGATGTCGTCGGGCAGCACATAGTCGCGCCCGGCCAGCACCGCGCAGGCCTGCGCGGCTTTCAAAAGCGCAATGGCGCCGCGCGGCGACGCGCCCAGCTGCAGCGCGGGGTGGCTGCGCGTCGCCGCCGCGATGGACGCCACATAGCTGCGCGCCTCGATGCTGGAATACACCGCGCCCACCTTATGCTGCATGGCGATCACTTCCTGCGCGCCGCACACGGGCGCAAGGCTCTTTAAGGGGCTCTCCTGCCCGGCGTGGCGGCCCAGCACGTCCGCCTCCTCCTCCACCGTGGGGTAGCCGATGCGGATGCGCAGGAAAAACCGGTCCATCTGCGCTTCGGGCAGGGGGTAGGTGCCCACAAAGTCGATGGGGTTCTGCGTGGCCAGCACCATAAAGGGTTCGGGCAGCGGGTAGGTGGCCCCGTCCACCGTCACCTGCCGTTCCTCCATGACCTCCAAAAGGGAAGACTGGGTCTTGGGGCTGGTGCGGTTGATTTCGTCGGCCAGCAGGATCTGCGTCATCACCGCGCCGGGCTTAAAGGTCATTTCGTTGGTCTTCATGTTGACCATGGTAAAGCCGGTGATGTCCGAGGGCATGACGTCGGGCGTAAACTGGATGCGGCCAAAGCCGCAATCCAGCGACCGGGCCAGCGCCGCCGCCAGCGTGGTCTTGCCCACGCCCGGCACGTCCTCGATCAGCACATGGCCTTTGCACAGCAGCGCGATCAGCGCCAGCTGGATGGCCTCGTCCTTGCCGACGATGACCTTTCTGATGTTGTTGAGCAGCCTGTATACAAGGGAACGCGCTTCTTCGCTCATGCTCTTTCCTTCCTCACACGTCATGGCCGCGCAAACGGCCATGCTCATTATACCCAGTCGCGTTTTCTTTTGCAATCTTCCCGTAAAAAGTTTGCAACAACTGCGCGTCCCATGCGCGCCTTTGTTTGCCAGCGCGCGCCGCTTTGGTGTATGATGGCGGCAGCAAAAAGGGGGAACGCTGCCATGTTCGAACACCGCGATACCATCGCCAACCTTGCCTGCTCGGTGCTGAAGCGTTTCGGCGTCGGCGACACGCCCAACGCCACGTTGCAGGCGGCCGATGCGCTGCTTGAAAAGGAGCATCAAAACGTGGTGGTGCTGCTGCTGGACGGCATGGGCAAGGAAAATATGGAAGAGCTGCTGGACAGGGACGGCTTTTTCCGCCGCCATGTGCACAGCTGCTATTCTTCCGTGTTCCCGCCCACCACGGTGGCCGCCACCACCTCCATTGACAGCGGCCTTTTCCCCTCCCAGCATGGGTGGCTGGGGTGGACGATGTACTACCCGGAACTTCACAAAAACGTGGTGGTGTTTACCAACCGCGACGACTTTGGCCAGCCCGCGGCGTCCTTTGCCGCGGCGCGGCGCTACACGCCCTATGCTTCCATCATCGACCGCATCTGCGAAGCGGGCGGCGACGCCCGCCGCCTGTCGCCCTACGAAGGCGACAAGGTAACGAGCCTGACAGACCTGGGCGAAAAGCTGGCGGCGCTCACCAGGGAGCCCGGAAGAAAATACATTTACTGTTACTGGCCCGAGCCCGACAGCGCCATGCACAGAAACGGCAGCCGCAGCGAAAAGGCGCGCGCCGTGCTGCGCGAAGCCGAAAAGACGGTGGAAGCCTTTTCCGGAAAACTGCACGACACCCTGCTGATCGTCACCGCCGACCACGGGCACACCGACGGAACAGGGCATGTGCTTTCCGAGCATCCGCGCATCGCCGCCTGCCTTGAGCGCCTGCCCTCCATCGAGCCGCGCGCCGTCAACCTGTTCATAAAGCCCGGTATGGAAAAAGAGTTCGAAGCCGCGTTCCAAGAAGCCTTCGGGGACGCCTTCCGGCTGTTCACCCGCGATGAGGCGCTTGAAAGCCGCCTGTTCGGCCCGCCCCCCTTCCACCCGGAGCTTAAAAGCATGCTGGGCGATTACATCGCCGTGGCCATGAGCGGCGACACGCTGTTCAACACCGCCCAGCAGAGGGACGCGCTCAAGGGCGTGCACGCGGGCGGCACCGCGCGGGAAAGGCTGATCCCCCTGATCGCCATCGAGCGCTGACGGACGAAATTTGTCCCGCCAAGCTTGACAAACGTCACGCTTCCCTCTAATATAATGGTTGTCCGGCGATCGCCCATCAAAGGCGTCAGCTGTTTCAATACACCAGAGTGAAGGCATGATATCGGGGGTTTCCCGTTTCGTCATAGAGTTTAATCCAATACAACGACGAATTCCTTGCGCACGCTGTGCCTGTAGTATGCAGCCTGAAGCCGTATGGTTTTTTCCGTGCGGTTTTTTTATATCACCGGACCCCGAATCATATTCGAAGAAAGACTATATCGCAAGGGAGGGGTCAAATGTCACCGGTCATATGGATACCGCTGGTGCTCATCGCGCTGTGCGCGGGCATAGCAATCGGTTTTATATACCGCAAAAACGTATCCGAAGCAAAGATCGGCCGCAGCGAAGCATACGCCAAGGAACTGCTGGAGGACGCGACGCGCAAGGCTGAAGAAAAGAAAAAAGAAACCGTACTGGCCGCCAAGGAAGAAGTGCTGCGGCTGAAATCCGATCTGGACAAGGAAATCTACGACCGCCGGGCCGAACAGCAGCGCGCGGAAAGGCGCGTGGCCCAGCGCGAGGAAATGCTGGACAAGAAATTGGACAATCTGGAAACCCGCGAGGAAAAACTGAACCACAAATCGGAAGAAATCCAGAAGCGTCTCGCCGAGGCGGAAGAGCTGCGCGACAAACAGGCAAGCGAGCTGGAGCGCATCGCGGGCGTCACCACCGACGAAGCGATGCAGATCATCATAGGCCGCGTGCAGAAGGAAGCCTATCACGACGCCGCCGCCATGGTGCGCGAGATCGAGCAGAAGGCCAAGGAAGAGGGCGACAAGAAGGCCCGCAACATCGTGGCCCTCGCCATCCAGAAGTGCGCCGCCGACCATGTGGCCGAAACCACGGTATCGGTCATCAGCCTGCCCAACGACGACATGAAGGGCCGCATCATCGGCCGCGAGGGCCGCAACATCCGCGCCCTGGAAGCCGCGACGGGCGTAGACCTCATCATCGACGACACGCCGGAAGCCATCATCGTATCGGCCTTCGATCCCATCCGCCGCGAGGTGTCGCGCATCGCCATCGAAAAGCTGCTGGCCGACGGCCGCATCCATCCCGCCCGCATTGAGGAAATGGTGGACAAGGCCCGCAAGGAAGTGGATCAGCAGATCAAGGAAGCGGGCGAGCAGGCCATATTCGAAACCGGCCAGCACAGCCTGCACCCCGAGCTGGTGAAGGTGCTGGGCCGTCTCAAATACCGCACCAGCTACGGGCAGAACGTGCTGCGCCACTCCATCGAGGTCAGCCACCTGGCGGGCCTGATGGCCGCGGAGCTGGATGCCGACGTGATGCTGGCCAAGCGCGCTGGCCTCCTGCACGACATCGGCAAGGCCGTCGACCACGAGCAGGAAGGCACGCACGTGTCCTTAGGCGGCGAGCTTGCCCGCAAGTACCGCGAAAGCCCCGGAGTCATCCACGCCATTCTCGCCCACCACAACGATGTGGAGCCGCAGACGGTGGAAGCCGTGCTGGTGCAGGCCGCCGACGCCATCAGCGCCGCGCGCCCCGGCGCCCGCCGCGAATCGCTGGAAAACTACATCAAGCGCCTGACCAAGCTGGAGGAGATCGCCAACTCCTTCACCGGCGTTGACAAGTCCTTCGCCATCCAGTCGGGCCGCGAGGTGCGCATCATGGTGAAGCCCGAAGACGTCAACGACGACGGCGCCAAGATCATGGCCAAAGAGATCGCCAAGCGCATCGAAAAGGAAATGGAATACCCCGGCCAGATCCGCGTGAACGTGATCCGCGAAACCCGCAGCGTCGAGTACGCGAAGTAAGATACAAAACTTCGGTTGGCAAACCCCCGCCGGTGTCCGAAAGGATGCCGGCGGGGGTTTGCCGTGCGGCGTACGCGGCGATTGCGGCCGTGCCGGAAAGACCCATACTTGAGCAAAATGGGTAAGTTATGATAGAATAAACATAGTTTCCCGGCCTGAACAGACCAACCGATGCATTTTCCCGTAAAAACGCTCCGCCCGTGACCCAAACACAGATCACCCGCGAACCGACATAGCCCCGGCATCCGCACGGGTATGCACACCGGCCTGTTTCGCCGTTCCCGTCGATTGCGTTTTGATTCATTTTGATACAGAATCATCGAATCGGCACCCCTGCGCTCCTTTTACACTGTTTTGATTAGGCCCGTCTGGGCCGGGGCGCAGCGACCCATAGGAGGTGCAGCATGAAATACAAAACCATAGGCTTTCCCATCAGCCCCAAGGAAAACGAAAAGCGCAGGGCCATTGTGCCCGGCGACATCAAAAAACTGGCGTGTCCGGCCCAGGCCTACGTGGAGGAGGGCTACGGCCGCGTGCTGGGCATTTCGGATGAAGAATACCTGTCTGCCGGGTGCCGCATCTGCGCCCATGATGAAACGCTGCGCAAGGACATCGTATGCGACCCCAAGATCGGCGACGCCTATTATTTAGAGGATATGCGCGCGGGCCAGATATTGTTCGGCTGGGTACACGCCACGCAGAACCGGGACATCACCGACAGGATCATCAGCCGCGGCCTGACCGCCTACGCGTGGGAAAAAATGTTCGACAAGGGGCGGCATGTGTTCTGGTTCAACAACGAATTGGCGGGCGAAGCCGCCGTATACCACGCCTTTCAAAGCTACGGGGCGCTGCCCTACGGCCTCGACGTCGCGGTGATCGGCAACGGCAACACCGCGCGCGGAGCCAGCCGGGTGCTCAATATGCTGGGCGCGCGCGTGATGCAGTACAACAGGAAGCAGGAGCTGCTGCTGCGCTCCGAAATCGGCCGCTATGACGTGATCGTCAACTGCGTCTTTTGGGACGTAACGCGCACCGACCATATGATCTGCCGCAAGGACTTAAAGCGCATGAAGCGTAACGCCATGATCATCGACGTCAGCTGCGACAGGAAGGGCGGCATCGAAACCTGCATCCCCACCACGGTGGAAGAGCCGACCTATGTGGTGGACGGCATCCTGCACTACGCCGTGGATCACACGCCCTCCTTCTTTTTCAAAACCTTTTCCTACCAGAACTCCGGGGTCATTTTGCCTTACCTGAACCAGCTGATGACGGGGCAGGCAGGCGCGGTGCTCAAAAACGCGCTGATACTGGAAAACGGCAGCATCCTCGATAAGGACATCATTGCGTATCAGGGCAGGTAAAAACATTCCAGCTTTTCTGTTCTCCCGCAGAATAAGGGATTGACTCTTACGCTGCGTCATGGTTTATGATAAGCACACACGGAAGGAGGAAACGCCCATGCTGACCGTACACGAGGTAAGCCGGTTGACGGGGGTGAGTATACGCGCCCTGCAATACTATGACAAGATCGGCCTTCTGCCGCCCTCCAGCCATACCGATGCCGGGTACCGCCGGTACGACGGCCATGCGCTGGCTGTCTTGCAGCAGATTCTGCTGTTTAAAGAGCTGGCGTTTCCCTTGAAGGAGATCAAAAAGATCATTCAAGACCCGCACTTTGACACAGCGCAGGCGCTAACGCAGCAGATTCGCCTCCTGTCGCTGAAAAAGGAGCATCTTGAAAACCTGATCCGCTTCGCCCGTGAAATACAAACGACAGGAGGAAAAACCATGGATTTTTCAGCGTTCGACACCAAAAAACTGGATGAATACGCCGCCAAAGCAAAGGCCCAATGGGGCGGCACGCCGGAATACAAGGAGTTTGAACAGAAGGATGAACACCGCATGCCCGGGCAGCGCCACAGGATGACGGCGGAAATGATGAACATCTTTGCGCAGATCGGGGAAAAGCAGGACAGGTCGCCCGCCGATCCCGAAGTGCAGCAGCTTATCCAAAAGCTGCAAAGCTTTATCACCGCGCATTTCTACCGCTGCTCCAGCCAGATACTGGCCGGGCTTGGCCAAATGTACGGCTGCGGGGGCGAGTTCACCGAAAACATCAACAGGGCCGCCGGACAGGGCACGGCGGAATTCGCCGCCAAAGCCATAGAGGCCTACTGCCGGTAACTCACAACGCTAGGCAAAGAGCGTTCATTTCCTGAGCTACTTGAAATGAACGCTCTTTTGTACCGAACAGTGTTTTTAAATAATACCAATGAAAATCATTCATGCATCCAAAGCGGAGAGAGATTTTGGTTTAGA
>CAZFUT010000017.1:0-35974 GCA_964522425.1 uncultured Oscillospiraceae bacterium
ATTTTTGACCGTTGACACCGCCCGCTGTGGATTGCTTATCCAAGCTGACAGACTTTTTTGGCCCTTTCCAGGTCTTTTCCCCGGACATAGACCGCATACACATAGGTGATCTGATCCGTATAAGCGGAAGATGGCATACCGCCCCTGGACGATCTGGCGCCTGCCCCTGTTTGAATGGCCTTTCCCAGCGCCGAGTGGTTCTGGATGGTTTTGATGACATAGGAAATGCCGGCGGCTTTCAGGGCTTCCGTGGCTTTGGCCGCGGCTTCGCCGGAGGAATCGGCCAACAGCCTTTTGCGGTTCAGGATCGTCATCATGCCTGTCACCCCTTTGTCCTTTTCTTTACGCATATTTTATCATGTATCATTTGAAAGCACAATCTGCCCATACGCCGGGGTACGCGCCCTCCCACACGATGCGGCGGTAATTTTCCCGGTCGGTGTCGCCCTCGGTGCTGATGAGCAGCACGCGGGAGGAAGCGTTAAGGCACAGTCTTTCCCGCAAAGCGGCCATATCTTTATTTTGCATGATGGCGTGGAGCAGCCCTGCACCCACCGCGCCGCTTTCGCCCGATATCACGCGGGCATCGCCTGTCATGGGGTTTCCAAGGATGCGCATACCGTTCGCCGCCACATAGTCGGGGCAGGATACAAAGGCATCCGCATAGGCGTCCAGGATGCGGTAGCTGACGGTGGACGGTTCGCCGCAGGCCAGCCCCGCCATGATGGTGGGCATATCGCCGGTGACAAAGTGCACCTTGCCGTCGTTGAGCTTGGCCGACTTGAACACGCAGGCGGCTTCATTGGGCTCCACAACGACGGCGGTGGGGCGCTTGTCCCCGTACACGGCAGCGAAGTAGCCCAGAATGGCGCCGGCAAAGGAGCCGACGCCCGCCTGCAGGAAAAGGTGGGTGGGCGGTTCGTCGCCCATTTCTTTCAGCTGCGCAAGAATTTCCACGCCCAGCGTCATATAGCCCTGCATGATCCAGGTGGGGATCACCTCATACCCGTCCCAGGCGGTATCCTGCGTCAGCACCCAGCCGTTTTCTTTGGCGTGCTGTTCGGCCAGATGCACCGCGCCGTCGTAGTTCAGATCGGTGATGGAAGCGTCGGCGTTTTCTTTCAGGATGTTATCAAGCCGCTCTTTGGCCGAGCCCTTGGGCATATAGACGACGGCGCGCTGACGTAGCTTGTTGGCCATCCACGCGACGCCGCGGCCGTGGTTGCCGTCGGTCGCCGTCACAAAGGTCACGTCGCCGAGGTGTTTTCGGGTGTCTTCATCGGTCAGGCTTTGGTAGGACACCTCGCTGATGTCTTTGCCGAGGCGCTGCGCAAGGTAGCTGCCGATGGCGTACCCGCCGCCCAGCACCTTAAAGGCGTTGAGCCCAAAGCGGTACGACTCGTCCTTAACGTAGACGCGGCCGACGCCGAGACGCTGCGCAAGGTGGTTTAGTTTTACAAGCGGCGTAAACTGATACCCGGGAAAACTGCTGTGAAAGCGCTGGGCTTTCTCCGCCTCCCGGACGGATACCGCTTCAAGGCTCGCCGCGGGCCTTTCGCCGCGGGTGCGGAGGATGTATTCGATTGGACGGTCCATGGAAGCCTCCTTAGCATAATGCCCACAGTATCGGTATGCGTACTGCGGGCATTCTGTAATCGTTAAGGGAACTATGCCGCTTGCTTCGCCTGCATCGCGTTTTGACCGGCGACCAGCGCCAGCGTCAGGCAGCCGAGGGCGCTGAGGGCATAGAGCAGCGGGGTAGGGAGAGGCAGCTTTTCATAGAACTCCGCGCCGATCACAAACAGCGCGGTCAGCGCCAGCAGGACAAAGTGGAGGATGTTCCTTCTGCGCAGCGCCGGGCCTTTGTTAAGCAGGGTCAGCCGGACAAGGCCGTACACCAGCAGGGCGAGGCACAGCAGCTGATTGACGCGGATGAAGCCGTTGGTTTCCAGCCGCAGGTAGTTGTCCCGGTGCAGAGATTCAAGAAACAGCTGCAATGCGCCGTAGGCGATGATAAGCGCCAGCGCCCTGCCGCCGGGGCGCGTGCGGCGCGCGCGCATCAGCAGGACGAACAGCACAAGACAGACGGCGGCCTCGAAAGCGAACACGGCTGCATGCCATTCGCCGTAGGTGTTTTGAACGGCGTAGAAGGCGGGGTCTTCCAGAATTTCCCCATAGCCTTCCCCGGCCAATATGGTGCCGAGGTGGGCCAACATCATCGTCAGCGCGGCGGGGGGCGCGGCCCAGTCGGCCATGTCCGCCGGTTTGACCTTGGATGCTTTGGCGGTCAGCGGCACGGCCAGCAGCATCCCCGTCAGCAGGCCGGGCAGGCTGAAGCCGCCCTCCCATACCTTAAACAGCGGCGCCATGCCGAGAAAATGCCCGTCCACCATGTCGTAAAACACGGCATCGCGCCGGAACAGGCAGAAGACAAGGCGCCCCAAGCTGACAGACAGGGGAACGGCCCACAGCATCAGGCTAAAAGCAGCCGCTTTAGGAAGCCCCGCTTTGGGCGCGCTCATATAAAGGCAAAGCCCCATCAGGGCAAAGCCCGCCGCCAGCGCAAGGCCGAAGCCGTATACGGTCAGCCCGAAGGCCGAAAAAGAAACCAACGGAAATGCGCTCATTGTCTTACCAACGTTGCAAAGTAGATGATGTCATTGATATTGCGGGATTTCGCGCCCGGCGCGTTTACCTTTTTGCTGTTGAAGATGATGGTGCTGCTGCTGCCGCCGTCCAGATTATAGCTGACAATGCAGCCGCCGGGGGCATAGCTTTTGCCCACCTCTTCGGTCGTCTTGGCGATCTCGTACAGCGTCATGCCACGGGAATGCTCATTGTCAGGCCCCTCCGTAGCGACAATCAGATAATCCAGTTTGCCGATCTGGGAAAAAGAGATGCGCTGGGCATACACCTGCGCCCCCACGTTGAAGTATCCGTACTTCTTGTCTTCGGGTATGGAGCAGACGCCGTTTTCCACCAGAAGAGGGCCAAAGGTAAAGGCGTTGATGATTTTGCCGTAATCGGCTTCCAGTTTGGCGATGGCTTCTTCCGCCTGCTCTTTCTTTTTAAGATCCTTCAGCACATGGAAATCGCCGTGCTCATCGATAAACAGCACGTCTTCGCCTGTGGGGCGGTTGCGGTACAGCTTGCCCTGCCGAATGGCGATGGAATAGGAATCCATGGCAAAGAAATCACCGTTGAGTGCGATGACGGCGTTTTGCCGCTTGGCGATGGTGCGGCCCAGCGTGGCGTTCTGACTGGTAAACTTGCCTGCCGCCGCCGTGCGAAGCTGTGAAGCGTCGGTGATTTTGACGTGCATCACGATATAATTGGTATCGAAGGCGCGCCCGTAGGCGCCGGAAACTTCGATGGAATCATCCCGATAGCTCAGGCCATCCGGGCCGTAGCATTCTCCCCTCGGAACAGGCCCCGGGGTCAGGTCGATGGGCAGCGGCCGCCATTCGGCCAGCATGGCGGGGGAAGAAACCAGCAGCGTCACACAGGCAAGCAGCAGCACGATGGCAAGGCCTTTGAGAAAACCAGACTTCATACATACCTCCAAAGAGAGGCGTAAGACGTTGCCTCCCTGTTAGTCGATTGTATTATAGCATGCGCCCGGTTTTGCCGCAACGAAGCGGATGTAACAGAAATCGCTTTCCGCGCTTTACAATTTCCATCAATCTGATATAATGGAGCGGCTGAGAAAAGGACGGGCGAGGGGAACAGCGCCTCAGCGAGCCGGGGAGGGTGAAAGCCCGGCGGTGCTGCCGAGCCGGATCACCTTGGAGCAACGGATCATGATCCGCGGGGGCCTCCCGTTACAGGGGTCAAAGCTGGGCGCACTGCGCCAATTTGGGTGGTACCGCGGAATGACTCCGTCCCATGTGGGGGCGGGGATTTTTTTATGGAGGCAGGCCAATGTATCAAAAAGTACCGACAGACATGAACTTCGCCGAGCGCGAAAAGGAAGTGACCCGTTTTTGGAAAGAAGCGGACATCATGGAAAAAAGCTTCCGCCTGCGCGACGGCTGCGAGCACTTCAGCTTCTATGACGGCCCGCCCACGGCCAACGGCCGCCCGCACATCGGCCATATCATCACCCGCGCGATGAAGGATCTGATCCCGCGCTACCAGACCATGAAGGGCAAGAGCGTGCTGCGCATCGCGGGCTGGGATACCCACGGCCTGCCGGTGGAGCTGGAGGTGGAAAAGCAGCTCGGCATCAACGGCAAACCCGAGATCGAGCGGTACGGCATCGAACCTTTCATCGAGCAGTGCAAGAAGAGCGTTTGGAAATACCTGAACGAGTGGCAGGAAATGTCCGAGCGCGTGGCCTACTGGCTGGATATGGAACACCCCTATGTGACCTACCACGACAGCTACATCGAAAGCGTCTGGTGGTCTTTGAAGCAGATCGCCGATAAGGGCCTTCTGTACAGGGGCCACAAGATCGTGCCCTTCTGCCCGCGCTGCGGCACCGCCCTTTCGTCGCACGAGGTTTCGCAGGGCTATAAAGAAGTCAAAGAGTATTCCGCCTTTGTGCGCTTCCGTGTCAAGGGCAGGGAGAACACCTACCTGCTGGCATGGACGACGACGCCGTGGACGCTGCCCAGCAATGTGGCGCTGTGCGTAAACGCGAAGGAGGATTACCTCTGGTTTGAACTGGACGGCGATACCTGCGTGATGGCCAAGGCGCTGGTAGGCAGCGTGCTGGGCGAAGACGCCGGGCGCATCAAAGAGCTGAAGACCGTCAAGGGCGAGGAGCTGTGCGGCATGGAGTATGAGCCGCTGTACCGGTACGCCGCCGTGCGCGAAAAAGCGTGGTATGTGGTGAGCGACAGCTATGTCACCTTAAGCGACGGCACGGGCATCGTGCACATCGCCCCCGCCTTTGGTGAGGACGACGCGCGCATCGGCCGCGAACAGGGCCTGCCCTTTGTCCAGCTGGTCAATACCGAGGGCAACTTTGTGGAGGGCACGCCGTGGGCGGGCACCTTCATCAAGGATGTCGATCCCCTGATCTTTGAAGACCTTGCGGGGCGCGGCCTGCTGTTGAAAAAAGCGCTGTACGCGCACAACTACCCGCATTGCTGGCGGTGCGATACGCCGTTGATCTATTACGCGCGCGGCGGCTGGTTCATCCGCATGACGGAGGAAAAGGACGGTCTGATCGCCAACAACCGCTCCGTCAACTGGGTGCCCGACAACATCAGGGAAGGGCGCATGGGCAACTTTGTCGAAAACGTGATCGACTGGGCCCTGTCCCGCGAGCGGTACTGGGGCACGCCCCTGCCGGTGTGGACCTGCGGCTGCGGGCATATCCATGTGATCGGCAGCCGCGAGGAGCTGGAAAAGATGGCGGTCGGCCCCGTCGACCTGCCGGAACTGCATCGGCCGTGGATCGACAAGGTGGTGCTGCGCTGCCCCGAGTGCGGCGGCGAAATGCACCGCGAGAAAGAGGTTATCGACTGCTGGTACGATTCCGGCTCCATGCCCTTCGCCCAGTGGCACTACCCCTTTGAAAACAAAGAGAAGTTTGAGCAGAACTTCCCGGCGGACTTCATTTCCGAAGCCGTCGATCAGACGCGCGGCTGGTTCTATTCGCTTTTGGCCATTTCCACGCTGGTGTTTGGCAAATCGTCCTATAAATCCTGTCTGGTGCTCGGCCATGTGCAGGATAAGGACGGGCGCAAGATGTCCAAGCACCTTGGCAACGTGGTTGATCCGTGGTCGGTATTGAACAAGCAGGGCGCGGACGCCGTGCGCTGGTATTTCTATACGGCGGGCGCGCCGTGGCTGCCCAGCCGCTTCTACGACGAAGCGGTGTCCGAGGGACAGCGCAAGTTTATGTCCACCCTGTGGAACACCTATGCGTTCTATATCCTGTACGCGGACATCGATGCCTTTGTGCCCAAAGAACATCCCATTGAAAACGTTACCCTGACGCTGATGGATCAATGGATCCTGAGCCGCCTCAACACCGTTGTCAGGCAGGTGGACGAGGGCCTCAGCAGCCTGCGCATTCCCGAATCCGCCGCCGCCATTCAGGGGCTGGTGGATGACCTGAGCAACTGGTATGTGCGCCGGGGCCGCAGCCGCTTCTGGGGCAAGGGCATGGCGGGGGATAAGGAAGCCGCCTTCGCGACGCTTGCCAGGGTGCTGCATACCATCACCCTGCTGATCGCGCCCTTCACGCCCTTCCTTGCGGAAGAAATCTACCAGAACATGGTGCGCTCGGTGGATAAGGATGCCCCCGAATCGGTGCATCTGTGCGATTTCCCCGTCTGCGACGAAAGCGCCATCGATCCCAAGATGGAAGAGCAGATGGAAAAACTGATCGACGTGGTGCAGCTGGGCCGCGCCTGCCGCAACCTGGCCAACGCCAAGGTGCGCCAGCCGCTGAGCCTGCTGCTTGTGCGCGGCGCTGCCTTCGACAAGCCCTATGCGGAATTGGCGATGGACGAACTGAACGTCAAGGAAGTCGTGTTCACCGACGACGCCTCGCGCTTTAACGGCTACAAGCTGAAGCCGCAGCTGAAGGTGCTGGGCCCGCGCTACGGAAAAATGCTGGGCAAAATCTCGCAGGCGCTGGCCGCCTACGACGGCACTGCCGCCGTAGCGGGCTTTGACAGGGGCGAACCCCTCACCCTTTCGGTGGACGGGCAGGACGTGGTGCTGAATAAGGACGACGTGCTCATCGAAACCGTGCAGAAGGAAGGCCTTGTCGCGCAGGAAGAAAAGGGCGTTACGGTGGCCGTCAACACGGTGCTGACGCCCGAACTGGTGATGGAGGGCTATGCCCGCGAGGTTATCAGCAAATTGCAGACCATGCGCAAGGACGCCGGCTTTGACGTGGTGGACCGCATCGCCGTTACCTGTCAGGCGGATGCCGAGGTAAAGGAGGCGCTGAGCAGGCACATGGAGATGGTCAAGTCCGTCGTGCTGGCCGAAAGCTTCCTGTTTGAAGCCGCCCCCGAAGGCGCGTTTCAGCAGGCATGGGACATCAACGGCCGCAGCGCCGCGCTGAGCGTGCGGAAAGTCTAAAGGCAAACAAGCAAAACGGCTGTCGTCCATTACGGGCGGCAGCCGTTTATCATACAGGGGTTTAGGCGACGATATCCTTGCGCGTGTAGTGCAGGATGCCGGCGGCCAGCGCGAAGAGCGCGAGCGCGCAGCCGATCGTCACGAGGGGCAGGGGCAGGCTGCCCCTTTCCAGCACGTCGGCGGCGTCCGCGTAGGCGTAGGGCGTTACATAGCGCAGAAAGGCGGCGGATGTGCCGATCTTGCGGAACAGGTTCATAAAGTACAGCGCCATCACCAGGCCAAGGCCTGCGCCCGCGCTGCCGCGGCGCATAAAGCCCGAAAGGCCAAAGCAGAGGCAGCCGATTTCCAACTGCAAAAGCAGGTAGGCGGTATGCAGCAGCGCCAGCTCTTTCAGCGGCAGCGGCTCTTTGATCAACAGGATGGAAAGGAGGCTGACCAGAAAACAGACAAGGTTCAACAGGACGATCTGGACAGTTACTGCCAGCAGCTTTTGCAGCGCGACGGATAAACGCTTTACAGGATGCGTCAGCAAAAATTCCGCGGTATGCTCGTGTTCTTCTCTGGCCAGCGCGGATATGCCCCAAAGTCCCGCGAACATCGCGCCGCCGATGCCCAGGAAATTGCCGCATTCGATGTCGTAAAAGCCGATCAGCGTGCCGAAATCCAGCTTGTCCATGCCGAACATCTGCGTGAAGATGCGCATGTTGGCGAAGATGTTGGAAACGGCGGCCATCTGCCCCTTCATTTCGGGGAACATCAGCACGATCACCATCAGAAGAAAGCCGATGCTGGCCGCCCATACGATCAGCGCCTTGCGGCCCCTTCGCATATCAAAGGAAAATACGGGCATCACGCTTCCTCCTTCTGGTAATAATGCAGGAAGATTTCTTCCAGATCGGGCTCGGTCATCGTCATATCGATGATGGGAAGGCCCTGCAATTTGGCAATCAGCGCGGGAACATCCCCCGCGTAGAGGAAGCTTACGGCGTGGTCGGTTATTTTACAATCCTGCACGGCAAGGCCATCCGGCAGGGCCGTCAGGCCGTGCAGCGTGACGCGCTTGGCGTGGCGCTGCGACAGGTTTTCCATTTTGTCCACCCGGACGATCCGGCCGTCGCGGATGATGGCGGCGCGCGTGCAGTGGTGCTGCACCTCGCTGAGCACATGGGAGGAGAGGAAGACCGTCGCCCCCTCGTTCACGCGCTCTTTCAGCAGGGCAAAGAAGGTCTTCTGCACCAGCGGGTCAAGGCCGCTGGTCGGTTCGTCCAATATGTACAGGGGCGGTCTGTGCTGCAAGGCGCAGACGATGGACAGCTTTTTGCGGTTGCCCAGAGAAAGCTCTTCTATTCTTTTATTGGTGTCTACATCCAGCGCGTCGCACAGCGCCCCTGCTTCTTTGGCACAGTCGGCCCTGCGGAGCTTTGCGGAATAGGCGATGATTTCCCTGACGCGCATCCCGTTGTAGAACATGGCTTCGGAGGGCATGTAGCCAACCTGATTCAGAAAACGGACGGCCTGCCGCACGGGCAGGCCCAGCACCTGCGCCGTGCCGGAAGAAGGCAGAATCAGCCCCAGCAGCGTGCGGATGGTGGTGGATTTCCCCGCGCCGTTGGGGCCGATGAAGCCGAAAAATTCCCCCGGTGCTACACGGAGCGTCAGGCTTTCAATGCCGCGCGCTTGGCCGTAATGCTTGGTCAGGTTCTGTGTTTCAATGATGAACATAAGGCTGCCTGCTCCCGCGGTCGGTCGGTTACTGCTGAACCTTTTCAATCCATTCCAGCACCTTGGTGGTGCCGTCGCTGGCGGGGTCTTTTTCCATGGCGGCGCGTATGCTGTCTTTTTCCCGGTACAGTTTCAAAATGGCGGCGGCCAGCGTTTCCGCTGTCATATCCTCCTGCATCAGGACGTGGGCAAGGCCTCTGCCAGCATAGCTGTTGGCGTTTAAAATCTGGTCGCCGCGGCTGGCGCTGAGCGGTAGGGGCACCAGCAGCATGGGCTTTTGCAGCGCGTGGAACTCGCACAGCGCGTTGGCGCCGGAGCGCGACAGCACGATGTCGGCAGCGGCGAGGGCGTCGGGCAGATCGTCCGATAGAAACTCAATCTGGCAGTAGCCGGGTGTGCTGTTTAAGGTTTCGTCGAGGTTCCCCTTGCCGCACAGGTGCAGCACGTCAAAATCGCTCAAGATCAAGGGAAGCGCCGCGCGCAGCCCCTTGTTGACGGCCTGCGCGCCCTGGCTGCCGCCCATCATGAGCAGTACGGGCTTTGTTCCGTCAAACCCGGCAAGCTTCAGCCCCTTTTCCCTGATGCCCTGAAAGAGCGATGCGCGCAGCGGCGTACCCGTCTGCACGCCCTTTGCGCCCAGCGCCTTGGCGCATTCGGGGAAGGCGGTGCATATCTTTTTGGCGTATCGGCCGCTTAAACGGTTGGCGAGGCCGGGCGTGATGTCGCTCTCGTGGCAGAGGATGGGGATACGCAGCATGGACGCCGCCCACACCACCGGCACGGCGACAAACCCGCCCTTGCTGAACAGCACGTCGGGGCGTATTCTTTTAAGGATTATCAGGCTCTGCGCGCACCCGGCCAGCACCCGGAAAGGGTCGGAAAAGTTTTTGATGTCAAAATAGCGGCGCAGCTTGCCCGTCTGTATCTCATGGTAGGTGATGCCGTCTACCGCCGTCATCTTTTTTTCGATGCCGTCGCGCGTGCCGACGTAATGCACTCTGTACCCCTTTGCAATCAAATGGGGCAAAAGGGCGAGGTTGGGGGATACATGGCCCGCGGTACCGCCGCCTGTTAACACGATGGTTTTCATGCCTTCGCTCCTTTCGGGTGGGCGCGCCTGTTTTCCGTGATGGAAGAAAGCAGCTGCCCCAGCCCGACGAGCAGGAAGGCCGCGCCCAGCATCACCGTGCACAGCGCGTTTACCTGCGGGGTCACGCCCACTTTGACGGAGGAATAGACCTTCAGCGGCAGCGTCGTTGTTTCGGCGCCCGTTACGAAGAAGCTGATGACAAAATCATCCATCGACATGGCGAAAGCCAGCAGCGCGCCGGACAGGATGGCAGGCGCGATCAGCGGCAGCGTCACGGTGAGGAAGGCTTTGATGGGGGAAGCGCCAAGGTCCAGCGCGGCTTCGCCCAGCGCCGGGTCCAGCGTGGACAGGCGGCCCTTTACGGTGATCAGAATATAGGGCACGCAGAAGGAAATGTGCGACAACACCAGCGTGAGTTTGCCAAAGGGCAGCTTCAATTGCGAAAACAGCGCCATGAAAGCGATGCCGAGGATGAGTTCGGGGATCATGATGGGCAGCATGGCCAGTTGTTCGCCCAGCGCATAGGCGCTGTCCGCGGCGCGGGCAAGCAAGGTGCGCCGAAGGCCGCGGCGCAGCATGCCCACAGCGCCCAATGTGCCCAGGACGGATGCGACCAGCACGCTCCAGCCCGCCACTTCCAGGGATGTCACCATCTGCCGCCCGAACCCGCTCACGGGGTCGAACAGCCCCTGATACCAATGCAGGGAAAAGCCGGTAAAGGCCATGGTGGCGCTGCGGCCCGTGTTGGCGTTGAAGGAGAACAGCACCACCACTAAAATCGGCAGGTAGAGGAGCAGCATCACGGCTGTCAAATACAGGATGGCGAACGGATTGTTTTTCTTCATTTTCGCCCTCCTTAAAAGACCATGCTTTCGGTCTTGCCGCCAAGGCGCCGGTAGATCATCAGCACCGCGCCCGTCATCATCAGCAGCAGCACCGACAGCGTGGCGGCAAAGGGAAGGTCATGGCTTTTGAGCAGCTCGCTTTGTATCAGGTTGCCAAGCAGGGCCGTGTTGGAGCCGCCCAGCAGGTCGCTGATGAAAAACAGACCGATGGAGGGGATGAAGGTCAGCACCAGCCCGGCCATCAGCCCCGGCAGCGTCATGGGAATGGTTACGGTGAGAAAGGCCTTCAGGGGCGACGCGCCCAGATCGCGCGAGGCTTCGACCATCGTCCAGTCCAGCCGTTCGACGCTGGAATAGACGGGCAGCACAAAGAAGGGGATCATGCCGTATACCATGCCCGTCAATACCGAAAACTCGGTGTACAGAAGCTTCAGGGGCTTTTGGATAAGCCCCATCTTCATCATCAGGGTGTTGAGGGGGCCGTTGGCGTAAAAGAGAATTTTCCAGCCGTATATGCGGATGAGCGCGTTGGTCCAGAAGGGCGCGATCAGCAGGATCAGCAGCCAGGTGCGCACCCTGGGGGAGGACTTGGCGATAAAATAAGCAAAGGGATAGCCCAGCAGCAGACAGATCAGCGTGGTCATGGCGGCAAGGCGCAGGCTTTGCAGCAGCGATCTTAGATAGGTGGCGGAAGCGAGGCGCGCGTAATTGTCCAGCGAAACGGGGCCGGACGCCTGAAAGCCGTCGCCCCTTGTCAGAAAGCTCAGACCGATGATGTACAATAGCGATACGCCCACGAACACAAAGGCCCAGAGCACCATGGGCAGCGCGCTGTGCCGCGCGGCCTGTTTTTGACCGTTCATCATCTGGCCTCCCGGTCGTCGATGACCAGCGAGGCGGTATCATGATCCCACCAGAGGCACACCGGCTCGCCGGGGCGCACGCTTTCCTCCTGCTCGGTGGTGTGGCGGGACACCAGCGTCTGCCCGCTGGGCAGCTCGATCATGGCCGTGCGGTCGCTGCCCTTATAATGGCTGCCGATGAAGGTACCATGCACGCAGTTGCAGCCCGGGTCGCGCTTGGCGTAGTGCAGGCGCTCGGCCCTGATGCACAGGCATAATTCCTGCCCGGGCACCACCCAGTCTTCCGTTTTGGCGGGCAGCATCACGCCGCCGATGTCCAGCAGCACCTCGTTTTCCCTGATGCCGGCAACGGTGCCCTTGAGCAAATTGGTTTCGCCGATGAAGGTGGCCGCAAAGGCAGTGGCGGGATGCTCGTACAGGTTATGCGGGGTATCCAGCTGCACAAAGCGGCCGTTCCGCATCAGGGCGATGCGGTCGGACATGTTCAGCGCCTCTTCCTGGTCGTGGGTAATGTAGATAAAGGTGATGCCGAGGCTTTTCTGCATCTTTTTCAGCTCCTGCTGCATCTGGCGGCGCAGCTGCAGATCGAGCGCGCCCAGCGGCTCGTCCAGCAGAAGGAGCTTGGGCTGCAATACGGCGCTGCGGGCAATGGCCACGCGCTGGCGCTGGCCGCCCGACAGCTGCGAGGGCATGCGCTTGCCGTATTCTTCCAGCTGCACAAGGGCCAGCATTTCCTGAACGCGCTTTTTGATCTCGTCCTTGGGCGTTTTGCGCATCTTCAGGCCGTAGGCAATATTGGCCGCCACGTTCATATGGGGGAAAAGGGCGTAGTTCTGGAACACCGTATTGACGGCGCGCTTTTCGGGCGGCTGCCGGGTGATGTTTTGCCCATCCAAAAAAACTTCGCCGCCGGTCGGCGCTTCCAACCCGGCGATGATGCGCAGCGTAGTTGTTTTTCCGCAGCCGGACGGCCCCAGCAGCGTTAAAAACTCGCCGCGCTCGACATCCAGATCCAGCCCGTTGAGGGCCTCCTGCGTGTCAAACGATTTGTGCAGACCCCTTAAGGAGAGCAGCGGTGTATCGGACATAACGATTCCTTTCGGCTGTGTTGCATCACATCTGTAAAAGCGTATCCTTGTGCCGGCTTTCCTCGTCGGCGATGGCCAAAAAGGCCTGCTTTGCCTCGCCCTCGCACTGAGCGGCAAACAGGCGGTAGGTGCTGACGGCGATCTCTTCCTGCTCGACGGCATAAAGGCGCACGGCTTCGGCGGAGGAGGCGGCGCCGTGGCGCAGCGCCTCTGTAAGCCCGCCGGGAAAGAGTATACCCGATGCCTCGGCGGATAATATCAGCGCGTTTTCCCGCATGGGCGCTGATCCGTCCAGCCAGGCCGCAAACCGGTTCAGGTGCGTTTCTTCGTCCTTCAGCAGCTTTTTCAGCATGGCCTGGGTTTCTTTTTCTTCAAACAGCAGGCTCATCCGCTCATACATGCGGATGGCGCGCTTCTCCATTTCGGCGGCGATAAAAAACGCTTCGGCCGGGTTGTTTACCTTCATCAGCCTTGTCCTTTCTGGTTTTCACGGGGAAAACCGCGGGTCTGAGCGATCACATAGAGGGGGCGGCCCTTCACTTCGTCATACACGCGGGCGAGGTAGCGGCCCTCGATGCCGATGGACAGAAGAATCAAAGAAGCGAGCAGCGTCATCAGCATGGCCATCCACCAGAGGCCGCCGGGCACGTCGCACATGAGCAGGATCAGCAGGATCAAAAAGCCAAGGCCGCTCACGGCGCCCAGCACCGCGCCCAAAACAAGGGGCAGCATCAGCGGCTTATCGGAAAAGCTGATGATGCCGTCCGCCGCCAGTTTGAGCATTTTTTTGAGCGGGTAATGCGTTTCGCCCGCGAAGCGCTTGTCGCGGTCAAAAAGCAGGGGGGTCTGCCGGAAGCCCGCCCACGCGAACATGCCGCGCAGGTAACGCGCGTGTTCGGGCATGCTTCGAATCACATCGGCCACCTTGCGGTCGACCAGGCGGAAATCGCCCGTGTTCCGGGGGAAGATATCGCCCGCCAACTTCTGCAAAAGCTTATAATAGGCTTCCGCCGTCAGCTTTTTGAAGCGGCTTTCGCCCTTGCGGCTGCGGCGCTGGCCGTACACCACGTCGTACCCCTCGCGCCACTTGGCGGCCATTTTAGGAATCACTTCCGGCGGGTCCTGAAGATCGGCGTCGATGATGATCAGGGCGTCGCCCGAAGCGTGGTCGATGCCCGCCGACACGGCGATCTGGTGCCCGCCGTTGCGCGCAAAGTGAATCACGCGCACATGCGCGTCGCTTTCCTGAATATCGTTCAGCAGCGACAGCGTATTGTCCCCGGAGCCGTCGTTGATGTAGATCAGCTCGTAATCGCCGTCCATGCCCTGCATGACGAGGGTCAAACGGCGGTGCGTTTCCCGAATTACTTCCTGCTCGTTATAGCAGGGGATGATGACGGAATAGGTGGGTGAAGGCATGGTTTCTCCTTACAGCATTTTGACCAGCATGTTTTTCTGGTCGTCCATTTCCAGTTTCAGCACGCCGCGCTTTTCAAGGTCTTTCAATATATCGCTGAAACGCCTGAAGCCGATGGCTTTTTCGCTGAAATCGGGGTACAGCCCCGTCATGTCCGCTTTGAGGATGGAGGGGTTGATGCGCTCAAACCCGTCGTCCTTATAGTGCTGCAACTGCTCCTGGAAGGCGGAGACCCAGTTGGCGCTGTCGATCAGGCTGGACGCTTTGATGGTTTCGCCCTGCAGGGCCACCATCACATTGTTGTTTTCGCTGCGCACCCTGATGGTGTTGTACTTGTTGGAGAGCTTCGTTAAGAGGCGCGCAAACGTGTTGCAGCCGTAGTTCTTTTCGTCAAAATCGGGCCGGAGGCGCAGCAGCGTTCCCTTCAGCTCGCTGGCGAACATTTCGTCTTCGTCGGCCTGTTCGTCAAGGATGCTTTCCAGCAGCTTTAGGAGCGCCGCTTCGTCGCCGTTTTCTTCGCTGCTCGCCTTCTTGGCTTTAGCGGTCGGCGCGCGGCGCGTCGTCACCGTTTCAAGGAACTGGAATTCGTTGCAGGCGTTGATGAATATCTTGCTGGCCACTTCGCTTCTGGAAATGCCCAGCACATATTTGCCCATGGATTTCAGCTTGCCCACCAGCGGCGTGTAATCGCTGTCGCCCGATACGATGCAGAAACTGTCGATCATCGTATTGGTGTAGGCGACCTCCATCGCGTCCAGCACCAGCAGGATGTCGGCGTTGTTTTTCTGGCTGATGCCAAAGCGCAGCGAGGGCACGACGTTGAAGGTGTTGGACAGCAGAATCTCTTTCAGAGAACTGAAACTGTCGGTATACCCGTATACCTTGCCCAGCAGAATGTCGCCGCGGATCTTTACTTTTTCCAGTATATTGTTGAGGGTTTCTACCTTTGCGCCGCAGTTTTCCAGATCGATGAAAACCGCGAATTTTGATGTGGCCAAATTGACCTCCTGTCATGCAAAAAGCGTATATTTGCCGCAAACGTGTATCCTGGCGAAAGGTGCGGCGCAATGATGCGACTGTTTCAAAATCCCGCCGGCTTATTTGGACATACGTTCAAAAAGGCATATGCAGTATACCATAAGAAGGGGTGTTTGAAAAGGCAAGGACAAGGTAAGTCAGCGCGCCGGCCTGTATGAAAGCCCCCGGCCAAGGCCGGGGGCGAACGGTTCAGGCTTCGCCGTCGTGGCGGTCAGAGCGGCGGCGGCGGACGGTGGTATCGCTGGAGGCGTTTTCCTGCGGCGGCTGGGCGGAAGCTGCGCCCTGCTGGAGCGGCCTTACGACCTGCGTCTGCTGTGGCGCTTTGGCACCGGCGACGGGCGTGCCCGTTTGCTGGGGGGATGTGGGAGCTGCCGGAGGCTGCGGCCTGAAGGCGGCCGTCTGCTGGGGCTGCACCGGGGTCGCCCGCTGGGTGGCCTGCGCGCCGGGCGCAGAGGGCCTGAAGGGCGAGCTCTCGCTGGGAGCGGCGGGCTTAAAGGGCGTGGTGCCCTGCGCCTGCCGCTGGGGCTGATAAGGAGTCGTGCCCTGCACAGGTTGCTGTGGCCTGAAGGGGGCCGTTCCCTGCGCTTGCTGCTGGGGCTTAAAGGTCGCGGCGCCCTGTGCGGGCTGCTGCGGATTGACCGGGCGCGGGGGCTGGAAGCTGGACGTGCTCTGCGGCTGCGCTGCGCGCTGCTGCGGCGTATGCGTCTGCTGATCCTGCATCATCTGGCGGCGCTTGGCGCTGCGCTCTGCGGCCCGCTGCTGATTTTGCTTGTACATGTAGTAGGCATAGTATCCGCCGCCGCCCAGCACGGACAATAGGCCGATGGCGAGCAGGCCGGTGGGGAAGGAGGAGGATTTGGCGGCGGGCGTTTCTGTCGTCAGCGGGCTTACGCTGATGGTCGGCTCCGGCGATGCGCTGGGTTCGATCGTCGGGGTCAGAATGGCTTCCACGGCGGGCGTCGCCGTGCCCAGGGGGTTAAAGGGTTCGTAGCTGGCCTGTGCAAGGCTCGGGTTCTTCCAGACCTCGGTGTTGAAGTCCTCCACCGGGGTGATCTGCCCGCTGCCCGCTGAACCTGTGCCGGATGTGTTGGCGTTCAGGTATTCGGGGGAGCGCAGGAAGGCAGCCAATTGGTTCATCGGCAGGATGGTGAAGTAGGAACCCATGACGTAGCCGTCGGTCCCCGCGTGATTGATGTGATACCAGGTCTTGTTGTCTTTGCCCGTTAGAGTGCCCAGCACGAGGGCGAAGGCATTTTTGTCCATCATCTTGATGTAGGCGGAATTGGCATCGGCTTCCTTGCGCAGGCGTACCTTATCGGCGTTGACGTAGCCGTAGCTGGAAAGGCTGGAGGGGGTCAGGGGCTGTATGGTGGGCTGTACGGGAAGGGGCGCTACGCGCACGGAGGCTTCGTAGGCCGCTTCTTCCGCGGCGCTCATCATGCGCAGCTGATCGGCGCGGATGAAACCGTAGGTGCCCTTGTAGCCGACCACATGCCAGACGTGGCCGTCGCCGCTTTCCTGCCCGAGCACCTGCACCACTTCGCCAAGGCCGAGGTTGTAGGTGTATTGGGCGTTGGTGCTGAAGTAGGTGCGCATGGGCACGTTGTTGCCCAGCGTAATGGCATAGCCCGTGACCTGCTGCAGAATGGGGGGCGCTGCCGTTGGGATCAGCGCGTTCAGATAGGGCTGCGCCTCCTGCTGCGAAATGCGCCTTAAGGCATGATCCTCCACATAGCCGCTCTGCTTTTCGGCCTGCTCTTCCACAAGGCTCCAGCTTTGTCCCGCCTGATAAACCTGGGCGGAAACCCATACCAGCGCGTTTTGCGGCAGATTGGCCAGTACAAATTCGTTCTGCCCGCCGATGCCGGTGCGCAGCTGCACGGGGCGCGTGGTCAGGGCATAGCCTGTGTAGATTTCCGGCGAGGGGGACGATGTTGCGGGCGACACGGTGGATGTTTCAACGGCAGGCGGGGGCGTTTCTTCCGCCATCGGCGGCAGCGTGCGCCCCGGCACGGGGGAAGAAAGGCTGGCTTGAATCTTGTCGCTTTCCTCGGCGCTCAGCAGGTTGATGAGGTCGGCCATGATGAAGCCTTCCTTGTTTTTATAGATCACAGCGTACCATTTTTCGTTGTCGCCGGTCTGCTGCTGGTATACAAATACCTTTGCGTCCCTGGGCAGGGTGTCGATGAGACCGCCCTTGGTGCTGGCTGTTTTGCGGAAATTGCTGTTTTTGACGGTAACGCCCCAGCGGTTGATGGGGATGCCGTCCGCCATGGGCGACGCGGTGGGCGTCTGCGCTGCCGGAGGGATGGGTGTGTAGCCCAGCGCCTTGTAGGCTTCTTCGGTGGTGATTTTGCGCGTTACGCTCTCTTTGATGAAGCCCTGCACACCGTTGATGGTGCCGTAATACCATACTTCATCCTTGCTGTTGATCAGAGAGCCTTCGATGTGCATCAGATCCTTTTCGCCAACCACGCTGAGCACGTTGTCTTTGTTGTCGGCATCGGGCGAAGAACGGAAATTGATGGTGTTGGAACGCGGGAAAGCGTACTCATCCGCAGCGGTGATGGTGTAGGGGAAAGGCGTCGGTTCGGCGGGCGTGGGCGTCTGTTTTTTTGCGTAGGCAAAGAACAGTTCGCTAGGCGTCAGCGTGCCGTCGCGGCCCAGGGTGACCGTCTGCTGGGCGGCGGACGTCAGTTCATACCCTTCCGGCGCGGCGGGCGCGTCGACAGCGTGTTCGCCCACCCCGATCTCCCGCGTTTCTGCAAACAGTTCCTGACTGTTTTCGTCCATGGCGTGAACGGGCAGCGACGCTTTGCGGCCCTCGCTGAGGTCCCTGAACAGGAAAACGACTTCGCCGGGTGTGGCCACGCCGTTTGCATCCACCATGACGGTCTGGGGGGAGGTGCCCGCAAACTCATAGATATTGCTGTCCACCTTAGTTAAATCGACGGCAATGACGTTTTCTTCGCCTTCCACGCAGGTGACGCTGTCCGGCTCCGGTTTGTCGGCCAGGGGCTTGCCGAACTGGTCGCGGTAGTAGACGGAAACGATGGCCACCTTGGGCGCGGGCGCTTCGGTGGTTTCAGGCTCCTGTGACTCGGCAGGCAGGGGCGCGTTGGTGTACTCAAAATACACGTCGGTCTTGTCAGCCGCGTTATTGCTGACAATGACATACTGCGTATCGGCAGCGCCGTCCTTCAAACGGTAGCCTTCCTGGAGGTCAGTCGGAGCGGCCTTGATGGTGTTGGTGCCGTCGTTGGCGGCAAATACCTGGCTGGACGCAACGGGCGCCTGGTTTTCATCCACATAATGGATGTTGATGTTGACGGGCTGGCTCACGACCGCGCGATAGCGGAAGGTGACCGGGTTGGGCGTGGCGATGCCGTTTTCGTCCACCGTGACGGTCTGTTCGGCTGCGACCGGCTCAAAGCCTTCGACGGGCGCGGCCGTCGCGACAGCGCTCTGCCCGCGGGCAACGGTGAGCGTAGTCTCGGGGAGCAGGGGCATCTCGTCGGCATCGTTGATGTAATAGACGGACACGCTCACGGGCTGGGGCTCGGGCGTCGCGTTGGCGGAATAGCGGAAGAAGACTTCGCCGGGGGTGGCCAAGCCGTTTGCGTCCACCGTTACGGTCTGCTCGCTCATATCGGGCGTAAAGCCGTCGATGGGCGCGGCCGTCGCCACGGCGCTTTCGCCGGGCAGGATGGACAGCGCGGTGTCGTTCAAGAGCGGCGTACCGTCGGCGGCGTTGACGTAATGCACCGGCACGCTCACGGGCGACGCGGCGGTGGGCTGCGGCGCTTCGGGCGTATCCGCCATGGAAGAAATAAACAGGCGGAAATCCTGAAGGGGCGCGTGGTTGGCATCAAGACCCTGGAACAGGACGGGCGTATCGATCAGGGCAATGCCCGCGTCGATATAGCCCAGCATGCTGACCGGCTGGCCCTGCGGGATGGTGAAGCCGCCTGGATACATGCCGGTATTGTCCAAGATGGACAAGGCCGCGTCCATCTGTATGGCTTCCTCCGGCAAGTGCAGCCAGTAGGCGTTCTCATACCCCGCGTAAGGGACGGGGAAAGCCGTGGCGGTTTTGGCTGTGCCGTCAGCGCCCGTCCAGGCGGCGGTGACAGTCAGCGGCCCCTGCGCGGGCTGTGCAAGCCCCATCAGCGGGGAAAACAGCATCATCAGGGCAAGCAGCAGAGTGCTTGCTGATTTCACAGATATAGTACGTCGGGCATGGTTCATGGCAATGCCTCCTTTGCTGGGAATCCAATTCATTACAATTTTATTACAAAATAACCGGGCTGTCAATCTGGCCGAATTGTAAAAGACGCCGTTTGCGATCATATAAAACGCCCTTCCCGCAAGGGAGAAAGGCGTTTATTCCAAGGGGACATTACAGCACGGTGATGTTGCCGCGCGCCTTGATATGCTTCATCACGTTTTTGGTGTCGAAGACGGCTTTGGCGCAGCGCTGCACCATGGCGTAATCGACGCCGGTATGCGCGGCGGTCACCATGACCAGGTCGGCCTCCCGCACGATTCCTTCCGTCAGATCGGGCAGGCTGTTCATGGCAAGCGCCCGCTCTTTGAAGGAAGGAACGAAGGGATCGTAGTAGCTTACCTCGGCATGGACCTTCAAAAGCTCCTCGATGACCCGGATGGCGGGGCTTTCGCGGTAGTCGTCGATATCCTGCTTGTAGGCGACGCCCAGCACCAGCACCCTGGCCCCGTTGATGGCTTTTTTGCAGCCGTTTAAGATGTGCATGGCGCGCTCCACGCAGTATTCGGGCATCTTGTCGTTGATTATCATGGAGGATTCGATCATCGACGTATGGAAGCCGTATTCCCGCGCTTTCCACGACAGGTAGTAGGGATCCAGCGGGATGCAGTGGCCGCCGAGGCCCGGCCCGGGGTAGAAGGCCTGAAAGCCGTAGGGCTTCGTTTTGGCGGCGTCGATCACTTCCCAGATGCTGATGCCCATCTTTTCGCACAGCATGGCCAACTCGTTGACCAGGCCGATGTTGACGTTGCGGTAGGTGTTTTCGAGTATCTTTTCCATTTCGGCCACGGCGGGGGAGGAGACGCGATGCACCGGGGCTTGCAGCACCATTTCGTACATGGTGGCGGCGATGTCGGTACACTCGGGCGTGACGCCTCCTACGACCTTGGGCGTGTTTTTGGTTTTATAGATCAGGTTGCCGGGATCGACTCTTTCGGGCGAAAAGGCCAGATGAAAGTCTTTGCCGCAGGCCAGCCCTGAGGACTCCAGTATATTTTTGAGCAGCTGTTCGGTCGTGCCTGGGTAGGTGGTGGATTCCAGGACGATCAGCATATCCCGGTGCAGATGGGGGACGATGCTTTCCGCGGAGCTTTTCACATAGCTGATGTCGGGCTGCTGGTGCAAATCAAGCGGCGTCGGGACGGCGATGCACACGCAGTCGCAGGAGGCGACGGCGGCATAGTCGGTGGTGGCCTTCAAAAAGCCGCTTTCCACGATGCTTTTTAAGTCCTCGTTGACGACGTCGCCGATGTAGTTATGCCCTGCGTTGACCATGTCGACCTTTTGCTTCTGCACGTCAAAGCCCAGCACATGAAAACCGGCCTTCGCCTTTTCGACGGCCAGCGGCAGCCCCACATAGCCAAGGCCGACAACGCCCAGACGGGCTGTTTTGCTAAGAAGTTTTTCTTTCAGCGCACTCATTGTTTCCTTACCTGCCGCTTTTGTAAAACGACCCGATAACGCTCCGTAAGCTTTTGGGCAAACGCCTGCTCGGAAAAGTTTTTCCGGCAGAAAGCGCGGATGCGCCCGGCGTCAAATCGAGCGTGATTTTCATACAATAATAGCATTTTCGCGCTCAGGGCGTCAATATCGCCCACCGGCACGCTGTAGCCCGTTTCCGGCGTGACCAGCGATTGATAAGCGGATGTTTCGGTCATGATGATGGGAAGGCCGCAGGCCATGGCTTCGCAGTAGACGACGCCGAAGGTTTCATAGAGGCTCGGCAGCACGAAAGCGTGCCCGCGCATCAGCGTGCTGACGCACTCCTCGCGGCCGACTTCGCCCTTGAATAGGACTTGACCGCCGATGCCGAGTTTTTGGGCGAGTCCTTCCAGCGCCTCCCTTTCCGGCCCCTGCCCGCAGATGACAAGGCGGACATCATTTCGCCCCTGAAAGCTCTTTTGAAAGGCGGCCAACAAGATATCAAAGGCTTTGTTCCGGTTCAGCGTCCCGATGGATACGAAGGTAAAGGGGCCATCCTTGGTGACGGGCAGCGGGCGCGCAAAAAACAGGTCGCTGACGGTATTGGGCATAACCTGCACGGGCGTTTTGCTCAGCGGCTGGATACAGTTCTTCAGCCCTTCGCTGACGGCATACACCTCATCGGCCATGGAAAAACAGCGGCCCGCCTTTCGAAGCTGCCGGGGGCTCAGCTGGTTGCGGCCAAACAGGGAAAGGTGCTCGGTGATGACGGTGGGCAGATGCACCAGGCGTCTGAACAGCAGCACATACCGCATGGAGGGGTAGGACTGCACGTGGAGCAGCTCGGGACGGTATTTTGGGGGACGGGTCAGAATGAACCGGGCGATGTGATAGGCGTTGACCAGCGTATCCCAGCGCATGAACCGTTTTTTGTAATGGATGAAATGCTCGGTGACCTTTCCGTTTTCCCGCTGCTCGCACCATGCTTTCCCGGCGGCGTCGTCATAGCAGAACAGCAGGTCGACGTGGTGCCCGGCCCCGGCCAGCGCCTGCGCCTGTTCAAGAAAAAAAGACCCGGCGCCGGGGTGCGCTTCATCCCTGTACCAGGAGGGCAGCATCAGGATGTTCATATCGTTTTCCTTTCCATGGGTTACAGAAAGAACCGCTCCATCGCGGCCAGCACGGTGAGCGCCAGCCCCTTGTCGATGACGACGCCTTTTTCGTACATGGCCTGCATGTCGCTTAAAAGCCGCGGGGACAGGAGCTGCTGTTTTTGCATGGCCTTAAGGGTATCGCGGGCAAAATCGTCCATGCTTTTTGCGATACCGGGATAAAGAGCGTACCAGTAGTCAAAGGGGTTCATGTGGTTTTTGATGGTCCGGTTATGCGGCTGGTACTGAAGGCCGATCTTATGCAGGATGAGCGCCGCCGTTTCCCGAAAGCCGATATGCTTCATCTGGTACAGCCGCACGGCGAGAGGGGAGGAAGTGATTTTCGCCCCGTGATAGCGCTCCACGGGGAAAACGCAGGCTGCGGGATGCTTCTGCATATACCATTTTTTGTACAGCGCGTCGCCCCGCCATAGGTCGATGGGAAGGGAAAACACATATTCCGTAAACTCCACGTTCTGGAAGGCGCAGCAATGCAGGATATGGCGCGTTTTTGCGTTGGCCGAATTGGCGTTGCCCCGATAGCCTCTTGCGTACATGCAGAACTCCCAATGATGGGGGTAGGTGCTGCCTGCAATCTGGTATCGGTCGCTCAGCAGGCGGGAATAGGCGTAGGACAGCCTGCTTTCTCTGGTGTCGGCATAGTCGCCGTTCTCATTGAAATCCCAGAAAAGCTGCTCTTCGCCGGTGTGCATAAGGCCGAACGCATCAAAATTCATCATTTTGTACATGCTTTCGCCGTGCGCCGTGCCAAGGTATACCGACAGGCCGTTGTTTTCACGCACCGTTTCTTTGAAATCCGCCATGAAACGGGCATCGTCCAAGGGCTTGACCATCAATTCGGTATGCCAGTACCCGGCAATCTGTTTGGCGGCCCTTTCGTCAAGGTAGTCGCCCTTGCCATACTCCATCAGGACCATGTTTTCGGCATAACCCAGTTCGCCCGCGACCCACGCGACCAAGCGCGAATCCAGGCCGCCGCTGACGGAGCAGATGTGGCGGTAGCCGTATTCCCTGTCCTTTTCAAACTCCATCCGAACGGCCTCGGTGAACAGCCTGTCCAGCGTGTCGATCATTTCCTGCTCGGTCTGGCGGTGGTTTTTATCGGTGATGTGAAAGGCGTGGTACTGCTGTAAGCGGACGGCTTTGCCGTCGAATAGCAAGCAATGCCCCGCCTCAAGGCGCTTGATGCCGCTTACCAGCGTTTCGTCGCTGGTCATGTAACCAAACGTCAGGATATCGATGGAGGCCGTTTCGTTGGGGACAAGGGGGATGCCTTTGCTTTTCAGCATGCGGACGATCTCGTTGTAGTCGGAGCTGGCTATAAAGAAGGTACCGTCAAAATAATAATAGACCATGCCGTAGCCGGTGTGGCTGGTGAATATGGTCCATTCGCGGGTTAATTTGTTGTAAAACGCGCCGGAAAACGGGCCGCGCAGGGCGTTCACGGCCGCGCAGGGATCCTCAAGCAGCATATCCTCTGCGGTTTCAGGCCATGCCCGGTCCCTGCAGAGCGTTTGTTTGTTCAGGACAGCGCCTTCCAGCACGACGGCCGCTTCATCATCCTGAAAGAACAGCTTGTCGTCCAGAAACTTGCGCAGCGTTTTGCGCGATACCGCATACCCCGCGCACTCAAACCGTTCCCTCAGCAGCGTATCGGGAACAGCCGGTTCTTCAAAAAAGCAGCCTGCGTTATTGACCGAAAACCCTACCATGCTCAGACCTCCCGGGCTTTTGTCTTAATGACGTACAGGAAATATCCGGTGCCCACAATACCCGTTACCGACATGGAGATCAATTGCGAAAGCGCCGCGCCGCTGGACGAAAAACGGGGGATGAGCAGCACGTTGCACAGGATGCTGACGGCAGCGCCTAAAATGCCGTTAAACAGGTTGAATTTAAGGCGCCTTTGGGTCACCAGCAGGTTGCCGGCCAGTATGCGGAAGGTGCCGGAAATGAAGTAGGACACCATCAGGATGCGGAAAGGCGCGACCGCGTTCAGATAAACTTGGCTGAACACGATGGAAAAGATGGGGCGGGCGAGCACGATGCCGCCGATGGTAATCAACAGATTGAACAGGCCGCATCCGCGCAGGAGCAGGCTGTATTTGCTGCGCACCCAGGGCAGGTCGTCCTTATGCCGGGCAAAATGCGGGTAGGCGTACGTCATCAGGGAAAGGGGGATGAATTCCAGCGCGTAGGGGATGATGGAGGCGACCTTGTAATCGGCGATCAGGTTTTCATCCGGCACCACAAAGGAAAGGATGGTCGCGCCCAGCAGGGACAGGAGATTGCCAAGAGAATTGTTGAGCGTCGTGATCAGCGAAAGCGTCCGCAGGTCGCGCCGGTCGGTGGCGGAGAGGGCAGGACGCTTGGAAACGAAGGGGACTTTGAGCTTGAACCACAGGTACAGCACAATGAACAGCAGCGACAGATACTGCGCCCAGACGATGCCTTTTTCCCACCAGAGCCTGGCGCACAGGATGGTCAGCGCGCTGACAACGATGGTGTCGAGGGTGTTGGCTTCGGCGTAGGCCTGATTTTGCAGGGTGACGCGCAGGTAGGTGATCTGTATCTTTTTTACGATGTCCAATAAAGGCAGCAGCGCCATCAGCCCCAGCAGCGTGGCGCTGCCCTGCACCGGCAGCGGGATAAACAGGGCGATCATCAGCACGGCGGCGGACAGGACGGCGTTAAATCTCAGGCCGAAATGATAGCCGTACTGCAAAAGGTCGTTTGTCCGTTCCGTATTGTCCTGCTGTTCGCTGGACAGCTGGAGCACCGAGGACTCGATGGACAGGCCGCTCGCCAGCAGCAGCAGCGCAAAAACATTGTTGGCGGCGTTGAATACGCCGAAGTTGGCCCTGGGAATCACGCGCACAATCAGGATGCCGTATGCAAACCGCACCACCTGATTGATGCTGTTGGAGCCGAATATATGGAAAAAACCCGTCTTGAACAGCTCCCGGGCCTTTTCCATGTAATCTTGCCTGATAGCAGAAAGCTTCAAATGGTTTCCTCGCTTTGAAGGCGTTTTCTGTGCAATACAGGGCATGGCATCTGTACGGATATCCTTGGTATATCGCCCGCTCCCTTACACAGTGTGGATATTTTAGCATGGGGTATAGGCAGTGTCAAACGCGGCAAACGCGATGAAATCGGAAAAGGATGCTGACGGCCCACTTCTTTCAAAACCGGCGAAATATACATGGAAAATACCTGAAAACTCCGTTGTTTTGGTTGAATAACACTTCTTTTGGGTATATGATGGCCCTGTATATGGGAGGATGCGATATGATTTCGAGGATCAAACGTTATTTTCAGGCCGAACATCTGGTGCCGCAGCATCATCGCGTAGGCGAAATACCCGGCACGCGGGATACCTATCAGGATGTGCTGCGCATTGCGCTGCCATCGATCGCCGAAATGGTGCTGATGAGCCTGATCGGCAGCGTGGACACCATCATGGTGGGACAGCTGGGCAAGAATGCTTTGGCGGCCGTCGCGCTGCCGGGGCAGCCGCGCATGATCATGATGTGCATTTTTTTTGCGCTCAATGTGGGCGTCACGGCCATCGTGGCGCGCAGGAAGGGCGAGGGCAGGCGGGATGAAGCCAACCAGACGCTGCGCAACGCGCTGATGCTGGTGCTGGCGCTCTCGGTGGTCATTATGGGCATCGTGCTCGTCTTTGCGGAACCGCTGATGCGCCTTGCGGGCGGCAACACCGATACGCCCGACGACGCGGAGGTTTTGAAAGGCGCCATCGACTATTTTAAGATCATGGCCTACGCGCTGCCGGTGACGGTGCTGAGCATGTGCATCAACGCCGCGCTGCGCGGCGTAGGCAATACCAAGATCACCATGCAGGTCAACATTCTTTCCAACCTGGTCAATGTGGTGTTCAACTACCTGCTGATCGGCGGCAACCTGGGCTTTCCGCGCCTTGAGGTGCGCGGCGCGGCCATCGCCAGCGTCATCGGCATCGCGGCCGGCGCCGGCCTGTCGTTTATGACGGTGATGCATTCCGGCAATACGTACCTGATGATTTCACGGCACGACAGGTGGCGGGTAGATAAGAGCACCATGCGCAGCATTTTCCGGGTGGGCGGCAACGCCATTGTGGAGCAATTGAGCATGCGCTTCGGCTTTTTCACCTATTCGCGCATCATGTACGGCTACGGAGTCACGCTGTTTGCGGCGCACAACATCGCCATGCAGTTTTTGAACATCACCTTCAGCTTTGCCGACGGCACGGCCATCGCCGCAACGTCGCTGGTCGGCCAGCAGCTGGGGGCCAGGCGGCCCGACCTCAGCATGCTGTACGGCCGCGTCAGCCAGCGCATCGCGCTGATCGTTTCGATGGTGATCGGCGTGGTGATCGTACTGCTCCGCTACCCGCTGTGCGCGCTGTTTATCAATGCCAATACGCCCAACGCCGATGTCGTTATTGAGGCGGCGGCCCGCACCATGCTGGTGGTGGCGCTGATGCAGCCCTTCCAGATGGCCTCGGTGGTGCTGTCGGGCTGCCTGCGCGGCGCGGGGGACAACCTGTTTGTCGCTGCCGTGATGGGCACCTGCGTCAGCGTGGTGCGCCCCATCATGGCGGTGTTGGCGGTATACGTATTGAAGCTGGATTTGGCGTTTGCCTGGCTGTTCAGCTTAAGCGAGATCGCCATTCGCCTGATCTTCTTCGACGCCCGTTTCCGCGGCGGCAAGTGGAAGGAAAAGACCGTCTGACAGACGGAAAAAAGCGCGCGGCCGATCATGCCGCGCGCTTTTAACATGGGCTGCTGTATTATTTGTCCTTGGTCGGGATCAGGATGAATTCGGCTTCATTGACGCCGAGGCGGAATACGTCGGGGTAGGTGTCCAGCGGCAGGTATTCGGCGTTGATGACGCACTCCACGGGCTTTGTGGGGTCAATGATGGTATCGATGCCCTCCGGCTGGCCGTTGATCTCCTTGACGTCGAACTGGTAGTTTTTGATCAGCCCCCCGCTGCCGTCATACCATTTGAGCGCCGTTTGGCCTTTTTCGTCGGTGAGCTTGGGGTCGAACATCCAGCTGTTCTGAATGCGCAGGCACTCCTTCACATCCACGCCCGCATCGATGGTCAGCGTAGCCTTCACATACACGGCGATGGGGGTCAGGGTGAAATCGTCGATACGGATTTCATAGCTGCCCGCTTTCTTCGGCTCAGGCAGCGCTATTTTGCGGATGCCTTCGATGTTTTTGCCGGGGATGGTGAAGGCCATCTCCTCGGGCGTGTCCTTCCCTCGGATGGGAATCAGCACGGTGTACTGGTCGGCCGGCTCGGCCTCCGTCATGTCAAACTGCACATAGGTCATGGTTTCGCCGGGGTTTTCGGTGGTGAATGTGGCGGTGGCGCCCAGCGGGTTGATATGCTTCCCGTTGACGACGCACCAGTCGGTGGTGATCCACCAGATACCGTCCTGCTTTACATGCGCAAGGAAGGTCTTTTGAGCCTCCGCATATTCGGGCTTTTTGGGCGAAGCACCGGGCACGTCTTCGGGATAATCCTGCGTGAAGCCGTCGATCGTGTCCACATTGGTGGGCGTGTCATACAGCGGCGTTTTGATGCCGCGGTCGCGCACCGTGTAGGTGACGCGCAGGTAGCGCCCGTCGTACAGCGCTTCGCTGATGGCGACGTCGCAGTGTTCAAACGCGTGCGTGGCCAGATTGGTCTTCATCATCTTGTCGCCGCCCGTCTTCATGGCGGTCATGGCAGGGTTTACGGCGTCGGACAGTATGTCGAACATGCCAAAGCCTCTGGTGAGGGCGAAGGCAGTCAGCGTACCCAGCACCAGCACGGCGGCCAGCACCAGCACGAACGTCGGTTTCTTTTTCATGGGTTCATTCTCTCCTTTTCGGGCGCTGCTTAGCAGGCGGCTGTGCAGCTCGGGGGATACCGTCAGGCGCGAAAGGCGGCCGTCCACGAGCGAGGAGAACTTATTTTTACTCATCGAAATACCACCTTTCAAGCTGAGGGCGAAGCTTTTCCCGGGCGCGTTTGAGCCTTGTGGAAACAGTCGCTTCGGGCAGTTGCAGCACGTCTGCGATTTCGCGCGTTTTGAAGTTCTGGTAGTAATGCAGCAGGATGACTTCCCGGTATTTTGCGGGGAGCGCCATCACCTTTTTCAGCACGGTGTCGTCGGTCTGGTCGTACAGGCTGCGGTCGTAAGGGATATTGTCCAGCGCGGCCGACAGATCCACATGGCGGAACCATGCCGTTCTGGCCATGCTCTTGCAGCTGTTGATGGCGATGCGCGTCAGCCATGTTTTTTCGCTGGCGTCGCCCCGAAACCTGTCCCACGCGCGCCACGCGGCGAGAAAGGTGTTTTGCAGGGCGTCCTCCGCCAATTGCATATCGTGCAGATACAGGAAGCAGAGGCGCAGCAGGCTGTCGCCATGCGCCGTGATCAGCTGCTCCATGCACTGTTCCTTGTCCGGTACCTGACAGGAATGCATGGGTGTATCCCCTCCTTTCAACCATTAGACGCCGGAGAGAAAGAGAAACTTTCATTTGGAAGAGATTAAATGCGAAATATCGTGGTATCATTTTTTAAAAGGAGGGAATGGCCATGATGTTTATCTGTTATCCGCGCTGCTCGACCTGCAAAAAGGCGCGGGATTATTTGGACGCGCACGGCGTCGCCTATACGGTGCGCGACATCAGCACCGATAACCCGAAGGAAGAAGAACTCAAAGCATGGAAAGAAACAAGCGGGCTGCCGCTTAAGCGCTTCTTTAATACCAGCGGCCTTCAATACCGTGCGCTGGGCCTTGGCAATAAACTGCCCGATATGACGGAGAAAGAGCAGATCCGATTGCTCGCCACCGACGGGATGCTCGTCAAGCGTCCCCTGCTCATCGGCGACGGGTTTGTGCTGGTGGGGTTTAAGGAAAAGGAATGGGAAGCCCAGATAAAATAACGGTTGCCTATACGGTTTTAATATCCGTTACCGTGAGCGTGCTGCCCTCAACCATAAAAAATATCTCCATCCCGGCAAAAAAGAAACCGTAGCGACGCCCGTCCGTTTGATAGGCCGGGCGTGGGTCGTCCTGCAATACGCCCCACAGGGCGGCGCGCTTGCTTTCGGGCACGAGGGCCTCAAGATGCGGCGGGAACACGACGGCCAGCCTGTCGTCCTGGTGCGCGTCGGCAAAGCCGCCCGATGCGTCCCGCACGGCGTCGCTCTTTAAGTAAGGCTTGATGTCGATGATGGGCGTTAAGTCCATCAGGTCGGCTCCGCTGACGATGAGGGCGGGAGCCTCCTCTTCTACCCGAAGCAGCCGCACGCAGGAAAGGCCGACGGGGCTCGGGCGGAAGGGCGAGCGCGTGGCAAATACGCCCAGGCGCGTATTGCCGCCAAGGCGCGGCGGGCGCACGGTGGGCGACCACGGGGCGTCCATGTTTTCGGAAAACAGCCACAACAGCCACAGGTGGCTGAACTGCTCGATGCCACGCAGCGCGTTGCGGTCGTCAAAGGGCGGCTGCATTTCGATGCGGGCATACAGCTCGTTTACCCTGAGGCTCTGCCGCGGGATGCCGAACTTGGTTGGGAAATCTGTGCGGATACGCGCGACGATCTGTAAATTCGGGATGTCGTTCATCTTCATAGGGCTTTCTTTGGAAAAGGGCCGGCGCGAAAGCTGGCCCTGATAGGCGCTTAACCGATCTGCGCTTTGCCGCCCATGTAGGGGCGAAGCTTTTCGGGGATGCGGACGCTGCCGTCCGCGTTCAGGTTGTTTTCAAGGAAGGCGATCAGCATGCGCGGCGGGGCGACCACGGTGTTGTTGAGTGTATGGGGAAGGTACTTTTTGCCGTTTTCGTCTTTGACGCGGATGGACAGCCTGCGCGCCTGCGCGTCGCCCAGGTTGGAGCAGCTGCCGACTTCAAAGTATTTTTGCTGGCGGGGGCTCCACGCCTCCACATCGCAGGATTTGACTTTCAGATCGGCCAGATCGCCCGAGCAGCATTCCAGCGTGCGAACGGGGATGTCCAGCGAGCGGAAGAAATCCACCGAGTTCTGCCACATCTTTTCATACCACATCATGCTGTCCTCGGGCTTGCAGACCACGATCATTTCCTGCTTTTCAAACTGGTGGATGCGGTAGACGCCGCGCTCTTCAATGCCATGCGCGCCCACTTCCTTGCGGAAGCAGGGGGAATAGCTGGTCAGCGTCTGCGGCAGCTCCTTTTCATCCAGCATGGTGTCGATGAATTTGCCGATCATGGAGTGCTCGCTGGTGCCGATCAGGTAGAGGTCTTCGCCCTCGATTTTATACATCATGTTTTCCATTTCGGAAAAGCTCATGACGCCGGTGACGACGTTGGCCCGAATCATAAAGGGCGGCACATAGTAGGTAAAGCCGCGGTCGATCATGAAATCGCGCGCATAGCTCAATATGGCCGAGTGCAGGCGGGCGATGTCGCCCTTTAAGTAATAGAAGCCGTTGCCGCTGGTGCGGCGCGCGCTGTCCAAATCGATACCGTTCAATTTTTCCATGATGTCCACATGGTAGGGGATGTCAAAATCGGGCGTTACGGGTTCGCCGAAGCGCTCCACCTCCACGTTTTCGGCGTCGGTGCGGCCGATGGGCACGGAGTCATCGATGATCTGCGGGATGACGAGCATCCTTTCCCGGATCTGTTCGGCGTACTCGGCTTCTTTGGTTTCCAGCTCCGCCAGCTCCTCCTGCATGGCCTTGACGTTCAGCTTGATCTTTTCGGCCTCGTCCTTCCGGCCCTTGGCCATCAGGCCGCCGATCTGCTTGCTGAGCACGTTGCGCTGGCTGCGCAGGTAGTCGCCGCGCTGGATGGCCTCGCGGTTCTTTTTGTCCAGCCCGATCACTTCGTCCACCAGCGGCAGCTTGGCGTCCTGAAACTTTTTGCGGATGTTTTCCCGTACCATATCGGGCGATGTGCGCAGAAGATTGATGTCGATCATGGTCTGTTCCTCCCCGTTTTTGTGATAAAAAGGCGTCCTCCCGCTCCCTATGGGACGGAGGACGCCGCGTTGCCACCCAAATTGCCGTATGCACGTACGGCCTCTCTTTGCGCTCTATGGGGCGCGCCCCTCCGGCTCGTCGCCGGCCGCTCGGAAAGTGGACAGGCTCCTTCCGCTGCCGGTTTCCACCCTGCCCGGCTCTCTTGAAGCTTCCGTAAACCATGGTTTTCCTCGATCGCGTTGCCGCTATTATAAACGCGCGGCGCGGTTTTTGCAAGCCGTATCATTTTAGGCACTGGCCGATTGCGGGCGTGCGGTCTTCCGCCTGGGGCCGAAGGTGCGCTGAATCATCGGGTGAACGAAGGGGCTCCGGATGCTTTTCAGGAACCCGGTGGATACCATCCCGGTGTCGGAATACTGCATTTAATCCATAAGCGTATGAGAACCTATCGTTCCAGATTGATTCCGGTATCCCGATCAAACAGATGAGCCAATTTGGGTTGGAAAGAGAATTCGATCTCTGTGCCGCCGGTTAGTTTGATGTCCGACTCAACAAGGTCGATCATTCGCGCGACAATGATGGCGCTGGTATTCAGCGTATCCACGTGCAGGTGGACGGAATCGCCCAGCATTTCGGACACGTCTACCTGACCGGAGAAACTGTTGTCCGCGCCCTGGGCAAGCTGAATGTGCTCGGGGCGGACGCCCAGGCGGATGGGCCCTTCGGGCACGTTGTTCTTCTTTAACGTTTCCTGCTTATCGGCGGGCAATACCATGCTGCGGCCGTCAAGGAGCAGGCAATAGTCGCCGTCTCCGTTCTTTTGAAGCTCCGCGTCAAACAGGTTCATTTGCGGCATACCGATGAAGCCGGCGACAAAGAGGTTGGCGGGGCGGCTGTATATCTCCTTCGGGGCGCCGATCTGCTGCACGACGCCGTCCTTCATGATGACGATGCGGTCGCCCAGCGTCATGGCCTCGGTCTGGTCATGGGTTACATAGACAAAGGTCGTATTGATCCGCTGGCGCAGCTTGATGATTTCCGCCCGCATCTGGTTGCGCAGCTTGGCGTCCAGGTTGGAGAGCGGCTCGTCCATCAAAAACACCTTGGGCTTGCGCACGATGGCGCGGCCGATGGCCACGCGCTGCCGCTGGCCGCCGGACAGGGCCTTGGGCTTCCTGTTTAGAAACTCGGTGATATCGAGGATGGCGGCGGCTTCTTTGACCCTTCGATCGATCTCCGCCTTGGGGACGCGCTTGAGCTTGAGGGCAAAAGACATATTGTCATATACCGTCATGTGCGGGTAGAGCGCGTAGCTTTGGAAGACCATGGCGATATCGCGATCCTGCGGCTCTATGTCGTTGACGCGCTTGCCGTCGATCAAAAGGTCGCCGCTGGTGATGTCTTCCAGCCCGGCAATCATATTGAGCGTGGTGGATTTTCCGCAGCCGGAAGGCCCGACCAGCACAATAAACTCTTTATCGGCGATCGTCAGGCTGACATCCTGTACGGCCAGCACGCCCTTCTCGGTGACCTTGAGATTGCTTTTGCCGGCGGCTGCTTTTTTTTCGTGCCGGTCGCCGAACGGATAGACTTTTCGGATGTTTCTTAATATCACTTCAGCCATTGGACGCCACCATCAAATTCCTTTCGTTCGGAGTGCGTTTTTTATATAAAGACTGGACAGGACAAGGACGATTACCGTCATAATCAGCGCGCCCGCGCTGCCCAGACCAAACTTCAAACTCTTGATGCCGAAGTTGTAAATGTACTGCGTAATGGTTGTGGTGCTGCTGGCCGGGCCGCCGCCTGTCAGCAGGTTTACTTTATCGAATATACGGAAGCTATCTATGGTGCGCAGCAGGGCGCACAGCGCAAGGCTTGTTTTCAGGTTGGGGATCGTTACATACCACAGGGTGCTCAGACGCCCCGCGCCGTCCACCTTGGCGGCCTTATACTGATCCTTAGGGATGGATTGCATGGAGGCATAAACGAGCAGAAATACGAAGGGGGTATTCTGCCAGATATCGATGACGACCAGCATGTAGAATGCCGTTCGGATATCGGAAAACCAGTTATAGACGGGGATGTTCCAGTTGGCCAGCCACTGGTTGATGATGCCGTAGTTGGGGGATAGCATCATGCGCCAGCCCAGCGCCACCGTGACGGCGGGCAATAGATAGGGGAGCAGCAGCGCCGTGCGCATGACTTTCTGCATACGCCTGCTTTTCAGGCTGTTGACGTAGAGGGCAAAGAGGAAGCCCAGCAGCATTTCAAAGACCACGGCAAAGAGCGTGAACTTCACCGTAACCCAGATGGCGGACTGGAAATACTCGTTGCCAAGCAGGTTTTTGTAGTTCTGAAGGCCGACAAAGGCGACGTTCTTTTTGAGCAGCTTAAAATTGGTCAGGCTGTACCCGACGGTGGAGAGCATGGGATATACCGTCATGATCAGCATGGTGATCAGCGTAGGGAGCATCATCAGATGGGCAAATCGCTTGCTGCCATGTGTCTTTAATTGTGTTTGGTGCTTTATTTCCATATTTCCATTCCTGCAACATCATGTTGTTTCAGTGCTTATGTGCGTGAAAGCGAAGCACCGTATGGACGCATAGCAGCAAGCGAATGCCGCTTTTTTCTATTTTGCTTCTATATTCAGAAGAAAAACAGCGTTACATGCCGAGCGTCGCTTCAAGCTGCGCCTGAGCGTCGTCCAGCCCCTTTTCAACCGTCTTGGTGCCGGCTACGATGTTGCCCAGTTCGGTGCCGAGGATGGTGTAGAACTCGGTCCATTCCTCGATGACGGGACGGTATACGCCGCCTTCCAGCGCCGAGCAGACAACCTTATACTGCGGGAACTGGGCCAGCACTTCTTCGTTCTTAAGGCTGGAATAACGGCAGGGGACCCCGCCATCCTTCACGGTGGCAAGCTGCACGTCCTTATCCATCAGGTAATTGAGCAGCGCGGCCGTCAGCTCTTTGTGCTTGCTGTTGGCGGTGATGCCGATGGTCCATACGCCGTATACGTTGGCGTTGTAGGCCTTGCTGTCGGCGGCGACCTTGCCGGTGATGGCGCAGTAGTCGGCGGCGGAGTCAGCGGTGGGCTTGTACCAGCCGGGCCAGCCGACGCCCATGGCGCCGGCGCCGTTGTCGACGGAGGCGATCAGGTCGTCCTTCACTTCCGCATCGCCGGTCGCGATCAGCTTCATGTAGAAGTTCATGGCCTCTTTGAATTCGGGGGTGTTGACGGTGGGCTTGTTGTCCTGATCCACGACCCAGGCGCCGTAGGAGAGCAGGATGGGCATCGAATCGACCACGAGGTTGTTGGCCGTGTCGCCGCGATAGATGAAGCCCTTCTTGCCGTCGGCCTTGGCGGCTTCGCAGATTTTCAGCATGTCTTCCAGCGACTGGATGCTGTCGGCTTCGTACCCGGCGGCCTTTACGATGGCCTTGTTGTACAGCAGCACCGTTACGTTGCCGTAGTAGGGCGCAAGGTAGAGTTTGTCGCCCGAATAGCAGATGGCGGTGGTGGCGGGGATAATATCGTCATCCAGCGCATAGCCCAGTTCGCTCAAATCAGCCAATACGCCGTTGGCGGTGAACTCGGCCATCCAGGAACCGTCGACCATGCACAGGTCATACGCGCCGTCTTTGTTGGTGGCGTCCAGCGCCAGCTTGGAGTGCAGATCGTCTTCCGAAAGCTCCAGCACTTCGGTTTTTACGTTGAACTGCTTTTCAAATTCGGGCAGGCACAGCTTGATGACATTTGCGTACGTGCCGGAACGCAGCGCCAATGTCAGTTTTTCGACGTTGCCGTCCAATTTTGTGGCGGTCGCGCCGGCGCTCAGGGCGAGGGAAACGATCAGCATGCAAACGAGGAGCGTGTACAGTAGCTTTTTCATGGATTTCATCCTTTCCGTTTTAAGATTTGGTACAAACGTATCCGCGGTCATGCCCGCGGCTATTGCTATTCTTTGACAGCGCCGCTTGATAAACCGGCTATCAAGTAGTTCTGCGCAAAGATAACAAACAAAAGGACCGGAATGACCGACATAACGCCGCCGGCCGCAACAAGGCCAAAGTTTGTCAGCGAGTCGTCGGAGTTGAGCGTCGCCAGCGTCAGCGGGATGGTGTAGTTTTGCGGCGACTGGACAAAGATGATGCTGTATGTGTATTCGTTCCATGCGTACATGAAGGAGAGCATCGCGACCGCCACGATGCCCGGCGCGACAAGCGGCAGGACGATTTTAACGAACAGCTGCCATTCGGTAGCGCCGTCGATCCGCGCGCTTTTTTCCATATCCTCGGGCAGCGCCTGAAAGAAGCTGACCATGAACCAGATGATGAAGGGGATGTTGATCAGGATGCAGGCCAGCATGGCGGGCATCTTGGTATTCAGGATGCCCAGCCAGTTAAAAATCGTATACAGAGGGATGGTAAAGGCGACCGGCGGCAGGATGCGCACCATCAGCACCCAGTAGTTGAGGGGCTTTTTGAGGCCGAATTGGAAGCGGTGGCGGGTCAGCACATAGGCGGCGCACAGACCGAACACCATGGAAACAGCGAGCGATACCGCCGTAACCTGAAGGCTGTTGATGAGCGCGCGCCCGAATTCTTTTTCCGAAAAAAGCTGCGTAAAATGCTCCCACGTAAAGGAGAGGGGGAACAGCGGAATCTGCCCCTGCATTTCGCTCATGGGACGCACCGACATGGCCAGCAGCCAATAGATGGGAAACAGGGTATAGACGAGAAGCAGAACGCCTGCAATCAGCATTACGGTTTTTACAACGGCTTTTTTGATCTTCATTCGACGCAATACTCCTCACCGGGCATCTGTCCATTGTTTACAGAGGCATAACGATATACTGCCGAACACCGTCGGCGCAGCACTTTATCTTAGCTTTTCATATATCCTAACACAGAGTATGGAATTGTGCAAGGATATATTTGGCCGGGCGGAGATGCGCGGCAATTTCCTGCAAGCAGCGACTCACAACAGGAGGGAAACCAATGTCTGAT
>CAZFUT010000018.1:0-35679 GCA_964522425.1 uncultured Oscillospiraceae bacterium
TCAGGTTGAAGGATTGGAAGATCATGCCCACCTTGCGGCGGTAGCGGCGCAGCGATTTGCTGCCAAGGCTCATCACATTGGTGCCGTCCACCGTGAGGGTGCCGCCCGTCAGGTCGATCATGCGGTTCACGAGGCGGATCAGCGTCGACTTGCCCGCGCCCGACAGGCCGATGATGGCCACGAACTCGCCCTGCTCGATCTGCAAATTGACCTTTTTGAGGCCCTTGACGCCGTTGGGGTAGGTTTTGTCAACATCCTTGAACTGAATCATGTGCCCTCCAGAACAAAAAAATAAGGTAGGCCGGGGATGACGCCATGGATCTGCCCGGATGGTTTGCGCCGGACAAAGAACAAGGCGGAGGGAAAATCCCTCTCGCCTTGTTCGAAAGAAAGATTACTTCACAGCATCCAGAGCCTTGCGGGCGCCGTCATAATCGCTGTCCTGCGCAACGGCATAGCCGGTGTGGCTGTACACGCTGAAGATCTCCTGCCCTTCGGGGGTGCCGATGATGTTGATCAGCGCCGTCTGAATGGCTTTGATGAACTCGGGATTGTACACTTCGGGGTTGGCCTTGGTGATGGACACGGTGTCGTTGTAGATGCCCTCGGTGACGCCGATGACGTTCAGCTCGTCCCAGATGGGGGCTTTGCGGCCCATGCCCTGCTTGCCGGTCTCGTCCTTCTGGTCGGCGGGCAGCTCCCACGCCTTTTCATAATCGCGGCGGCCGTCGGCGTAGCAGACGATGATGTCCACGCCCTCGGCGGCGGCCTGCGCGAAGCTCTCGCCGTAGCCGGACAGGGTGACCACGTTGGCAAGGTCGGTCAGCTTCTTGCCGTCATAGTTTTCCATCAGCCACAGGGTGGGGTAGATATACCCGGCGGAAGAAGAGGTCTTGAGCACGGCCCAGCTGGCGCCGTTCACATCGTCCCAGGTCAGCTTTTCGCCGGCGTTCACCTTGGCGGCCAGCGCCTTGCCCTTTTCGGTGGGGGCGGCGTAGATCAGGGAACGGTAGAACGTGACCTCGTTTTCGGTCGGAAGCGTCTTGTTGGCCACGCCGTTCCACGTTTTGGGGTCGGTGGAGTCGTTGGACAGGCCCGCGCGGGTGGCGGTCAGCACCACATCCACATCCTGGGAAAACAGGGCGTAGGTGCCGCCGGGCAGCCAGCCCAGATCGATCGTGCCCGCCGCCATGCCTTCGCCGGTGGCTTCGTAGCTGGCGCCGACGGAGATGTCGACTTCGCCGATATCATAGCCCTGCTTGGCCATTTCGGCCTTCAAAAGCTCGGGCAGGTTCTTGGTGCCGGTGATGATGACGTCCGCGTCCTTGGAGGGCACGAACTGCATGGTCAGCTTGTCCAGCTTTTTGTTTTCGGCCAGCGCGCTGGTCATGCTCAGCACCATGGCCAGCGCCAGAAGAAGGGCAAATACCTTTTTCATGGATATACCTCCTGATGAATTTTTCATACAGAGTATAGCACAATCGCGGGGCTTCAACAACGGTTCCAAAGGTTTCTTTTTCGTGAGTTTTCTATGAAAACTCCGTAAAAAAGGCCGGTGGCGCCGCTTTTCAGTCAGCGCGTTCAAAAAGCCAGAAGACAAGGCTTTTTCAGCGCGCTGAAGATTTCTTGTTGGGGTTGGCCGGAAACCACCCCTTTTCCACCCGCTTTTCCTGCTCGAACAGTTCCCCGATGCCCCACAGCAGCGTGCAGCCCGCCACGCCCAGCAGGGCGGACAATACGGCGTCCTGCACAAACAGCGACGCCGCCATGAACACAAGGCCGCCCAATAAAAAGCCCGGCCACACCTTTTTGCCCCAGCGGTATTCCGATTTGATGACCAGCGGATGCCCAAGGCCGATCAATAGAAAGCAAACCGTCCCCAATATCAGACCGCTCCAGTTCATGCGTTTCTCTCCCTTTATACGATGATTGCCGCTATCATACCACGGCTTTCCCGCACAGGCAAAGCCTTGCTGACGCCCACACAAAACATTTTGACGCGCTTTTCCCCCTCTGTTATAGTAAGCGCATCAACACCGCGCGGGAGGAAAACGGTATGACGCTGGACGAGTGCCGCCAAAGGCTGAACGAAATAGACGGGCGCATGCTTTCCCTTTTTGAAGACCGGATGGACATTGTGCGCGAAGTCGCCCGCATCAAGCAGGCCAGCGGCCTGCCCGTGCGGGATGAGGCGCAGGAACAGAGAAAGATGAAGGCGGCGTCCGCCCATACCAAAGACGAATACCGCCCCTATGCGGAACAGCTGTTGAAAAGCCTGTTTGCCCTTTCACGCGCCTATCAGGAAAGATTGCGCGCGGGGGATATCAAAACGCCGTAAGGTCAACAGGCGTATGCGCGCCGTTGGGCTTTTCTTCCGGCGCAAAGGTGAGCACGCAGCGCGTGCCGTCCTTTTCCAGCAGAATGGGGTCGTCGAGCCTTGCGTAGCGCCCCTGTTCGCCGAAAAACTTTTCCGTGCCGTACCAGAGGCTGCCCGACGCATAGGCAAGGCTGTAGCCGCCAAGCGGCAGGCGGACGGAGGCCGTCCCGCCCGAGGGCACAAAGAGGATGAAGGCCGCTTCTTTTTCGCCCGTCCGGTATATTTTTACGCAGTAAGGGTCGCCCGCGCGGCCCGCTTTGATTTGCAATTCGCAGGTGGCGTTTTCCGCTTCCGCGCCATGCAGCAGGATATCCTTGGGCAAGCTTTCCAGTCCCTCCATCCGCTTTGCCCGCGCATCCGCGCCGCCAAACGCGCCCAGCTGCTCGTAAGCGGCCCGCGCCGCCGCATAATCGCCCTGCCGCAGCATGTTCAGGGCCTCCGTAAACCGGGCATAGTCGGACAAGGTCGCCGCCGCACCATCAAGGCCAAGGGCGGCCAGCACCGCCCTTGCCCCTTCGGTGTCGCCGCTCTCAACAAGGGCGGCCACGCTGTCCGGCGCTTTGAGCGGCTCAAACGACACCACCTTGGGCGCCATATAGCCCTTCTGCCCGTCGGGCAGGAGCACCTGATGCCAGCCCTTTTCCTCGCCGATCACAGGCAAGGCAGTCCCCTTTTTCACCACGGCGACGCGCCGGGTGTTCTGCGCCGCGCCCTCGCGCACATTGCAGTCGCTGCGCGAAGTCGCGTAGCCCAGGTAGGCGGGCTTGAGCGGCTGATACGATTCGGCCGCCGCGATATCGGCCAGTTTGACCGCATCCCCGCCGAATACCGCTTTGGCCCCATCAAAGAGCGCTCTTTCCTTAACCATCACGGGCAGGGCGTCCGTAAGCGCAAAGCCCTGCTCCTTTTGTTCAAAGGCCGCTTCCACGCCCCCGGGCAGCAGGAACAGGCGGTTAAGCTTGCCGGCGGCTTCCTTCTCATCGGCGGCGGCGACACTCGCCTCTTTCAGCGTAAAGAACACAGCGGCCAGCGGCAGATCGTCCGCCTCTTCCTTTTTGGGCACCTGCAGGGCCAGCGTCCCTTCAAAGCCCTCCGCCTGCACGCTCAGGGTAAGCGGCTCAGCTGCCGCCATCCGCAGCGTGCTTTCGCTTGTATACCAGGTATGCTCCGCCGCATAGGCCGTAGGCAGCGCCATGAGAAGCCCCAGCAGGGCGGCGATCGTTCGCTTCATCCGTCCATCCCCCTTTTGATTCTGCACCCCATTATACAAAACCCCTTCCCCCGCCGCAACCACGATTGACAAACCGCCTGTTTTGGCGGAAGATAGGCGCATCCCCACCAAAGGAGCAATGTATGAGCAGATTAGGCGATCTTTTGAAGCTGGAACGCACGCGCAGAGAGCTTTCCTTCCAGCAGGCGGCCCGATTGTCGGGCGTAAGCGACAAATTTTTACAGGACGTGGAAAGCGGCAAGCGCATCATCGCCGACACCGAGGCGCGCCGCATCCTGAGCAGGATGGGCGTTGCCCATGAAACGGAGGCCGAGTTCTCTCTGGACGACATCGCTTCCACCGTCGATTTGCAGAGCGCCGTCCCCAACATTCAGAAACGGGTAACGCCCCGCGCCGAAAAGCGCGAGGACGCAAACGGCGAAAGCGGCAAGGTGGACGGCTCCATCTGGCTGGACGCCTTAAAAAGCGTGCTGCGCCGGGTGCCCGTGTACAACGCCGCCATGAAAGAGGTGGGCAGCCGCCTTTTGCCCGTGGAAAACGGCAGGATACACGGCGCGCCGCCCGACAAGGTGTTTTACTACATGGCCCCCGACGACAGCCTGCGCGGCTTCCGCGTCCACCGCGGCGACGTGGTGCTGATCGTGCCGCAAACAATGAGTGAAGATGGCGCGCTGATGCTGCTGGACACCAGGCACGGCAAAATCCTGCGCATGATTAAGGACATGCCGCGATTCCAGATCATGCTGCAAACCTACGACCAGCAGTTTGAAAGCGAAATCATCAACCTTGCCGACGCCGCATTCATCGGCAAAGCGGTGAAGCTGGAGGCGGACCTGATATAACCTATTCACACCCCTGCGGCACAGCTGAAAGGCGTGCCGTTTTTTTCTTTTCAATATACCATTCCGTTTAATCTCCCGCCCTCCGGGTATAATAGGTTTACCTAATAAAAGGAGGTTTACACGATGAACGAATTGAGCAACAACGCTATTCAACCGACGCTGCCGCTGATCGGCGATCCGGCACCCGCTTTTACCGCCAATACCACGCAAGGCCCCATCAATTTCCCCGCCGATTTTCAGGGCAAATGGATCATTCTGTTCTCCCACCCCGCCGACTTTACCCCCGTCTGTACCACCGAGTTTATGACCTTCGCCTCCATGATGCAGGAGTTTGAGGCCCTCAACACCCAGCTGGTTGGCCTGTCCATTGACTCCATCCACTCGCACATCGCCTGGCTGCGCCGCATACAGGAGATGGAGTGGAACGGCATCAGCCACCCCGAGGTCAAGTTCCCGCTGATCGAAGACCTCAGCATGAAGGTATCCTCCAAATACGGCATGGTGCATCCCAACAGCGGCAGCAATACCAGCGCCGTGCGCGCGGTCTTTGTGATCGACCCCAAGGGCATCATCCGCACCATCCTCTACTACCCCGCTTCCACCGGCCGCAACTTTGACGAGATCAAGCGCATCGTGCTGGCCCTGCAGAAGGCCGACCGCGAGCAGATCGCCACCCCCGCCAACTGGCGGCCCGGCGACGACGTGATCCTGCCCGCGCCCGGCTCCTGCGGCGCGGCCAAAGACCGCGTAGAAAACAAGGACGAGGACAAGTACTGCCTCGACTGGTTCCTCTGCTTCAAAAAAGAAAAGAAGTAACCAAGCCGCTGATTGACGGCCAGAAGCGCCCCGCCTTTCCAGACCGGAAGGCGGGGCGCTGTCTAATCTGCCCGTTTTCATTCCCTCATCCCAAAGATGAGGATTGATGGAAGTACAGTTGCCAAATCATCATACCTCTCTGTATGGCGGCGTCAAGAACTCTTTGCCCACTTGCACCGGAACATGCTGAGCAACGATGCGTTCCATCTCATCAAGCTGTTCAGGTGTCAGCGACCATCCTGACACGCCCTCGATCGGCTGCAGCTGCTCGGGTTTTCTCGCCCCCCAAAGGGCGCAGCTTACGCCTTTATCCAATACCCATCTGACCGCCAGCTGGGCGACAGACTTGCCAAACTGCTTCGCATATTCCTTCAAAGCATCGACCGCTGCAACATGGTTGATAAAGTTTTCTCCCTGGAATTTGGGGTCATCATGCCTGCGCATATCACCCTCCTGAAACACCATCCCGACGTAATAAGCGCCGGAAAGCAGTCCTCGGCACAAGGAGCTGTAGCCCAAGACAGCGATATTGTTTTCTTGCGCATATGGAATTTGATTTGGGAATAATTTGTTTTCCAGAATATTATACGAAGGCTGCAATGTGTGGATAGGCGCATACTTTCTCCAAATATCCATTTGCTCATCTGACGTATTGGAAACACCGATCGCCCTGATTTTTCCTTCTTTCAAGAGTTGCAGCACCGCATCCGCAGTTTCTGAAATAGGCACTTTTATGTCAGCCCAGTGCATTTGATAAATATCAATATAGTCAGTTTTTAACCGCCTTAAGCTTTCTTCAACCTCTCTGCGTATTGTTTCCGGGCGGCAGTCTCTGAATACATTCCCCTTTTCATCCCAGCTCAGGCCATATTTTGTTGCCAGGATCGCCTTTTTTCTATATCCATCAACTGACAATGCCTTGCCTACGATGGTCTCCGACGCGCCAAACCCATACACCGGCGCCGTATCAATCACAGTAACGCCCATATCCATCGCAGCATGGATTGTAGCGATGGCTTGTGCCTCATCCGTTTTTCCCCAATTGCCCCCGCCAATGGCCCATGTACCCAAGCCAACGCGTGACAAAGATAAGTCTTTAACACTGGTCTGAATGTAATCCATGGTCTTATCTCCTTTACTTATTCGTAAGAATCTTTTTCCTGTCAATCGTCAAAAATACGGCAGCAACCAGAATCGCCCCTCGCGCTATACTCTGAATGTAAGGATCCAACCCTATCATATTCATGCCGTTGCTCAATACCGTCATAATAAACGTCCCTAAGATGGTTCCTCTTATGCTTCCAACACCTCCCGTCAAAGGAGTCCCTCCCACCACAACTGAAGCGATAACATCCATTTCCAGCCCTTCGCCAATGGTCGCGGTTGCAGACATAATTCTTGCTCCCTGAAGCACCCCCGCTATCCCGTACATTGCTCCCGCAAATACATACACCAGCAGCTTCGTCCTGTTCACCTTTATTCCTGTGAGCGTGGCGACTCGCTCGCCGCCTCCTATGGCGCGCACTTCTCGTCCGAAAGGCGTTTTATTGAACACAATATACGCAAGAATGATAAACGCCAACGCAATCAGGGCAGCATTCGGAATGTTTAGAAAGCTTCTGCTTGCGTAGACCTTCAAGAACAATTTATCCGTGATCTGTATCGGACGCCCCTTCGTCGCCAATAGGACTATGCCTCTCATGACAGTCATTGTACCCATTGTTGCAATGAAGGAGGGAACCTTGCCTACCGCAAACACAGTGCCGCTGATCAGGCCGCAAAGCATGCCTGTCAAGGCGCCGGGAATGATTGCGAACAAGCCGAACACCGGAACCAGCCAAGCAACAACTACAGCTGATATTGCCAGCACCGACCCAACCGACAAGTCAATGGATCCCGCCATAATCACAAAAGTCATACCCATCGCCGGTATCACTATCGTAACTGCTTGCGTTAGTATGATCATCAAGTTACCAGACGTGAAGAATCTGGGCTTGGCTATTCCGAACCCAACACATAGCAAAACCAAGAACAGCACCGGGAAATAGCGCTTAATACTTACGGAGTTTTTCAATAATCCCTTTTCTTGTCGCAGACTCATACAATACCACCTGTTCTATCAGATCATATAGGATACAATGCTTTCTTCGGTTGGAGCGTCTCCAAAGCCATAAAACCTGCTGATCTCGCCTCGCCGCATGATAAAACAGCGATCGCACAGCCCGATCAGTTCGTTGAGATCCTCCGTCAATAGCAGAATGGATTTTCCTTGTCTAGACAGCCGTCTAATCAGTTGATATATTTCGTGGCGTGCCCCAACATCAATGCCCCGAGTCGGATTATTCAGAAGAATAACATTGGGGTCAGTCGCCAAACATTTCCCGATGACAACTTTTTGCATGTTGCCGCCGCTTAGGGTGGAGCAAACTGCATTGACACCATCTGCCTTTATCGAAACGCGAACGATCATATCATTCGCGATCGCTTCTTCCGCTCTTCCATCAACCCAAAGCCCTTTTCTTGGAATCGCTCCCATATTCACATTGTCTTTGACGGAAAAGTCCGCAATAAGCCCCTCAAGCATTCGCTCACCGGGAACCATGGCAACGCCCTGTTTGACGGCATCCGCAGGCGTGCTCGGCCGATACGGCTGATTGTTAACTATTACTTCTCCTTCATATTCATTAACATCTCCGCTCAGGATACCGAGTATCTCCTCTCCTCCTGATCCCTTTAAGCCGCCAATCCCGAGAATTTCTCCCTGTTTAAGATCAAAGGTCACTTTCCGCAGAGTCTTGCCGCGCGAAAGTCGATTTACCTTTATTGCTTCTTTCAATTGCGCTTCTGTCGCTTTTGTCGGATAAATATCCCCAATCGTCCTCCCGACCATCAGCCGTTGAACTTCTTCGATATTTGTATCTTTCACCACCAGATCCGCAATCCATTTCCCATCGCGCATCACCGTCATAACATCCGCAATTTCAAATATTTCTTCCATGTGATGGGAAACAAAACCAATGGCAAGTCCGGTTTCCTTTAAGTGTTTGATCACGCTCAGAAACGAGGTTATTTCCTCGTTGTTCAGATACGCCGTTGACTCGTCAAAGAATATGACCTTGGGATCGTAGGACAGCGCTCTCGCAATCTCAATAATTTTCCACTGCCCCAGATTCAGATCACTCGTATTTGCAGACGCATCGACTTCCACACCAATTTTCCGAAAGATCTCCTGCGCCTCTGCAAAGAGTCTTTTGTACTGAATCAGGCCAAATCTGTCACGAAAATTGCGGAGTCTGTCAATAAAGACATTTTCTGCGACCGTAAGATAAGGATTGACAGTGGTCTCTTGAAATACATATGCGATTCCCTTCTGCGCTGCCTCGATGTGGTTCCGAGCTTTAAAAGCACAGCCGTCAAGCGTAACCGTGCCAGAATCCATGTTGTGCACTCTTGAAATCATCTTAAGAAGGGAAGACTTCCCCGCTCCGTTCTCGCCAACAACAGCCCGTACCTCTCCTGAGCAGAAGGTAACGCTGACATGATCTAAAGCAACGGTCGCCCCGAATGTTTTACAGATTTTTTCGGCAACTAATTTCAAAACACCACTTCCCCCGCTTCCACTTACCGGAGGGGGCTTTATGCCCCCTCCGGTAAACCGTTCTTTTTTTCAACGCGAAGACAGCTTCATCAATAACCCAGCACCGGCGGAATTGCAGAGGCTTCAGGATTCCAGACTCTTGAATTATCCTTAAAGCTATATTGCGGGATTCCCGAAGGGAATGCTTCTTTAAATTTCGCCACAGTGTCTTTTGTAATGCCGATCGGAGCAAGTTTTACACTCTGCGCTTCCGCCGGCACTTCAAAACCATTCAAATAGTCGTTCAGGATGTTCATGGCAAACGCACCTTGCAGCCAATGTCCCCCGACATCGTACAGCAATTCGCCATTTTCAACCGCCGTAACATTTTCAGGATTCAAGTCCATGCCAACGACCAAGATATCTTTCCCCGGCTCCTTGCCCATGGTTCGAATCGCGTTCATAACGCCTGTGGCCGTACCGCCGTTGGCAGCCCAGATGCCTTGAATCCCCTGATTTCCCTGAAGCATCGATTCCGTAACAGACTGAGAAGTATCCCGAACAAAGTTACCGACCACTTCCCCCGCTACCACCACAGAATCTCCGGCCTCATCCAACGCACGCTGCAGCCCAGCCCGCCGGTCAATCGCCACCGTAGACCCCGGCGTCCCATTGACGATGCCTACCGTCTTTTTCCCATCGGCCGCGGGAACAATGCTGTCCAGAAGCTGCTTTCCCATGAGGTAGCCTGATTCTTCGTCAGAAGGTCCTACAAACGAAATATAATTGGGATACTCACTGCTCTGAGGCGCAACATCCGGCAAATAGCAATCAATGAAGGATAAAGCTATTCCGGCGTTTTTGGTGTCTTCCAACGCCTTGGGGCCAAGATCAAAGTAGGGAACAAAGATCAGCGCATCAACGCCCAGCGAGCAGGCATCTTCGATATACTTCGCAGCTTTGTCCGCTTTGTCCTCAGCGTTGTAAACAGTAAGCTCAATGCCCAGCTCTTCCGCCCCCTGTTTCATAAACGAGAGGCAATTGTTCCAAAACTCGTGTCCAAGCGACGGCAGAATAACCGCCATGGATAAACCTTCCCGAGCGGGAGAGCCATCCGCTTTTTTCGGTTCGGCCATCACAGATGTCGCACTCATAATGAGCGCCAACGTCAAGAGTAACGCCAACATAGTTCTTAAGCTCTTCATTTTTTTATCCTCCATGATTGTTTTATTTTACCGACAATAGCGCTCTTGTCGGATCAAACAAAGTTACTCACCGAGCACCTCGGCTTCGATATTCAGCATATGGCAAATCATTTTCAAATCATCGACCCTATCCCCATAGACAGCATGGCAATGATTTGCGTCAAATTTATCCAGGAATATGTGGTGATCAAACGGCAATTTCGCAAAAATATGCGGCCACTCGGCTGTTGTTTCCGCCATTTTTTCTTCCGGTAAAGTTACAAATTCCGCCGGAATAATTGTAAGCCTGTACTTGCCCTCCCGTCTGTTGAGTCGTGCGATTGTAGCTTTCCCTGGTGCGGTCATCATGTTTACGTGGCACCCGCCGCCGGCATAAATATCCAGCGCCGGATATAGCTTGACCTTCGACATATTCTCATCGCAATTATCCGTACCGGTCGCATAATATGTTGACTGAGAACCGCAATTACAAAAAACCATCACTCCGTATTCCGCATCGAAATGCCGCACATCCATAAAGAGGACAGGCTCATCCGTTAAGAGCTTTAGTATTTGCATTGTCAAAGCCCCGTCGCCATCCGCCTCGCAGGCATAAACGATCGGGTTTTTGGGGCCATCCCAGTCATAAGGATCGTTGCAGAAAGCCGCAGCTATGCATTCCGTGCAATAATGACGGCTCATCTCATAATGGCATTTTACGCCAAGGAAATCGTATTCGTTCCGGTTTGCAATCTGCTTGATCGCTTCGTAATGCCTGATCTGCGTCCTTAGTTTATCCGGCGTAAAGCTTGAATCGTTATAGAATATGGCCCCTGCTTTTTTCTCTAACCAGTTCAACGCCTTATCTACCTGCTTGTCCGGTATCGTTTCCGCGATTCGTACAATTTCCGATTGATCCAGATGATCTACATCGATTCCAAATTGCTTCTGCCAATCCTGCATACTAATGGTGGCGCTGTACATACCCAGGCTTCTTCCGCCGATCAAGCCGTACTTCTGCCCTTTCAGCAGGTTCACAGCGCGTGCGCACCTTGCAAATTTCACAAATTTTTCAAGTATAGCCGGTTCGCGCACATCGCCGGCCACTCTGTAGTGATCAATGCCAAGATGGCTGAGCGCTCCGCCGGCGGCCAGCATCGCTACCATTCCCGGCCAGTCAGGGTTAAGATTGGCTGCCAGCAGAATAGGCTGTTGACCATTCTGGGCTGCTATCGCGGAAAAGTTCGGATATGCAAACACGCCATACGAAAGCACCGTCCCGTCCACGCCCTTGTTGCGAAGCTTTTCCGCTTCTTCCTTTGCCTCTTTTGCGCTGCTGATCAATCGTTCTCCAACTATCACGTCTACACGCCCATCTTTTTGGAGTTCGGCAACAATTGCATCCAACTGCGCCTGAACAATATCCTTCAGTTGAGCATGAACCTCCGGGTCACCATCCGATAAGCCCAAAATTCCCAGCACCGGTTTTCTATTCATGTTTAATCCTCCTCCAACCCCAACAGATGTAAGTCAAAAACGCACAATCCTTATTTTCGGGAATAACGCTACTCATCAATCCTGTCAGCCCTGAAGTTCAGGGCTTCATAGTGCCTTATCCGATCCACTTTTTCTTCGGATGGGCTTCCCGCTACGAACTCATTGGCCAAGAACACCGAAGCCAATTTTTCAATTAGCTTCACGCCCAATGTTAATGCGCCAAAGCATGCAATATTGGCATCGTTGCTTAGCCTGGCCCTTTCCGCGGAATACACATCGCTTAAAGTCACCGCATACGCGCCTAAAACCTTATTCGCGGCAAGCGCCATACCGAGTCCCGTCCCGCAAAGGAGTATCCCTCGGTCAAATTTCCCGGAAGCAACGGCCTGCGCCACCTTTACGGCGACATTCGCGTATACCCCGTCATCGCTTCCAAAGTCATACGTCGAATAGCCATTTTTCTTTAGGTAATCAATCAAATCAATCTTGCATTGGTACGCATTCGGATCGCTTCCTATCGCTATTGTATGCACTTAGGCAATTGCCTCCTTTCGCATTTCCCTCTGGATACCTTCAGCCATCGCTTTCAAAAGCATATAACATGACGTGGCACCGGCATCGGGAACCCCCCGGGAACGTTCGCCCAATCGGGCCGAACGGCCATACTTCGCAACCATGTCTACAGTGGATGAACACCCCCTTTCCGCCGCTCGCTTCATTTCTTCAAGGGCAGCGTCAAAACTGCGCCCTGCGGTGACGCTATCCCGCAAAGAAACAATCGCCGAATCCAATGTATCGATCAACGTCTTATCTCCAGGCCGGGCATCAATGATCTGGTAAAGATTGGATATTCCCTCTTCAAGCATCCCGACAAATATCGGCAGTGTAATGAGCGATTCTCCCTCCGCTTTTTCTGCCATGCTTATAAACAACGTTCCGTAAATGGGACCCATGGAGCCCCCGATTCGATTCAGCAGGACATTGCCTAATTCCATCAATCCATCAGACAATGATATTTGTCTTTCACCTAAATTCTCCTGAAAGACCGTAAACCCCTTGTTCATATTCATACCATGGTCGCCGTCTCCGATTAACCCGTCGATATCACCTAAGGTACTCTTGTTTTCCTGGATGGCATTCACCATCGTCAGTAGCACTTCCCGCCCTTGATCGTTATGCATCAAAACCATGTCCCCTCTCATAATTGCTTCAACCCGGCAGAATCAACTGACAAGTCGATCATTTTTTTTAGCTCGTCATCCAGCTCCATAACGGTTAATGTCGCCCCCATCATATCAAGCGATGTGAAATAATTTCCCACATAGGAGCGATAAACGCTGATTTCGTGCTCGGCAAGCAGCTTTTCTATTTCACCGTACAGCACATATAATTCCATCAAAGGGGTAGCGCCAAGACCGGAAAGCAGCACTACCGCTTCACTGTTTTTTCCGAATGCATAATCGTTAAGGATCGCTTGCACCATCCGTTTTGCCATCCCATTGGCACTCTCTAATTCTACGACTTCTGTCCCCGGCTCCCCGTGGTGCCCGATGCCCACTTCCATCATGCCGTCCGGAATATGAAAATTTGGATGTCCAACTGCCGGCAACGTACAGGGGGTCAGTCCGATTCCTATACTCCGCGTATGATTGATCGCCTTCTGAGCGGTAGCGATCACCTCATCCAATGTTCCGCCAAGCGCAGCCCTTGCTCCGCCGCATTTCCACATTAAAATTTCGCCTGCAACGCCTCTTCTTTTTTCCCGTTGTTCCTTAGGAGCGGAGGCCACATCATCATTGGCAACTACAGTTTTAACCGTAATGCCTTCTTTCTTTGCCAAATTGATTGCCATTTTTACATTCATGTTATCGCCTGAGTAATTGCCATATAAGCACGCGATGCCGGCGTTACCATTGGCAGCACGAAACGCCTCAAGAAATGACAGCGCAGTCGGCGAACTGAAAATTTCTCCTACCGCTGCGGCATCGCACATGTTTTCTCCGACATAGCCAATAAACGCAGGCTTATGCCCCGAGCCGCCGCCCGTAACAATTCCTACTTTTCCCTCTATCGGAGCTTTGACGGCAGCGATAACTCCCCGGGTATTCTCCCCGCTGGTTTTTACTGCTTTAACTATATCTTTGTGACAGGCGACGAAACCATTCAGCATTTCATCCACAATATTATCAGGATTGTTTAGTATTCTTTGCATATATCCTCCTAAAACGCTTCTGCGAATCTTTTATTGTATTTCCAGTGATAATTCTCCGCTTTTTCGATAACGCTTCATTTTGTGGCTGTTCTCGCTTCATATACCGGGATTGAAATGGTCAAAAGCAGACGGAAAAGCGGGAAGATCAAGCAGCTTTTTTAACTCATCATCGACGCGCAGCAAGGTCAACGTAGCGCCCATCATGTCCAGGGAAGTAAAATAGTTACCGGCCATTGCCCGATAAATACTGATATCCGCATTTTCCAGGCGTTCATATACCCGATTAAACAAAATATAAAGCTCACTTAACATCGTATTCCCCAGCCCGGAAATCATGACAGCCACTTCATCCCCTCGCCGGCAGGAGAGCGCAGCCAAAATATCATCCAGCATGATATCGGCCGTTTCATTCGCTGTTCGCAGCTTGCATGTATCTTTGCTGATTAGGCCATGATGGCTGACCCCGACTTCCATTGTTCCCCGTTCAATGAGGTAGTTCGGCCGTCCGGTTTCCGGAATAATGCAGCTCGCCAGTCCAACGGCGATAGTACCCATATTATCGATGGTCTTCTTTGCAACGCGAACCACCTGGTCTAAATCATAGCCCGACGCAGCAGCCGCCCCACTTACCTTCCACAGCAACACTTCCCCTGTTGCGCCGCGTCTTTTACCGGCATCAGCCTCCGCAACATCGTCATTGGCAATAACCGTTCTTACGGTGATACCCTCTGGCGCAACTTGGGCAATCGCGGCTTCTGCGCTTTCTATGTCTTTCGGAAAGTTTCCGCAAAGGCATACGACACCCTTTCCCGCATCTGTTGCCCTGAAAGCAGCCGCAAACGCATCGGAGGTCGGCGGAGCGAACGTATCGCCTACCGCAACCGCATCAAGCATATTCTGTCCGATGTATCCGATAAATGCAGGATCATGGCCCCATCCGCCGCCTGCCACAATTCCAACCTTATCCCGAACCGGAGCGCCGCGATATTTGAGCGCCCGCAAACACTCAGTTTTCTCAATTGTGTTGATATAGCATCGACGAAAGCCCAGCAAAGACTCGTCTACCATGTCTTCTTTTTTGTTTACGAATTTTTGCATTTTCCCCTCACTCTATATTTTGTTCCCGGTTTCCGTCTTGTATCAGGCCATAGTACTTTACATATACATTGACTTCTCTTTCGTTATATCTTTGGTTTTTTTTGCCCATCAGTACGAATGGCCTCATTTTCGTATATGCCGTACTATGGCTGGCGTTGCTCAAAAACTCGTCTTCTCCCTCCGCAACGGCACTAATGTGATTGAATAATCTCGCCACCTCTATTTCCTCAACCGTGATCAGCTCACTGACACCAATGCTCGAAGGATTCCATCCGGCTTCTTTTTCATTTTGCGATATCAGTTCCGTCAGCGCGACGTAGATTTTAATAAATGTCGTTATGCGAAGATCATTGCTTCTATTGTATTTCTGATTAAATCCGGCCGGATCCCAGCCTATTTTCTTGCTGATATCCGAATTTGTAATACCATACTTATCGGCAAGTACGTTTATTTTTGAATATACGCTTGCCACAAGGTAATCCTTCGTTATTTTTTTCAGTGCAATTTCTTCAAACTCAGTCACTATTCTCTCCCGCTGTTATTTCAAAAATTACAAAGGCACTTTATTTAAGAAACAAAGGGCGACATGACGCCTTGCATATCCGTTTGTTGTTGATATTATCGTATTTTTCACCAAATCACACAAGTGCTAATAGCATCCGATTATAGCTTATTGGCTCATAGTTCACTACAAACCGCAGATTTTAAATTCAATACACCTGCCCTCGCAGAAAACAAAATACTATAATAATCGGGCAGATTCAAAAGCTGACAGCAAACAGCTTTCAAGAGATGCTCGAAAGGCTCTTGACGCATATTCACTTTCTCCGTTTTTCCTTGACTGAGCGCCCTCATCCTCCGTATAATCAGGGAAGAAACAAATCAAAGGAGGGCCTTTCCATGTCCGCACCCACGCTGCACAACGGCGCCAAGCAGGGGGATTTCGCCCCTACCGTCCTCATGCCCGGCGATCCCCTGCGCGCCCGATTCATCGCCGAAACCTACCTGGAAAACGCCGTGCTGGTCAACAACGTGCGCGGTATACAGGGCTATACCGGCTTCTATCAGGGAAAGCGCGTGTCGGTGATGGGCAGCGGCATGGGCATCCCCTCCATCGGCATCTATTCGCATGAGCTGTTTAACGCGTACGGCGTGGAAAGCATCATCCGCATAGGCTCCGCGGGCGTCATCGACCCCGGCCTCAAAGTGCGCGACCTGGTGATCGCCATGAGCGCTTATTCCAACTCCTCCTACGGGGAGCAGTTTGGCTTTAAGGGCGTGCTGGCCCCCTCCGCCGATTACGGCCTGCTGCGCGCCGCGGCGGACGAAGCCGAAAAGCGCCGTCTTCGCGCCAAGGTGGGTCCCGTGTTCTCCACCGATATTTTTTACAGCGCGGACAGCCCGCTCAAGACCCTGCAAAAGCTGGGCGTGCTGGCGGTCGAAATGGAAACCTACGGCCTCTACCTGAACGCCGCCGCCGCGGGCAAAAAGGCGCTGACCCTTTTGCAGATCTCCGACAACCCCTTCACCGGCGAGAGCCTGACGCCCAAGGAGGTGCGCGAAACCTTCACGCAGATGATGGAAGTGGCGCTCACCATCGCATGACGATATTGGTGAGCGCGTGCCTGCTGGGCCTGTGCACGCGGTACGACGGCATGGCCAAGGCCCATGAGGGCGTGCTGCGCCTTGCAAAGCGGCATACCCTCGTCCCCGTCTGCCCCGAGCAGCTGGGCGGCCTGACCACCCCGCGCCCGCCCGCCGAACGGCAGAAGGACGGCCGCATCATCGACCGAAACGGGCAGGATGTGACCGCCGCCTTTGATCGCGGCGCGGCGCTTGCCCTTCAAATTTACCGCCTTTCCCGCTGCGAAGCCGCGATATTGAAGGCGCGCAGCCCCTCCTGCGGGCTGGGTAAAATATACGACGGCTCCTTTTCCGGCACGCTGACACAGGGCAGCGGCGTGTTTGCCGCCCTGTGTGTGGAGCACGGGATCAAGGTGTATACGGAGGAGGACTTCACCGATCTTCTCGTTTAACCGCAGACCAAAGCCCTTCATCGAACGCGCGTATAACGAAAAATGATCATGGGGGCATATCACGAAACGACGGACGTCATTACATTGTATTGGCATCCGTCGTTTATTCGAGTCTGATTCTATCAGAGGTGATGAGATGCGTTCATTCAACAAAAACAACGCACACGCTTTTTTTACGCCGTGTGCGTTGTTTTTTGCCCCATTCCCCCTACTTGATCCCGATCTGCCGGTACACGCCCGCCTTTTCCAGCGCCGGGTACAGCGCGCGGCAGAGCAGCGGGGCGACGATGACGGCAAACAGGCCGTTGATGGCCGAAGTGCCCAGCTTTTCCAGCATGATGGGCGCCAGCGTCTCCATGGGCACGCCCGCCACGTAAAACTGCTGGATATAGGTTTTCAGCATGTACAGGGCGATGTACAGCGCCGCCCCGCACGCGGCGCCGAGGTACAGGCGGCTCGTTTTGACCTCTTCTTTATCGCGGGCCAGGCCGTAGACGATCAGGCCGCAGATAAGCGCCATCGCACCCTTGTTGATCAAGGTGATCCACGCCTCGGCGGCGTACTTGGGATACAGAAGGTCGTACGCGGCGGAGCCGAGGCCAGCCGCCAGCCCGCCCTGCACGCCGCCCAGCAGCATGCCGGCCAGGAGGCATACGGCGTTGGCCACATGCAGGCGCGATACGGCGGTAGGGATGCTGATAAAGTTGGATACGCACACCACGGCCGCCATCACGCCGATATAGGCGACACGGTAGACGGAGTTCTGATTGCGGTTCATTGAAACAGCCTCCTTGACTTTCTCTTGTCCTGCCTCTATGATACCGCTATCTGGCATGATGTAAAGCGTCAGTTTATGAACATTTTATGAGGTCAGTTTATGCAGGACATCACGCTGTCGTTTGAAAAGGGCACGCTGCCGCTGTACGAGCAGCTGTACCGGCACATTGCGGAGGAGATACGCGCGGGCCGCCTCACCGAAAATACGCGCCTGCCCTCCAAGCGCGCCATGGTCAGGCATCTGCACGTCAGTTTGAACACGGTGGAAAGCGCCTACCAGCTGCTTGAAAGCGAAGGGTATGTGGTGTCGCTCCCCCGCCGGGGCTTTTTCGTGCGCAGGGTGCAGCCGCTGCCCGCGCCCGCGCCGCCGCCCGCCGCAAAGGCGGAGGCTCCCGCCCCCGCCGCTCCGGAATTTGACCTTTCCACCTCCGGTGTGGACAGCGGGCTGTTCCCCTTTAAGCTGTGGGCGCGCCTGACGCGCGAAACGCTGCAAGACTCGCCCGATCTCCTGCTGAAGGGCGACGCGCGGGGCGACCGGGCGCTGCTTGCCACGCTGTCGCAGTTTCTCTACCAGTATCGGGGCGTCCGCGCGGCGGAAGACACGCTGCTGATCGGCGCGGGCGTCGATTACCTGCTGTATGTGCTGTTTTGCCTCCTGCCCAAGGGACTCACCGTGGCCGCGGAGGACCCGGGCTATCAGGGCGCGTACCGCCTGGGCCAGCGGCACGGCGCGCACGTCGTTCCCATCCCCATGGACGAACAGGGCATCCGCATGGACGCGCTGGAAAAATCCAAGGCCAAGGTGGCCTTTGTCACCCCCTCGCACCAGTTTCCCATGGGGCTTACGATGCCCGTCGGCCGCCGCACGGCGCTGATCGAGTGGGCGCGCAGGCATGACGCTTATATTGTGGAAGACGATTACGATTCCGAGTTCCGCCACTTAAGCCGTCCCATCCCCGCCCTGCAGGGCCTAGGCGGGCAGGAAAACGTGATCTACATCGGCACCTTCAGCCGAAGCCTGGCCCCCTCCATGCGCATCGCCTACATGGTATTGCCGCCCCAATTGATGCTTCGGTGGCACGCGCTGTTCCAGCAGGGCGGCGACACGGTATCGCGGTTTGAGCAGCAGACGCTGGCCCGCTTTATATCGGGCGGCCACTACGCGCGCCACCTGCGCAGGGCGGGCAGCGCCTACACCCGCCGCTGCCAAAGGCTGTGCGACGCCATACAAAAAGCCCTGCCGCCCGCCCGCATACGGGGCGCGGAGGCCGGGCTGCATTTTCTGATCTCCTACCCGCCCCTTTCCGCCGAAGACATGGTATCGCGCGCCCTGCAAAAAGGGCTGCACCTGCATACCCTGCGGGAGTACTGCCACCTTGCGTCGCCCCTTCCCTCCACCGTGCTGATGGGCTTTGCCGGGCTTAAGGACGAAGAGGTGCCCGCCGTCGCGCAGGCGCTCAGGGAGGCATGGGGATGATACGCATGCCAAAAGCGGCATACAGCGCAGGCGCCGGGGGCGGCGCGCCGTCCGTCAGTTTTTCATCTCCACCATCACCACGGTATCCGTCCAATCGGGCGGGACCGGGTCGGGGCCGAGGGATACAAAACAGATATCCGGGTAATTGCCGGTGATCCAGTTGGGCTTGATGGACAGCTCCTGCCCGGTGGACAGCAGCCGAACGGCTTTGACGTCCTCCGCGCGCAGGCCGGGCAGCGGCAGGTAGCCGATGGGCGCGTCAAACACGTGGAAATACAGCCGCGGGCCATTCTTCGTAACACGCCCAAAGTCGGGCTTGGCAAGCGCGGCCGCTCCGCAGCCGTAAATGCTCTCGCCGTTTTGCCGCATCCATGCGCCGATCTGGCTCAGAATTTCCAGCGATTGGGGCGGGATCGCCCCCCTGGCGGTCGGACCGACGTTGAGCAGCAGGTTGCCGCCCTTGGAAACGCACTCCACCAGCTTGCGGATCAGCAGGGGCGCGGGCTTAAAGTAGCGGTCGTTGCCGTGAAAGCCCCAGTTGTTGTTCATGGTGATGCAGGCCTCCCACGCGACAGGCTCCCCCCGATCGTTCAGGATGCCGCAGGGCGGGATGATCTGCTCGGGGCTGACAAAATCGCCGCTGTACTCTGTGGGCTCGCTGGTCACCAGAGAGCCGAAGCCCTCCCCGCTCACTTCCAGGCGGTTGTCCAGAATGATGTCCGGCTGATGGCTTCTGACCATCCGCACCAGCTCGGTGGCGTTCCACGCTTCGCCGCGCAGATGATCGTAGCTGAAGTCAAACCACATCAGGTCGATCCTGCCGTAGCCCGTCACCAGCTCCTCGATCTGCGCGTGCATATAGCGCAGGTAGCTGTCAAAATCGTGTTTTTTGTCTTTGAAGGCCTCGTTGTCCCGCATGGGGTGATGGCGGTCGCCGTAGGCCGGAAAATCCGGGTGATGCCAGTCGATCAGCGAAAAATACAGCCCCACCCGCAGCCCTTCGGCGCGGAAGGCCTCCACAAACTCGCGCACCAGGTCGCGCCCCGCTTTGGTGTTGGTGGCTTTATAGTCGGTATAACGGCTGTCAAACAGGCAAAAACCGTCGTGGTGCTTGGCCGTCAGCACGGCATAGCGCATCCCCGCCTGCTTCGCGGCGCGCGCCCACGCGCGGGGATCGTATTCTTTTGCGTCAAACTCGTCAAAGTACGGCTGATAGTCCTCCACGCTGATGCGCTCGCTGCTGCGCACCCATTCCCCTCGGGCGGGGATACTGTACAGCCCCCAATGGATAAACATGCCGAAGCGTTCGCGTTGGAACCATTGGATGCGGCGCCGATAAGCTGCCCGGTCAAACATTTTCTATCTCCTCATTCATGGAACATGGAAACGCACCAAACGGTGCACGGTATTGTTGATATTTTGAATTATATCTTGATCGTTTAGTCCTCACAATAGTATAATCGTACAAAAGGATGTGATTTTTTTGCTCGGATCAAGCTTTTCGCTGCGCGTCGTGCGCGCCGTGGAATACCGGAATGACGCGCGTTGGAACTATCCCCTCAATTTTTATCCGCACCATACCGCCTATTTTGTCCTCAGCGGCGACGGCCATATGCGCATCGGCAACGATACGACGGATATGCGGGCCGGCTGCTGCTATCTTCTGCCGGCCAACACGCCGTATTCCTGCTGGTGCGACCACAGCATCCATAAACTGTATGTGGAGTTTTACCTGCAAGCCGCCTCGGGCGCGGATGTGTTTTTTAGCTGCCATCGCGTGCTGCAGCACCCCTTTCCGACATATCGCACAGCCGAGATGCTGCACAGCCTCGCGGCGGACGATATCTGCGGCATGATGCGCTTTGAAGGCACCCTGATGCACGCGCTGGCAGACCTGATCAGCGGCAGCTCTCTCCAACTGGCCAAAGGCGGGACAGAGCTGGCGCCGCTGCTGGAAGATATGGAGCAGCACATGAGCGCCGACCTGCGCATCGGCGAGCTGGCGGGCCGCCACGGCTGGCATCCTTCCAGCCTCACCCGGGCCTTCATCAGAACGTATGGCTGCTCTCCCAAGCAATATATGAAGGGCCTGCTGGTCAATTTGCTCAAACGCGATCTGCTGCTGACGGATCTCAGCCTGCGTGAGCTGGCCGCCCGTTACCGTTTCTGCGACGCCTATTACCTTTCCGCCTTCTTCAAACGTCAGATGGGGCTTTCGCCCCAGCATTACCGAACGGTCGTCCGCAAAGAGCGCGCGGATACATAAACCGCCGCACGGTTTCGTGCGGCGGCCGGACTATTGACAGCGTCAGCGCCGTTTTGCTGATAAAGCTTTGCCTATAAAACCGCCCGTCAGTTTCCTTCTATGCCCTGCTCGGTCTTCAGCAGGTTGTTGTTGGCGTCGTAGGTTTCGGTCACAATGCCGGCGTCGCTCATGCGCGTCAGGGTGTAGCCCGTCATTTCGCCGTGCGCGTCGTACATTTCGTTGCGGGTGACGCCCTGCGCGTCGGTGGCGCGCACGGAGTAGCCCGTCATTTCGCCGCGGGCATCCAGCTCGCGCTCGATATAGCTGCCGTTTTCCCCCACCTCGGTCAGGGTGATGCCCTGCAGCCTGCCCTCGGCGTCGTACCGGTCCTTGCGGCCGGGGGTCTCGATCTCGTACCTGACCAGCTTGCCCGCCGCGTCCAGTTCCTCATAGCGGATCAGGCCGGCGTTGAAGCTGGTGACCACATGGGTGCCGATCTGCCGCCCGTTGGCGTCCAGCACGGCCACCGCGTTGATGGTACGGTCGCCGGTGGACGTGCTGGTGGACAGAAGGTTGCCCTCGGCGTCAAAATCGCGCGTGATTTCCTGCCCGTTCTCGGTTTTGAACAGCGAATAGCGAAGCAGCGCGCCGTCCGCGTCCAGGCTGTCGGTGCGCAGCGTGCCGTCTTCCAGCGTGGCATAGGTCTTGGAGGCCTGCAGCTGCTCGCCGTTGTAGTATTCGGCGCGCAGGGGATGGCCTTCCTTCTTGTCCTGCTCGGTCGCAAAGTAGCTGATCTCGTAAAAGCCGCCGCCGAAATCGGTCTTCTGCGTTACTTCGGCAATGGCCAGCACGGGCAACAGCAGCATGGCCGCAACAGCCAGCGCAATGATGCGGTTCTTTTTCATGGCTCTTCCTCCTTTGGGGACGATCGTCCTTCTGTATTGTGAAGAATGTCCACCCAAATGTCAATGAATGGAATGTAAACCTTTTGAAGGCGCGCCGTCCGCTGTTTTCAAAGGAAGGCGGCTGTCGTATAATGGACGGGCATCCATCCTTACCGCCCGGTTTTGTACGTATATCAAGGGGGCTATTCCGATGGCGCTATCGTGGACAACGCTGCATATCTTTCACGGGAATGCCGAAACCATCCGGCCCCGGCTGTCGGAAGGCGATGTGGTGCGCACGCAGAACGCGCCCTGGCTCTCCGTCGTGCCCGGCGGACAGGAAGCCGACCGCGGCTATGCCCGCATGACCAAGGCGGCCAAGGCGCTCAGCGCCGGGGATGAAAACACACATGCGCTGGTGTTTTTCTGCTTTGACGAGGAGGCGTTTTCGCTCACCCTGTATGCGGGCGGAAAAAAGCAGGCGTCCCTGAACAGCAATGCGTCGTGGGCGCGCTTTGCCAAGGCGCTGGCGCCGCTGTACGCGGACGATTTTCCTAAAACGGCCGCATCTATATCAGCGAAACCATGGGGCTGAACGGCAGCGGCTTTCTGTCACAGGAAGACCCGGACCGTTTATCCGTCCGCGTATGGCGGCTGCAAAATGCCGCCCGGTAACTCAACTTTAAGTTGAACAACCATTCGTATAGCGTTTTCGCGTTGATTCAACGGCGCGGTGATTGTATTTGCCGCCCGATGCCCCATACTGAAAGCGGCAAAACAAGCAAGGAGGAACACAACATGTACAGCATTGACGGCATCGGCGCGCGCATCGCGCTCAAGCGCAAAGCCCTGGGCCTTACGCAGGAAAGCTTCGCGGAAAAGATCGGCGTGTCCCCGCAGGCCGTGTCCAAGTGGGAAACGGGCGTCGGCTGCCCGGATATCTCCCTTTTGCCCGCCATCTGCCGGAGCCTCGGTTTCTCGATGGACGAGCTGTTCGGCCGGGAAGCGCCGCCCATAAAGCCCGAAGGCTTTGATTTCCCGGAAAAAAAGGACGATCTTACCTTGCAGGGCTCTCTGGGCGGCGTCGCCTGCTATGCCGACAGCAAAGGCAAACAGGAAGGAAAGACCGTTACCTTTGAAGACGGCAGCGAGGCCGACCTGCGCACGGGCACGGTGGTCAACAGGGGCAGCTCGGACATCCGGCTGCTGTTTGCCGACGCCATGCACCGCGCCGCCGACACCCTCCGCGGCCTGTGCGACGATGTGTGCGGCGAAGCCGAAACAAAAGACGGCGTCTGCGAAAACGCAACCAGCGTCAACGCGGACATCCTCGGCAGCTGCGACCTGAGCCTGCGTGCGTCGGACGACGGAAAACTGCACTGGTCGGCCGAGGGCAGCCCCGCCTTTCTGGAAGGGCTCAGCATCGAAACCAGGGGCGGCGTCTGCTGCATCACATCCCGCCCTCAGGGCGCGGGCTTTATCGGCCGCAGCGGCAAGCTGGATGTGCGCACGCCTTCCGCCCTCATGTCCCGTTTGGAAGCGCGCATCAAGGGTTCGGGCGATATCAGCAGCGGCGTCGATTTTGAGGAAACGGACATCCTGATCGCAGGCTCGGGCGATGTCGATCTCAAAGACGCCGGGGAAACGCGGGTGCGCATCAACGGCTCGGGCGATTTCACCGCCGCGCACGCGGCCAACGGCCTGTTTGAGGTGTCCGGTTCGGGCGACGTGCGCCTTGGCCGCGCATCGGGCAGCCTGTACTGCCGCATAGCCGGTTCGGGCGATTTTGACGTGGACAGCGGCGAAGTGGACGAACTGAGCATCCGCCTGACCGGCTCGGGCGATTTTTCGGCCCGCGGCCTCACCGCCAACACCTTAAACGCCACGCTGTCAGGCGCTTCCGACGCGGTGATCGGGTGCGTAAAAGGCAAGTCGGTGGAGACCGTTTCCCGCGCTTCCACGCTGAAAGTGCTGAAGCGGGGAGCGGTATAAAGCGAAAGCTTTTGTAAAATTGAAAATATGGACAGCATTTGTTGACACAGCTATATTTATATGATAAAATATGTTTGTATCATTCATTTTGGAAGGAGGAGCCGTGGAAAACGATTACCATGAGGCGATGAAGCTTGCCAATCAGCTATGTTTCCCGCTTTATGCCGCCGCAAGGAATGTGACCGGCCTTTACACGCCCTGGTTAAAGCCGCTGGGCCTGACCTACACGCAGTACATCGTCTTTCTGGTCTTGTGGGAAAAAGACGGGGTATCCGTCACGGAGATCGGCGAAAAACTGATGCTTGATAACGGAACGCTCTCCCCCCTGCTGAAAAAGATGGAACAGGCCGGATATCTTGAAAGGCGGCGCTGCCGGGACGATGACCGCGTGGTAGAAATTACGCTTACTGAATCGGGCAGAGCGCTGCAGGAAAAAGCGAAGGATATTCCCGGCCATGTGGCAAGCTGTATCGATCTGCCGCCGGAAAAGGCTCGGATGCTGTACTCTTTGCTCTACCGGCTGCTGGAGAATCAAAAGGATCAGAACAAGAGGAAAAACGGAAGGAATATTGAAAAATGAAAACAGTCTATGATTTTACGGTAAAGGACAGGCAGGGCGATGAGGTGAGTCTGTCAGCGTACCGGGGCAAAGGGCTGCTGATTGTCAACACGGCCACCGGCTGCGGTTTCACCCCGCATTATGAGCCCCTGGAGGCGATGTACAGGGATTTGAAGGATCAAGGGTTCGAGGTTTTGGACTTTCCCTGCAATCAGTTTGCCAATCAGGCTTCGGGCAGCGACGACGAGATTCATCAGTTTTGTACGATGAAATTCGGCACGGAATTCCCCCGGTTTGCGAAGATTGACGTCAACGGGGAAAACGCCGACCCTCTGTTTGCGTTTCTCGCCGCCGAAAAGCCGTTCACAGGCTTTGGCAAGGGCCTGAAAAACGCGGCGCTGAACAAGTTCGCGGACGCAAACAACAAGAAATACGGCGAGAAAGCCTACATCAAATGGAATTTTACGAAGTTTCTGATCGATCGCGGGGGCCGCGTCATCGCGCGCTTCGAGCCTACCGCGGATATGAAGGAAGTCAGGGACGCCGTTGAGGCTATGCTGTAAAAGCGGAAGATCAAAATCCAAACGGGGAGGAATAACAAATGAAAGTCGCTGTCAGATATTATACAAAGACCGGGAACACAAAACGCCTTGCGCAAGCCGTGGCCGGCGCCGTCGGTGCGGAGGCGCTTCCCATCAGCGTCCCCGTCACAGAAAAGGTGGATATTCTGTTTCTCGGCAATTCCTTTTATGCCTTCAGCATTGATCCCGAGGTACGGAATTTCATCGCCTCACTGGACAAAAGCAAAGTGGGCCGGATCGTCAATTTCGGGTCTGCCGCGATGCTGAACTCCACTTACAGGAAGGTCAAGGCCGCGGCGGACAAAGCCGGCATTCCCATGGATGCGCGGGAATTCCATTGCAAAGGCGAGTTCAAAGGCATTCACAGGGGCAGGCCAAACGAGGAAGACTTGAGAGCGGCTGCGGAGTTTGCCCGGAAAATCGCAGAGTAAGAGAGGATCCGATGCGCAGCACCGAATTGAAGCCGGCAGGCGAGGGTTCCCGCGAAAAAACGATCGTCCGCACCAGCGTCATTGGCATCGTTGCCAATGTATTCCTCGCGGGGTTCAAAGCGATGATCGGTCTGATGACCCATTCTATCGCGATCGTCCTGGACGCCGTCAATAACCTCTCCGACGCGGGCAGTTCGCTGATTACCATCGTCGGGACAAAGCTGGCGGGCAGGGAACCGGATAAGAAACATCCGTTCGGCTATGGGCGGATCGAATATCTGAGCGCCATGATCATCTCCGTGATCGTGCTGTATGCCGGTATCACTTCTTTCGTGGAATCCGCCAGGCAGATCATGCATCCGCAGACGCCAAACTATAACGCCATTTCGCTGGTCATCGTAGCGGTGGCGGTGGCGGTCAAGATCCTGCTGGGGCGCTACGTCAAAAGCGTAGGCGTAAAGGTGAATTCGGGTTCTCTGGTCAATTCGGGAGAAGACGCCACGCTGGATTCCATTATCTCGGCATCCACGCTGATCGCCGCGGGCATTTTCCTTCTCTTCCATGTGTCTTTGGAAGCATGGCTTGGCGCGGCCATCTCGGTCGTGATCGTCAAATCCGGTATTGACATGCTGCGGGATACGATTTCCCAGATTCTCGGGGAACGCAATGACGCCGAGCTTGCCAAGGGCATCCGGCGGACGGTCACAGGTTTCCCCGATGTGCGGGGCGCATACGACCTGGTTCTGAACAATTACGGGCCGGACGCCTGGAACGGTTCCATCCATATCGAGGTGCCGGATACCTATTCTGCGGATCAGCTCGATCAGCTGATCCGGGAGATTACGATGAAGGTGTTCCGGGAGCATCGCGTCATGCTGACGGCTGTCGGCGTATACTCGCTCAATACGAAGGACGAGGAGATCATCCGAACAAAAAAGCGGGTTGAGGAAATCGTCCTTGCCCATGAGCGCGTCAGGCAGATGCACGGATTCTATCTGCTGAAAGAGCGGAAAACCATGCGCTTTGACATCGTAATCAGCCTAGACGCGAATGACCGCGGCGCCGTTTACGCGTCCGTTCTTTCCGACGTGCAAAAGGCATTCCCCGACTATGAATTGCAAATTGCCATGGATACCGATTTTGCGGAAGAATAGCATGCGATCAGAATACAGGGGGACGCGTATCAAAGCGGGTCCCCCTTTTACTTGAGCGGTTATTTCCCCGAAATGGTCACGCCCTCCACCGCGGCGTAGGGCAGGATGTAGCTGCCGGTGGCCATGGTTTCCCGGCTTAAGCCCCTGAGGTTTTGCAGCATCAGGGCAAGGTTGCCCGATATCATCGTTTCGGCCACGGCGCCCGCGATGCGCCCGTTTTCGATGAGGAAGGCGTTTTTGGCGACGCCCGAAAAATCGCCGTTCGGGCCGGGCATACCGCCCGAGAAGCCGCCCACCAGCACGCCCTTTGGGATGGAAGCGATCAATTCTTTTAGCGGCGTATCGCCGGGGGCCATCACGGCGTCGAAGGAAGAGGCGGGCGCGCGCGTAAGGCCCGTCTTGTTGGCCGCGTACAGCGACAGCATAAAGCTTTGCAGCACGCCGTCCTTGATGACGTCAAAATCCTCCGCAAGGAAGCCTTCGCCGGTATACCGCTCGCCGCCCACGATGGCGGGATGGTGCGGGGCCGATCTTAAGGTGATGCGCTCGTCCGTCACCTTTTTGCCCAGTTTGTCCTTCCACGGGCTGGTGCCGTCGATCAGCGCGGTGTCGGACAGGTAGATATCGGCCACAAACTCCAGCATACTGGCAAAGCACTGGGGCGTAAACACCACGGTGCCGTCGAACTTGCCCACGGTGGGCGCGGTATGCACCATGCTGACGGTATCGTCCAGCGCTTTTTTGACCCCGTCAAACTCTATCAGCGGCTTGTCCAGCGCATAGGCGGACATGCCGGTGTAAGAAAAGCCGGAGGACGTTTCCCCCTCTCGCGCCACAAAGGACAGCGAAAGGCCGTACCCGGCGCGGTTGCTTTGAAAGGCCGTGCCAAAGCTGGTGACAAAGGCGCTGCGCGACGCGCGGTGCTCCAGCGTCATCATTTCCAGCGAAATGGTGGGATAGTCTTTTTTGACGGCCTTCAGCAGCTCGTCCCCGCGCGTGTACATTTTGTCGCCGTCGTAGGCTTCGCCGTCTTCAAACGTCTTTTGCTCCGGCGTTTCGCACAGGCCCCAGTTTTTATCCTCGGTGGCGCCGGCGGCGGCGCTGGCGCACTCCTGCACCGCTTTTTCAATGCCCTCGTCGCTCACGTCGTTGACGCTGGCGGTGCCGCGCTTATGGTCTTTGATCATGGTAAGGCTTAATGCGCTGTCAAAGGTGGTGCGCAGCAGGGTAAAGCCGCCGTTGTCGGCGTTCAGTTCGTTCAGTTCCGAGCGGGAAGCGGCGGCGGCGGCGCAGTCCGCCCCCACGGCCATCAGCTTTTTCAGCGCCAGTTCGGCCATTTCAATCGGTGTTCTCATCTTATCTGCCCCCCATCGTGATGCGGCAGCGCAGCGCCGGGCCGCCAAGGCCCACCGGCATCGGCTGTTTCTTGCCGCAGAAGCCGGACGAGCCCCAGACCACCTTGTCGCCCACCATGTCCACTGTTTTCAGCATGTCAAAGGCGACGCCCGACACCGTGGTATCGCGGATGGCGCGGCCCAGCTTGCCGTGTTTGATCTCGTACCCCATGCAGATGCCGAACATGAATTCGCCCGTCGCGTCGGCCTGCCCGTTGCCGGTATCGATCAGATAATATCCGTCGTCCACCGAAGCAATCATTTCTTCCAGCGTGCTCTTGCCCGGCAGCACGGCGGTGTTGCGCATACGCACCAGCGGCTCGTCGCTGAAAGCGAAGGCGCGCGCGTTGCCCCTGGGCGCCATGCCAAAGTGCGCGCCCAGCTCCCTGTTGACCATGTAGCCCGTCAGGATGCCGTTTTCGATCAGCACCGCGTCCTCGGCTTTCACGCCCTCATCATCCACGTAGACGGGCAGGGGCGCGGTTTCGCCAAGGGCGGTGTGCGCGAAGTCCACCATGGATACGAGGGGGCTGGCCACCTGTTTGTTCAGGCAGTGCGCGGCCACCGACCCGGCCAGCACCAGATCGGCCTCCACCGTGTGTCCCACCGCCTCGTGCGCCAGCATGCCCGACAGCGTGCCGCCCAGGATGCAGGTTTTGACGCCCGGCTCGGGGTACACGCCCTCGCGCTTGTGCAACACCTTTTCGTACAGCGCGTCCACTTCGCCATGCAGCAGCCTGGGGTCGGTAAAGTTCCGGTCAAAGGTGCCCCGCGCGCCCAGCGGCGCAAACAGTTCGACGGGCGAACCGTCATTGGCCTCAGCCGTCATAAAGATATACACATAGCTGCGCGGCGCAAGGATGTGCGCGGTATAGCCGTCGCTGGTGGCGATCAGTTTTTCCATCGAATCGCAGCTGACGGCAAGGCGGCGGCTGGTTAGCTTTTTGCAGCGCTCCGCTACATAGCTGTCCAGCCCCTTCAGATACTCGATATAAGTTTTCTGGGGCAGGTCCGCAAAATCCGGGTCGGGCGCGCGCGTGCCACGCTCGATCATGGGCAGAGGGCCTTTTTTGCCCGATTCGCGCTTGTCCAATAGCACCGCGTTGTCGGTGGCCTTTTGCAGCGCCTTTTTGACCGCTTCGCCGCTCACCTCCGCCGCGGAGGCAAAGCCGCAGCGTCCGTTTTTGTACACGCGGGCCGATACGCCGCCCGCGTCGGTGCGCACATTGCGCACCACGCTGCCCGACTGCATCGTAACCGCGCGCCGTAAGCTGCGCTGCGCCCTCAGTTCGGTAGATGCCCCCAAAGCAAACCCCGCGCGGTGGGCCGTTATCACATCCTGTAACAAATGCCGATCCTCCTTCGCCGGATAAGTCCAGTCGCCGCTCTGCTGTGCTGTTTTTCCGGCAAAACCATGGTATGAAAAAACAGCTTTCTTGTCAAGGGAAGGACGACTTCTCCAAGCGGCTCAAAAAACGCCGCCTTTGAAAAAAAGCGGCATGATGCATTGTTATGTAAGCGCTCGTTACACGCCCATTTCCTTTAATTTGTCGGCAAGGGCCTTGGCGAAGCGGACATGGCTCTGCCGGTCAAAGTGCATATAGTCCACGGTGTCGGGGGTGATGTAGGGGTTGCTGTCCATATAATCGCAGCCGAATTCGCGCGCCGTTTCCTGATACGCCCTGGGCAGCTCGCGGCTTTTTTCGACGCTACCGACGCCCATTTCGGCAAAGATGGAAGGCACGCCGTATAGCTCCTCGCCCATGACCATGGGGGCAACGATCAGGATGCGCGCCTTATCCGCCCACACATCGCGCTGGTACCGGGCGGCATGGACCAGGCGGCGCAGGCCGTCGTTGATATGCCGTACGGAGGCGGAAAACAATTCCTTGCAGTCGTTGGTGCCCAGCATCACCACCAGACAATCGACGGGGCTGTGCGTCATCATGGCGACGGGCAGCGCGCGGCGGCCGCAAAGCCCCTCAAAGCGCGGGTCGTCAAAGGCGGTGGTGCGGCCGCTGACGCCCTCCTCCAGCACCAGATACCGATCGCCCAGATGGCGCTTGAGCAGCTGCGTCCAGCGCGCGTCCTCGTCAAAGCGGCCGTTCGTCTCCGCGTCATATCCCCAGGTATTGGAATCCCCAAAGCAAACGATATGTTTTTTGCGCATGTTATCCTTTCACCGCGCCCATGGCAAGGCCGTTCACAAAATCTTTCTGTACAAGGAAGGTCAGTATCACCACCGGCAGCAGCGTGATGGCGGCGGTAGCCGCCATGGGGCCCCACGCCAGCCCTCGGTCAGTGATAAACCCTGCAATGACCACCGGCAGCGTTTTGGACTTTTTAATGGTCAGAATCACCGCAAACAAAAACTCGTTCCACGTTGCCACAAAGGTCAGGATGGCCGACGCGATCAGACCGGGCTTAGTGATGGGCATGATGATGTAAAAGAAGCGCCCGGCAAACGAACAGCCGTCCAGCATAGCGGACTCCTCCATGGCGTAGGGCGTCTGCTCGAAGAACCCCATCATCAGCCAGATAACCAGCGGCAGGTTAAAGCTGACGTTCATCACGATCAGCGCGCCGCGCGTGTCCATCAGCCCCAGCGAACGAATCACCAGATAGACCGGGATAGCCGTTGCAATAGCGGGATACATTTTTTGTATTAGGAACCAGATGCCGAAAAAGCTGCGCGCCTTTTTACCGATAGGCCCGCGCACCACGGCATAGGCCGCCATACTGCCAAACAGCGTGGTCAAGAAGGTGGTGACCAGCGTGATCACGAAGGAGTTGATAAAATGGCTCATCAGCCGGTCGCGCGTAAACACTTCCCGGAAGCTGTCCAATGTTAGCTTTGTGGGCAGCATCACCGGCGGATAGGCCAGATAGTCCTGACTCAGCTTAAACGCGCTGGTAAACAGCCAGTACAAGGGAAACGCCACCAGCAGCACGCTGATAACAATCAATGCATATTTCGTCGGGCGTCCGGCAAAGTTGGACAGAATGCTGTCCACCGACGTGTAATCCCGAGCTCTGCGGGAGGCCTTTACCATACGTTCTCCTCCTCCCTTTTACGCCATTTCAGGAAACCCATACTGGCCAGCGTCATCACCAGCACGAACACAATCGCCAGCGCAGCCGCATAGCCCGCGTCAAAATATTTAAGGCCCTGCTTATAGATATAGTTGGGCAGCATTTCGGTGGCCGTACCGGGGCCGCCGCCCGTCATCACATACACGGTATCGAACACCTTGAAGGCGTCGATAAAGCGAATCATCAGCACGATAACCATAATGGGCTTCAGCAGCGGCAGCACAATGTGGCGGAATATCTGACCGGGCGTTGCGCCGTCCACAAGGCCGGCCTGCAAACACTCGCCGGGCAGCGATTTCAGCCCCGCCGCAAAAATCACCGTGACCCAGGGCGTCAGCTGCCAGACGTTCACAAAAATCACCGAGCACATGGCCGTCAGCGGATTGGACAGCCACTGTACAGAAGAAACCCCCACAAAGGACAACAGATAATTGACTACGCCGGTGGAAGAATCCAGCATCATGCGCCACAGGGTACCGATGGCGACAGGCGCCATGATCATGGGAATGGTGAATACTGAAGTGACCGCCCGCGCCCAACGCTTGTTGGAGCAAATGGTCATGGCAATCATCAGACCGATCACTGTTTCCAGCGCCACGGAAATCACGGCGAATACCAGCGTATTCAGCGCACTGGTATGCAGCAGCTTATCCGTGAACATCCTGACAAAGTTATCCACCCCGACAAAGCGCACCTTCTGATTGGGAAGGTTCAGCTTCATGCGAAAAAAACTTAGATAGACAGAGTGCATCAGGGGCATTAGCGCTGTGATCCCCAGAAAAATCATGGTTGGCGCTAAAAACAGCCATGATATCAGCTTGTCGCCGGTACGCCGTCTGTTCATCTTTTCACCTCCCAGCACGTTCAAAAAACCTGTTTTTCAGGGCTTATGAACGCGCTGCGCTCTGTATTCCGGGCGGCCGGGCATTGGCCCGGCCGCCCTACGGAAAAGGGAATAAAATCAGCGGTTAAAGTTCTTGATGCCTTCTTCCGGCGGGGAGTTTTCCAGCGCAGTCTTCAACCCGGTCTCCAGCTGCTTTACCGCGCCCTCCAGGTCGATCTGGTCGGTCAGGTATGCGCTGACCACGGTGTTGAACGCGGTATCCGCTTCCACGGAGGCCGCAATGCGCCACCACATGTTGGCGGTATCCAGCGCAGTGCGCAGGGCGTACAGCGGAGAGTTTTTGATGCTGTCCTGCTCCCAGAAATCCTTGCGCGGAGAGAAGATGTTGAACTGGTCATAGAACTGCTGCTGTTTTTCGGCACTGGTGTAGAGCTTGATCCACTCCCATGCCAGGTCTTTATGCTCAGAGTTCTGGGGGATGGCCACGTCCCAGGCGGACAGCAGGGTCACACCGGTCTTCTCGTAGGGAATGGTGCTCAGCGCCCACTTGCCCGCAACCTGAGACTTGGCGGGATCATCGGCGTTCTGGATGAGGCCCAGCGTCGGCCAGGTCTCGCATACGGCGGCGCGGCCATCAAGGAAGGCTTTGATGGATTCTTCCACGCCCCAGGCAAGGTTGGCGGGATCCATGGCTTTTTTGTTCATCTCGTACAGGTGGGTAAGAGCCGCGCGGGTCTCGGCGGAATCAATGGTCACGTTCCAGTTTTCATCTGCCCAGGCGCCGCCCATCGACCAGAGCACATAGTCGAACACGCCGCCCAGTTGGCCGGGGGCCTCGGCGATGGTGGCGCCGTACATGCCGTCCTTGGTCAGCGCAATGCACTGCTCACGGTATTCATCCCATGTCTTGGGCAGGCCGTTGGGAAACAAATCGGTGCGGTAGGCAAACACCTGCGGGGTATTGGCGTTGGGGATGCCGATGATGCGGCCCTGCCATTTGCCACAATTGTTCAGCACATTGTCGATCCACACGGTCATATCATACTTATCTTTTTCCACATAGGGGCCAAGATCGGTCAGAAAGGGAGAGAATTCGCCGTCCCACTGGCTGGCCACGTCGATCACGTCAAAGGCCGCCACGCCGCCACTGGTAAGATCCAGCAGGGCCTTTTCATGCAGCGTCACATAGGGGAAGTCCACCACGTCCACCTTGGCGCCAGTCATTTCCTCAAACTCCGGTACAATGGCACGCGCAGCATCCGCGTATACGCTGGACATGTACAGTACCGTCAGCGTTTGCCCCGCAAAGGGTTTTTCGGCCGCAAAAGCAGCGGTCAGAGAGAGGATCATGGTCAGCGTAAGCAACAGAGACAACAGTTTTTTCACGTTGGTACCCTCCTTTATGAAGATTGTCTGCAGGTAGTATAACATTCTCGATATCGCATGTCTTTACTAAAAAAGTTCTTCATTGTACAGAAAACGCTTTTTTCATGTTGTTTTTCGGATATTTTTCCGGTAATATATACAAAAAGCACAGGAGATGAAAGGATATGCAGCAAAGCGCCGAACAGATATTTTTCCGCTATCCGCATCAGGGAATCAGCGTACAGGGCGGCCCCTGCATTTCAAAACTGTACACCATTCACTTTTTCAGCGGCGAAATGGACTACGCCGTGCCAGGAGAAATACATCCCTTCTGGGAGCTGATCTACATCGATTTCGGCAGCATCGACATATTTGGCGACACATGGCAGCTTACCCTTTCTGAAGGCAATCTGATGCTGATCGCCCCCAATAGGCCCCATGGGTTCCGCACGCAGGCCGGGCAGGCGTACAATATGTTCATCATGTCTTTTGACTGCGCATGGGAAAAGATGGACACATTCTCCGGCCGGCAGACATTCAGCGCAACATCCACGGCAAAGCAGCTGATCGGCCATATTGTCCGGCAGGCCCGCCGGAATTTTCTCTACCCTCTTGACCGCATCAGCGCCAACCAGATGCGCCTGAAAAAAACAGCCGATCCCGACTGCTTGCAGGGCATCCGCCGCCTGGCCGAGCTATTGCTGCTGAATATCGGCAAAAGAAGCGGAGAAGAGCGTTTTATCCCCAGCGAAAGCGAGCAGCTGCACGCCCATCCCTCGGTGGTCAAAGCGGTGCAGTATCTCCGGCAGCACATGGACGGGCCCACAACAATGCAGGCGCTATGCAGCCATGTAGGCGCCAGCCCTTCCCACCTGCAAAAGCTGTTCCGGCGGGATATCGGCATCACCATCATGCAGTATCATCGTTTTTTGCGCATTGCCAAGGCCAAATATATGATTCGCCAGCAAACGCACACCATGTCGGAGATTGCCGAAATGAGCGGTTTCAGCTCCGTCCATCACTTTTCCACCTGTTTTAAGCAGGTGGAGCATTTATCACCCACCCAATACGCCGCCACCGTAAAAAAATGGATGGACGGGGAATCGGGCGAGTGAAAAAAATCCCCCCTCCCGTTATAAACCTTAAAAAACAGGTATCATCCATATAGATAAGTCACAGGAGGTGCGGTATGGCGGACAGGCTGTATGCGGATTACGAAGTAAAGCCCTATGTTTCGGCGGGGCGCGACACGGAAAACGAAGAGGATAAGCCCGTTCCCCGGCGCAATATGGAGCGGCTGCAGGACGGCCTGCTGGCGGGCGACATCATTTTGCTATGGCGCATCGCCTTTGGCACCTTCACCAACGAAACATGGTTTCCCAAATATTTTGAGTATACTTACGGCATCGATGCGCCGCGGCACCTGCAAACGCTGATAGAAAAGGGCTTTGCCTATGTAGAAAGCGCTTTTGATTCGCTTAATCACATCACATCGGCGCAGAAAAAGAAGATATTGCAGGCAAAGGGCGTGGCCGGGCTTTCGGGCATGAAGGCCGCCCAGCTTGATACGGCGCTGCGCGAACACCTTTCGGAAGAAGAGATTGGCGCGTTTTTCACGGTGCGCGGCATTGCGCTGACCGAAAAGGGCGAGCAAGCGTTAAAGGATAATCAGGCCGTCATCGACCGCCATCCAAAGAAGCAGCTATGATGCCGTCAGGGCGACGCTTCAATCCGTGTGATTTGTCAATTACAATCCGTGTGATTTATGCTTTTCAATCCGTGAGATTTTATTATCTCAATACGTGAGATTTCAAGTTTTTGTTCCGTTCTATTCTACGGGACGGCTTCACTGTTTTTTTCTCATACCGTCCAGATACGTTTCCGCTTCCTCCCTTGTGTGGAAAACCACGATGTGCTTATCCTTATACCGAGCCAGCAATTCCAATATAAAGGGCCGATTATCCGTAGGGAAAGCCCTGATAAAGCAAAGAAAATCCTCATCCACTTTATCCT
>CAZFUT010000019.1:0-33244 GCA_964522425.1 uncultured Oscillospiraceae bacterium
TGCGCGTCATCATCGCCAACTATATTCTGGAGGGCGTGTACTTCTACTCCGGCTTCATGTTCTTCTACAACCTTGGCCGCAACAACAAGATGCCCGGCTCCGCGCAGGAGATCCGCTACATCAACCGCGATGAAAACACACACCTGTGGCTGTTCCGCAGCATCATACAGGAGTTGCGGCGCGAGAACCCCGAGCTGTTTGATGAAGAGAGCTGCGAAAGCTACCGCGCGATGATCCGGGAGGGCGTGGAACAGGAGATCGCCTGGGGTAAGTATGTGCTGGGCGAAGAGGTGCCGGGGCTGACCGGGCAGATGGTGACCGATTACATCCGCTACCTTGGCAACCTCAGATGCCAGAACATCGGCCTTGAAAAGCTGTACGAGGGCTATGACGAGGAACCCGAGTCCATGCGCTGGGTGAGCCAGTATTCCAACGCCAACCTCATCAAGACCGACTTTTTTGAGGCCCGCAGCACCGCCTACGCCAAGTCGGGCGCGCTGGTGGACGATCTGTAACCCATATTTCCCCGCTTGCCGATAAGCGGGGAATTTCTTATAATAATCACAGAACAACAAGGAGGGCAGCTTTATGGATTATCGGGCGGAATATCAGAAGTGGCTCGCGATGTTTGGGGACGACGCGGCGCTGGTGAGCGAGCTTCGGGGCATAGAGAACGACGAAAAAGAGAAGGAAGACCGCTTTTATGCCGAGCTGAGCTTCGGCACCGCGGGCATGCGCGGCGTGCTGGGCTTTGGGCTGAACCGCATGAACGTTTACAACGTGCGCCGCGCGACGGCGGGGCTGGCCGAGCACTTGAAAAAGACGCCAGCCGACGCGCAGCGCGGCGTAGCCATCGCCTATGACAGCCGCACGCTGAGCGATGTGTTTGCCAAAGAAACGGCGCTTGTGCTGTGCGCGCGCGGCGTCAAGGCCTATTTGTTCGACGCCCTGCGCCCCGTGCCCGTTTTGTCCTTTGCCGTGCGGCACCTCCACTGCGCGGCGGGCGTGGTCATCACCGCCTCGCACAACCCGCCGGAATATAACGGCTACAAGGTGTACGGCGAGGACGGCGCGCAGCTGTCGCCCGCCGCCGCGGAGGGCGTGACGGAGGCCATCCGCGCCATCGCCTTTGAGGACGCCCTGCCCATGGACGAAAACGAGGCAAAGGAAAAGGGCCTCCTGTCCATCATCGGCCGCGAAGAGGTGGACGACGCCTACATCGACATGGTGAAAGACCTGCGCGTCGCGGGCGATCTGATGGAAAGGGTGGGCGGCAGGCTGAACATCGTCTACACGCCCCTGCACGGTTCGGGCAACGTGCCGGTCAGGCGGGTGCTGAAGGAGTGCGGCATCGCCAATGTAACGGTGGTGAAAGAGCAGGAGCTGCCCGACGGCCGCTTCCCCACCGTGAAGGCCCCCAACCCCGAAGACCCCAACGCCTTTTCGCTGGCCATCCCGCTGGCGGGACAGGTGGGCGCGACGGTGATCTTCGGCACCGACCCCGACTGCGACCGCCTGGGCGTGTGCGTCAAGGACGGCGGCGGCGTCTGGCGCACGCTGACGGGCAACCAGATCGGCGTGCTGCTGCTGCACCACATCCTGTCCAACCTGCAAAAGCAGGGCAGGCTGCCAAGTAACGGCGCGGCCTGCAAATCCATCGTATCGACCGAGCTGGCCCGCGCCGTCTGTGGCCATTACGGCGTCGCCCTGTACGATACGCTGACGGGCTTTAAGTTTATCGGCGAAAAAATTCAGCAGTTTGAGGAAACGGGGGAGCATACCTTCCTCTTCGGCTTTGAGGAGAGCTTCGGCTTCCTCTCCTCCACCGCCGTCAGGGACAAGGACGGCGTCAACGCGTCGCTGCTGATCGCCGAGGCCGCCTGTGCCTGCATGGACGAGGGCATCACGCTCTATGACCGTTTGCAGGATATTTTCCGGCAGTACGGCGCGTGGTCGGAAAAGGTGCTGAGCCTGACCCTGCCCGGCAAGGACGGCATGGCCGAGATCAAGCGCATCATGAAAAGCCTGCATGAACAGGCCCCCGAAACGGTGGGCGGCTATCGCGTGCTGGCCGTGCGCGACTACTTAAAGGGCGTAAGGACAAGCGAAGGCAAGGCGGAGAAGATGGACTTTGTGCCCAGCGACGTCCTGTACTTTGAAATGGAGGGCGGGCACTGGTTCTGCATCCGCCCCAGCGGCACCGAGCCCAAGATCAAGCTGTATGTGAACACCAAAGCGCCCACTATGCGGGAAGCGGATGCGCTCAACGCCCGGCTGATGGACGCGGCGAAGGCCATGCTGCAATAAGCCAAGAAACAAATGAAACGAATGAGAGGAGGACGCCATGTACTGCGAACGCTGCCGCCTGCTGACGGACGGCGCTGTCTGCCCCGTCTGCGGGCGCAATACCCGGCAGCCTGCGGACAACGACGAGTGCTTTCTGATCGAAAAAGAAATGCTGTTCGGCGAAATGCTGATCGACGTGCTGAAACAGAACGGCGTCCCTCCTGCCATACCAATGTGCTGGGCGCGGGCATCGCCATGCGCGTCGGCCCGCTGATGGAGCGCTACCGCATTTTCGTGCCCTATGCGCATGTGGATAAGGCGCGGGAGCTTACGGAAGAGCTGTTCAACGCCCCGCCGGTGACGGATGAGGAGCTGCCGGAGTAACAATACCCTGAATATGACAAGAGGCGCGCGGCCCCAAAGCCGTGCGCCTCTTGTGTATATGGACGACCGGCTCATGGCGGCGCTTTCATCCGCGGCGCATAGCCGCGGGACGGCCCGCGCATGTTCGCTCAGCGCCTGCGAAAACTTCCGGTTGCCATTTTGGCGGCGATGGGATAAGATAGGCGGGCAAAACATTTAGGACGCCGTTTCAACGGCGTTCTTTACCGAAAGGACATGCCCGTGACGAAACAGATAACGATTGCTAAGACCGCAATGAAGCGGCTGTGCTGCTTCCTGCTGGTCCTCCTGCTGCTGCCCTCCGTACCCTTTGGCGCCTTGGCCGGAGAGGCGAAGGACGTAACGCGCAAGTGCCGGTTTGTCATGCCCGGCGGCATCAAGGCGCGCGACAGCATCACCGACAGGATGTACAAGACCGCGTGGGTGGGCGCCAAGGGCCGGGAATCGTCCATCCGCATCGAGCTGCCCGAAAAGTACGAGGGCGGCGGCCTGTACCTGTGCTGGGGCAGCCGCCCGGAAACGTGGACGCTCTACCGGAACGGGGAAGAAGTCGCGCGCAACGACGATAACGGCTTTGCCCACGACTATGTGGAGGTCAGGGGCGGCGGCACGCTGCGGCTGGTGATGCAGGCCGGCGAAAAAAGAAAGATCGTGCTGGGCGAGCTGTTCGTTTTTCGGGGCGACACCCCGCCCGACTGGGTGCAGCGCTGGCAGCCCACCCACGAGACGGCCGATCTGATGGTGCTGGTAGCCCATCCGGACGACGAGCTGCTGTTCATGGGCGGCGCCATCCCCTACTATGAATTGGTGCGCGGCAAGCGCGTGGTGGTATGCTACCTGACCTGCGCCAACAACATGCGCCAGAGCGAGCTGCTCAACGGCCTCTGGTCGATGGGCATCCGCCACTACCCGGTAATCGGGCGGTTTCCCGACCAGTCGCTGGGCAGCAAGGCCAAAACCTACAGGCTGTGGGGCAGGAAAAAGGTGCAGAACTATGTGGTGGAGCTGGTGCGCAAGTACAGGCCCAAGGTGCTCATCAGCCACGACGTCAACGGCGAGTACGGCCATGCCGCGCACCGAACCTGCTCGGAATTGGCCGGCTATGTGTTTGACGCCGCCGCCAACGAGCATGTGCATGCAAAGAGCGCGAAGGAATACGGCACATGGGAAATCAGCAAGCTGTATCTGCACCTTTTGAAAAAAGGCGCTGTCGAGATGGATTGGAAGACGCCCTATGATGAGCTGGGCGGAAAAACGCCCCTGCAGCTGGCCGAGGCGGCCTTTAAGCTGCACCGTTCCCAGCAGAAGCGCCACCGGATGGGCATGAACAGCCGGTACGACGGCTCCAAGTTTGGCCTCGCGGAGACGCGCGTGGGGAAGGATAAGCAGAAGAACGATTTTTTTGAGAACGTGAGGGATGATTGAGACAGCTCCCCTTGAACTGCTATGCCATGGCTTCTTATTTAGTCCCTACCGAACTCCACCAGAGCCGTTGACAATAAAGGAACGGCCCCTACGCCGGATCAGAGCGTACCTGGAGAATATGGGATCCGGAGCGGGACGCGACTGAACTTACGATAAGTGCGCATTTCTATACGGGTGTTCCACCTGCATCCGTGCGCCCTCCGGGGGGGCCTGCCTGACCGCATCCGAATGTGGCAGACAGGCTGGAGCAAAAGATGCTTTCGGTGTGGTCACCGGCATCTTCCGCTCCATCCAAGGGCTGCGGCCCTTGCGCCGCATAGCGGCTATCCCAAATTGATGCCCGTCACCCTCCCATGCGCGGGCTGACGATGCGGTCAACTATCCTTCGAGCCAGTTACACTTCTCGTCTTTTCGCACAAAATATCAGGCAGCCGGAAAAAAGATTGAAATCTTGAATTCATGTTCGCTCTGATAAGCGATTTTTAATTTTCCTTTATGCATTTCCGCAATGCGTTTGACGGCCGACAGCCCGATCCCCGCCCCGCCGCTTTTCTGCGTGCGGGCGGTATTGCCGCGAACAAAGCGTTCTGACAATTCTTCCGGTTTCTGTTCAGGCAGTTTCTCCACTGTGTTCGACAGATGAAATGCTGTCCATTGCTTTTTAGCGTATTCTGTGCATCCTGTGAGGGTGATTTCTCCGGAATCCCTTGTGTATTGTGCCGCGTTGTCCATAAGCAGGTTCAGCATTTGTCTGATTAATCTTTCATCTCCCCAGATTTTCAGATTTTCAGGGAGAGAATCCCGCCACAGGATTTTTCGCCGTTCTGTAACCGGCATAAAATGCTGTTTTTCTTCCCGAAGCATGGCCGTCAAATTGAGCGGCTCGCATTTGATCTTTTCGCCTGTTTCATCCAGACGGGACATCATCAGCAGCTGCTCGATCAGCCGTTCCAGCCGCACGGCCTGGCTTCGGATATTTTCACTCCATTTGCTCTTTCCTTGCAGCTCCAGCACATCCAGACTGGAACGGATGATGGCGACAGGCGTCTTCAGGTCGTGGCCCGCATCCGTGATAAACTGCTTTTGTTTTTCGGAGTTCCGAATAAAAGTATCCGCGACCTTGGAAGACACCGGCAGCAGGATCAGGAAGAGCAGCGCCATCAATATTGCGCCCACCAGCAAAGCGCTGACCAGCATGTTGTACAGGGCCTGAAGCTGGATGGATATGTCCAGCATGATGAGCCGCGCCGAGCCATCGGCGCTGTAGATGAGGCTGTATTTATAGGGGCCGGTTTTGCCGCCGTCCGCCTGTTCTTTTACAGCCTTCCGAACATATTGCTCCACGTCGATCTCCGTCTCCTCCATGATGCCGTAACGCTGAACGGCTTCAATGGCGCCATCGGCATTCAAAGCGATATCGTAAAATCCGGAGGGGTATCGGCGCTGATTCGGCGTATAGCCGAACATCGGCGGAGGCGCTGATTGGAAAAAGGGTTTCCCATCCTCGCCGGCATGCTGCATTGCCTCTAAAAAGAAATCGGTTTCGCGTTCCATCTGCTGATAGCTGAAGATCCATATGCCAAAGACGGCCAGAACAAGCAGAATCAGAAAAGAGAGCATCGCGCCCAGAATCAAGCGATTCCGATAATAGCGTTTCATGGTGCTTCCTCCAGCGCATAGCCGATCCCTCGCTTGGATGCGATGACCGCATGGGCGCCAAGCAGCTCAAATTTCTTTCGGAGGTAGGAGATATGCACCCAGACCGTCCCCTGCTCCGCCTTGGCATCGATCCCCCATACACGGTCCAGCAGCGCATCGGCCGAGAAATAAACGCGCGGGTTTCTCATGAAAAACTCCAGCAGCCGAAGCTCTCTGTGGCTGAGCGGACTGGAAGCGTTTCCACACCACAGCGCACAGGCGTCCCTGTCCAGCGTAAGATCCGAAAAAGTCATCTTTTTTGTAAGAATTGCCCTGCCGCGTTTTGCCATGGCATTGATCCGGAGCAGGAGCTCCTCCAGGGCAAATGGCTTGGTCAGATAATCGTCTCCGCCCGCCTGAAAACCGTGCGCTTTATCTTCCAGCGCGCTTTTGGCCGTCAGAAAAATCGCCGGCGCCATACCGCCGTCCTTTCGGTACTGCTTCAGCGCGGAAACGCCGTCCATCCCCGGCATCATGACATCCAGGATCAGACAGTCGTAATCGTTTAACACGGCCATTTCCAAAGCAGTCCGGCCGTCTTCCGCACACTCAACCTGATGTCCGTGATAGGAAAGGTAGGCGACGACTGCTTCAGCCATCATTTTCTCGTCTTCCGCCAGCAGCAGGCGCATGCTATCACCCCTTGCCATTATATCACAGCGTCCGGCGCCGCACCATCCGCAAGCGCCGAGGAAAAACCGATCTTCCCCGGTCTGTCACGGGAGCCTGAACACGATGCGGGCAGGCAGCGGGAACACGGAGAAAACCCGATGTCCCGGCTGCCGGCCATCTGTTTGATTTTTTGTTCTTCCGGCATATGGCGCCGCAGAAAGCTTATTTCTTCTCGATCACGGCATTCATCCCGTAGTGCAGCCGGTCTGCGCTTTCGGGCCTGATCAGAACCGCATAGGAAGCTTCCTCGCTGCCATCCGCCGACTCGCCGGTGCGGGATATTTTTTCGATCACGCCATCCACCGTATATTCGCCGTTGTCCAGATAGGTAAACGTTGCCACGACGCTGTCGCCTACTTGAAAGGATTGCAGGTCCTCCTCCGTGACAGTGGCTTGTATGCGCAGGTCGCTGTCCGCGTAAAACTCCGCAACCGTGCCGCCCGCCGCCAATGAGCCGCCTTTATTCAGGCTGACGGACGCGATCACGCCGTTTCCCGCCGCGGTAATTTCGTAAAGATTGCCTGTCTGGTGGGCATAAGAGCCGGAAAGCGTTTCAAACAGCACGTCGCCCTTTTTCACCGCGCTGCCGTTTTCAACCCGGTAGGAAGCGATGATCCCGCTTCCCGAATAAGCCACGGGATCCTGGCGGGAAACCGTTCCCTTGCCGATCCGGGAGACAGCGGTGTACTCCGCGCTGCGATACACGTAAGCGGATTCGCCGTTTTCCAGCCCGCCGGAAATGACTTCGATGCCGAAGGATGTACCCGATACGGTGGTAACGATGCCAGTGCCGGTGTGTTTGCTGTCTTCAACCGATTTCAGATAAACGCTTTCACCCGGATGAATGATTTTGTTCGCTTCCGCATCATAAGCCTTTTTCGTGCTTGCGGAAATGGTGAATGGACGATCCGGTTCAATGTACGCCACAGCTCCGTATCTGCTGGAAAGCGAGTCCGCAGCGTCGCCCACTTCGCCGAACAGACGTACGGTGCCGTCCTCCAGCGCATATACTTTCTCCGCATACAGGGTGACCAGCTTATCTCCGGCGCTCACATGATCGCCGGCGGCAATATGCACCTGGCCCACGGTGCCGCCCAGCGCGGCCGTAATGGTTTCCGTACGTGTGCTGACCACCGTTCCGTTCATGGTGACCGTATCCGCCAAAGCGGAGGAGAGCACCAGCATGCCGAGCAAAACGGCTGTTACGACCAAAGCGATTTTTTTCATGAAAGTTTCCTCCATTCTTAATGAATGCTTATGCAGACCGCAAAGCGTCAATGGGGTTCAGCCTGCTTGCTTTCCGGGCCGGCGCCCAGCCGAATACGATGCCGACCGCCGCGGAGAAGCTCACGCCCAACAGGATCGCGCCGGTGGAAACGGTGAATGTCATGCCCATAACCTGGCAAAGCGTAAAGGACAGCGTCAGGCCGATTGCGACGCCCATGACCCCGCCGATCATGGAAAGCATGAAGGATTCGATCAGAAACTGTATCTGAATCTGCCAGGGAATGGCCCCCAGCGCCTTTTTCAGGCCGATTTCCGCTGTGCGTTCGGTGACGGTGGTCAGCATCATGTTCATGATCCCGATGCCGCCCACCACCAACGCGATGGAGGCGATGCCCGCCAGCAGGGTGCTGACCATGGACAGCATGTTGTTCATGGTGTCCTCGATGCTGCTCATGGTGGTGATGGTGAAGGTATCCTCTTCATAGGAAAACATGGCGTCCATGGTTTCTTCCAGCAGATCGGAAGCTTTTTCAGAATCGGTCCCCTCCGCCAGATAAACCGTGAAGTTGGTCACCACATTGGCGTTGTTCATTTTCAGGGCGGTCGTGTAGGGAATCAGGATATCCGGGCTGCCGTTCATCATGCTGCTGACCGCCTCCCCGTCCGTTTCGGACAGAAGGCCGATCACCAGGAAGGAAACGCCATCGATGGTGAGCGTCTCCCCCACGGGATCAACGCCGAAAAAGAAGGCGTCCACCATGTCCTGGTTGATCAGGCAAACGGCCGTCATGCTGCTTTCATCGGTGGGATGAATGGCGCGGCCCCTTTTCACTGCCTCCGGATTGCGGTAAAAGTAATAGTGGTTCTTGCCGGAAACGGATACCTTCGTTTCGTATTTTCCGCCCCGGGATACCCGGCTGCGCAGGGACGAGGTCGGCGTGATGCCCTCCACCACGTCCAGCTCCGTCAGCTTTTCCAGATCCGCCGCCGTCATACCCTCCTTCAGGTCGCTGCCGGTGACGGACACCATCAGGGTGCCCGCCCCCATGTTCGTGAAGGAAGAAGACAGCGTGCCGGAAAACCCGGATACCGTGGTGATCAGGGCAATCACCGCCGCCACGCCGATGAGAATACCCAGCACCGTCAGGAAGGAACGCACCTTATTGCTGCGGATGTTGTACAGGCCCATCATCACGCATTCCTTGATCATAACCGCCGGCTTGCGAATCGCGTCAGGCATCGTGAGTTCCGCCTCCTTCCGTCAGTATTCCGTCGATGATATGCACCACCCGCCGGGCGTTGGCCGCGATGTTCATATCGTGGGTGATCATGATGATGGTGCGGCCTTCCTCATTGAGTTCCTGAAACAGCGCCATCACCTGACGGCCGGTTTTCTGATCCAGCGAGCCGGTCGGCTCGTCCGCCAGCAGAATGGAGGGATTGCCCACCAAGGCCCTGGCGACGGCCACCCTCTGCTGCTGACCGCCGGAAAGCTGGGTGGGATAGTACTCCATCCGGTCGGAGAGCCCGACTTTCTCCAGCATTTCCCGGGCGCGCCGTCTGCGCTCCCTGGGCGATACGCCGGCGTATATGAGGGGCAGCTCCACGTTCTTTTGCGCGGTCAGCCTGGGCAACAGCTGGGAATTCTGAAAAATGAATCCGATTTCCCGGCTGCGGATGGCTGCCAGCTCCAGCTCATTCAGAGCCTCGATTTCCTGCCCCTGCAGGATGTAGGTGCCCGAGGTGGCGGTATCCAGGCAGCCGATGATGTTCATGAGGGTGGATTTTCCGCTGCCGGAGGGGCCCAGCACGGACAAATAGTCCCCTTCCCGTATATCCAGCGCCACATCTTTTAAAATGTGAGCCTGTTCTTCCCCCATGGAATAATACTTATTGATATGGTCCATGTGAAAAAACGTGCTTTCGCTCATGGCCTGCCACCGCCGTTCATGCTGCCGCTTCCTCCGCTGCCGCCGTTCCCGCCGGGCATGAAAGGCATTTCGCCGCCTTCAAAATCGGGCATACCGTCCGTCGGGAAATCCGGACGTCCCTGCGGACCGCCGCCCATCATCTGCTGGCCGCCGAAAAGGCTGGAGAGCAGGCCGCCGACGGCAGAGGTTTCCTCCGCCTCAACGACGGCATAAACGGTATCGCCGTCCTTCAGGCCGTCGGTAATCTGCACATACTTGCCGTTGCTGACGCCGATTTTTACATAAGTTTGTTCCATTTCGCCGTTTTCGCCCTGGGTGTACACAAACGCCTGATTGGCAGCGTCAAAGCCCAGGGCCTCCTCTTTGAGGATTACCACATTGCTCGCTTCTTCCTGAGGCACCGTAACGGTCACCTGCATCCCAGGGTACACGCCGTCGGCCACGTCCACATAGGCGGTGGCGGTATAATAGGCAACGGAACCGGAAGACGACGATACATAGTTGATATCATCGATCGTGGTGTCAAAGGTGTTTTCCGTGGCGGTGGTGGTCACTTTGACCGCGTCGCCGACCTTGACATCGGATATGTCATATTCATCCACCCGAAGGCTCACCTGCATGCGCGAGAAATCCACCACCTGGATCAGCGTGTCCCCGGAAGCCACTTCGTCCCCTTCGGCTACGGGCAATTGGTTCACACGGCCGTCAAATTCCGCTTCGATTATGGTTCCATTCGCCAGGCGCATCAGCCTGTCGCCATCCTTCACATCGCCCCCTTTGTTTACATAGATCGAGCGGACGGTTGTAGCGGAGGAAGCGGTATAGGTGGCGCTGTCAATGGCCTGCAGCGTGCCGGAAAAGGACAGGGAATTGGAAATTGTGCCGACCGTAGCGCTGTATGGCTGATAAGTGACGGTATATTCCTGCTTCAGCCTGCTGTATCCCACATACCCCACGGCCGCAAGCAATGCGCCGAGCAGCAGCAGGATCACGATTCTGCGCAGAAGCTTTCCCCTTCTTTTTCCTTTCTTTTTTTCTTTCTCCTTTGGCTTCGCCGTCAGCTGCACGGCATTCGCATGAATATCCATGTCGTTTTCTCCTTTCCAATGTTTCAGTCAGGCGTCTTCTTTTTTGCCAGCATGGGTTCTTCGCTGATGGAATGCCCATCCACCAGCACCTCTCCATCGGTTGCCCCGAGGCAGCCGGTGATGATGTTCATGGTGGTAGACTTTCCCGCGCCGTTTGGCCCCAGAAATCCGTAGACCACACCTTTTTCAATAGTAAAAGACAGATCGGATACGGCCTATGATTTCCGTATCGTTTCGTCAAACGCTTGACTTCAATCACTTCATACTCCTCCTTTCGCGGTACACGAGAAACATATCGGATCAACCTTATCTCAGTCTTAAATACAGGTCTGCCATGTGAGCAATTTGTAAACACTGCGCGCAAAAAAAGGCCCTGCCGATATGTGACAGGGCAGAAGCAGCGATCAACAGCTTACTCAATGATATTGGTCTTGGCATCCAACGGTTCCCTGGTCGTAGCGCCGCCGGTCGTATCCACTGTGCTGTCTGCGTGACCAATCAGCAGAACGGCAACCGCCTGCATGGCCAGATCCACACCCAATTTCTCGGAAAACGTATCATGGTTTTCCCCATTCAAAGCCATTGTCGGCGAAGAAACGATCTTTACGCCATATCCCAGGGAGGAAGCAGCAATTACCATATTCTGCGCAGCCAGGCCGCAGTCGAAATCGGCGTTCGGGGATTTACTGGCATCGCTGCGGTAGATGATAATAGCAGCCGGCGAATCCCCCAAACCCGCTTTGACGCCACCTGTCGCTACAGGCGCCCCAGGGAAAGGTTCAGTCCCCTCCTGAGGCGCTCCATCAGGCTTTCCGGGAGCATTGGCAGGCGGCGCAAACCCCATACCGGATCCTGCAATCTCTGTCATCAGTTCCTGATTGGTTACCGCCACGAAAAACCACGGCTGTTGATTGATCGCGCTGGCCGCGGACAGTCCGGCCTGCATGATCGTGTTCAGGTCACTGATTGATACGTCCTCATCGGTAAACGCCTGTGTGGTCCCGACATTCATGATCGTATCCACCACGGTTTCCGCCACAGCAGACGAGGTAAAAAGAAGCATCACTGCCATAGCGACAACTGCCAATCTTCTGAGCATCATAATGAATACCGCCTTTCTTGCTATATGCCGACGAGAGCGCTTCTCTACCGGTTCCTTCCGATCATAAAACACTAACCTTATCTGAATCTTAATACCAATGAAAATCATTCATGCATCCAAAGCGGAGAGAGATTTTGGTTTAGAGCAAGGAGCGAATGCGAAGGCGTAGCGGCGCTACGTCGAGCGTTCGCGACGACGCCTCTAAGCCAAAAGATCCGACGCGACGATGCGTGAATGGTTTGAATTGGTATAACTCTCCAAGCAGTTTTGGGACTGAATTTCCGGCTTAGGCGTGACATGCTCCGCCAATCGACGCACGATATAATTTTGCTTGGTCAAGCTGATAAGCTTGTCGATATCGTATCATTTCTCTGATACTGTTTATATACGAAATCGCCACGGAATTGCTTCTGTGACGATTTCGCTTTGGGTTTTTGTTACGGCCCCGTTTGCGTTATGGATATCATCGCATTACCTAAACGGATTCTCCGTCGGGTACGGGCGGTCTTTGGGCTGGTTGTAGGCGATGTCCCCGATGCCCAGATACTTGAACACCTCAAACAGCGCCTTGCCGTAGTGGCCGAAGGCCACCGCGCCGTGGTGCGGGTAGCGCTTCTCGATCAGCACATGGCGGTAGAAGCGGCCCATTTCCGGGATGGCAAAGACGCCGATGCCGCCGAAGGAACGGGTGGCGACGTTGAGCACCTCGCCCTCGGCGATGTACGCGCGCAGATCGCCGTTGCTGTCGCACTGCAGGCGGTAGAAGGTGATGTCGCCGGGGCGGATATCGCCTTCCAGCGTGCCGCGGGTAAAGTCGGGTTCGCTGCCCTGCGGCTCTAACAGGCGGTGCTGGATCAGTTGGTATTTGACGGCGCGCTCGCCGCACAGCTTGCACTCGGGCGTATTGCCGCAATGGAAGCCCATAAAGGTATCGGTTAGCCGATAGGCGTAACGGCCCCTGATGTCTTCGTCGAATATCCGGCGGGGAACGGAGTTGTTGATGTCCAGCAGCGTAATCGCGTCCTCAGACACGCAGGCGCCGATATACTCGGACAGCGCGCCGTAGATATCCACCTCGCAGGCGACGGGGATGCCGCGGCCGGCCAGGCGGGAGTTGACGTAGCAGGGCTCAAACCCGAATTCTTCGGGGAAGGCGGGCCAGCACTTGTTGGCAAAGGCCACATACCGCCGCGCGCCCCGGTGCGCTTCGGCCCAGTCGGTGAGCGTCAGCTCAAACTGCGCAAGCCGCTTGTTCAGGTCCGGATAATAGTTGCCCTCGCCCATTTCCTCCGCCATTTCGGCGCACAGGCCGGGGATGCGCGGGTCGTTGTCGTGCTTGCGGTAGGCCACCATGAGGTCCATTTCGGAATTTTCTTCAATTTCGATGCCCAATTCGTACAGCCCCTTGATGGGCGCGTTGCAGGCAAAGAAATCCTGCGGGCGCGGGCCGAAGGTGATGATCTTCAGGCTCTGCACGCCGACGACGGCGCGCGCGATGGGCACAAACTCACGCATCATCTGCGCCGCTTCCTGCGCCGTGCCCACGGGGTACTCGGGGATATAGCCCTTCAAGTGCCGCATGCCCAGGTTATACGAGCAGTTGAGCATACCGCAGAAGGCGTCGCCGCGGCCGTCGATGAGGTCGCCGTCGCCCTCCGCCGCCGCCACAAACATGCACGGGCCGTGGAAGTATTTGGCAAGCAGCGTTTCCGGCGTTTCGGGGCCGAAATTGCCCAGGAACACCACCAGCGCGTTCACGCCCTCCTCTTGAACGTTTTTTACGGCCTTCAGCATATCCTCTTCGTTTTCCACGGTGACGGGGCACTCGTACAGGCCCTCGCCAAAGGCCTTCACGATGGCGCGGCGGCGGCTCTCGGACAATGTGATGGGGAAACAGTCGCGGCTGACGGCGACAATGCCCAGTTTGATGGCGGGAATATTTTGCATCATGGTTCTTTCTCCTTATCCTATCAGGTTTTGTATATCGATGTTGTCGCCCCTGAGGCCCACGTAAGCGCCCGCCCGGGCTTCGGCGCTGTCGGGATGCGCCAGCAGCCACTTGTTGCGCGCCCACAGCTGCCTGTCCATGATATTGCCGCCCACCGCGCGGGGAAAATCGGTGTTCGTTTGTTCGGGCAGCGCCACCATGACGCGGAAGCCCGCGCCGTTCTTCGCGCTGCAGGGCGCATAGTGCAGGGCCGTCGCGTATACCTCCACCAGCACGCCCCTTGGCACCAGAAAGGCTTTGACCCTGGCCGTGTCCAGCGCGCCGTTCTCAATCTCCTCCTGTTTGGCCAGCAGCAGGATGAAATCCTCCGTGCCCAGATTAAACTCGCTGTTCCGATGGTATTCAAGGCAGTTGAGCCGCGTATTGTACCCGTTGCACCAGCCGAATTGGAACGGCATACCGCCAAACAGCGCCGTGCCCAGCGCTTCCGCGCCCGCCGCCTGATGCAGGCCTTCGTCTTTGGGGATGTAGGCGACGCCCTCTTTGAGCGGCGTCTTTCCCAGCGCCGCCAGCACGCCGTCCAGCGCATAGCCTTCCGCCACGCGCCCGTAGGGGCGAAAGGCCGCATCGGTTACTTTTGCAATGTTCATGCTTGTTCCTTCCTTGCTTGTCATATATTCAGCGCCGCCAGCGCCCCGTAGGCGTTTTTCAGCCCCGGGTACAGCGACGTATAGACGGCATACATGGCGTCATAGGCCGCCCGGTGTCCGTCCGACGGCGCGACGGGCGCGTTTTCGCGGATCAGCTTTTCGCAGGCTGCGGAGATATCACCGTACAGCCCGCAGGCAACGCCCGCCAGAATGGCCGCGCCCAGCGCCGGGCCTTCGGTATTGGCCACCGTTTGCACGGGCATACCGAACATATCGGCCATCATGCCGCGCCACAGCGGGCTTTTTGCGCCGCCGCCCGTGGCCAGCATGGTATCGGGCGCCACGCCCATGCCGCGCAGCACGTCAAGGTTCTGCCGCTGCGAATAGACGACGCCCTCCATCACCGCGCGCAGCATGTCGCGCCTTGTATGGATGGCGCTCAGCCCGATGAACGCGCCGCGCGCGTTGCTGTCCAGTATCGGGCTGCGCTCGCCCATCAGGTAGGGCAGAAACAGCAGCCGCCCCGCCCCGGCGGGCGCCTTGGCCGCTTCCTCACTCAGCAACACATAGGGATCAACGCCCATTCGGGCAGCCGTTTCGCACTCCGCCATGCAGAAGGTATCGCGGAACCATTTCAGGGAAAGGCCAGCGGCCAAAGAGCAGCTCATCACCGTGTAGGCCCCGGGCACGGCGGCGCAGAAGGTATGCACGCGGCCCAAAGGATCAATCTGCACCGTATCGGAGTGGGCAAAGATGACGCCCGATGTGCCGATGGTGATAAAGGCCTTGCCCGTCTTGACCACGCCCGTGCCGACAGCCGCCGCGGCATTGTCGCCCGCGCCCGCCGCCACCGCCGTGCCGGGGTGCAGGCCGGTTTCTTCGGCGGCCTCTTTGGTAACGTTGCCCGCCCTGTCGCAGCTTTCCTTAAGCGGCGGCAAAAGGGCGGGGTCGATGTCCAGCATGTCCAGCACGTCCCTTGACCAGCGGCGCTTCGGCACATCCAGCAGGTTGGTGCCGCTGGCGTCGCTCATCTCGCTGAAATATTCCCCCGTCAGTTTAAAGCGCACATAGTCCTTGGGCAAAAGGATGTGCCTTGCCTTTTTGTAAATGTCCGGCTCGTGCCTGCGCACCCAGAGGATCTTGCCCGCGGTAAAGCCCGTCAGCGCCGGGTTGGCGGTGATGGCGATCAGGCGGTCGCGGCCCAGTTTTTCGGTGATCTCCGCGCACTCTTCGCCCGTGCGCCCGTCGCACCAGAGGATGGCGGGGCGCAGCGCCGCGCCCTTTTCGTCCAGCAGCACCAGCCCGTGCATCTGCCCGCTGATGCCGATACCCCTGATATCCCGCGCCGCCGCGCCGCTTTTTTGCAGCACGGCGCGGATGGTCGCTCTGGCGGCCTCCCACCAGTCCTCGGGCCGCTGCTCGGCCCAACCGTTGCGGGGCTGCAAAAGCGGGTATTCCCGCGCCGCTTCGCACACCGCCCGGCCATCCTCATGAAAAAGCACCGTTTTGGTGGCCGAAGTGCCCAGGTCTATGCCAAGAAGATATGCCATATGGTTGTCCTTTCCCGTTCAATCCCGTCAGAGCGCAACGCGCACGGCACGATGCCCCGTCAGCCTTTCCGTCAACGCGTCCGGCTGCCCCATGCCGATATACAGAACGGGCCTGCCCTCGCTGACCGTCCGGCCTTCTTCGTTGACCACCTTCAGCCGTTCCCCGGGAAGCGCGATCTCGATCCGCCCCGCGGTTTTCCCCTCGCACCACACCCTTTGGAAGGCGCACAGGCGCGGGTTGCGCGGCGCGTGAGGGCTGCCCTCGTTCTGGCAGTATACCTGCACCACGTCGCCCGTCGCCCTGTCCCCGGCGTTTTCGTATTGAACGGTCAAGCGCCAGGCGTCGCCCGCCTCCTCCGCCCGCGCATCCGTTACATGGATGTCGCCATAGGTAAGGCCGAAGCCGAAGGGGTACAAAGGCTCCTCCTCCACGTAGCGGTAGGTGCGGCCGCGCATGGCGTAATCGGCAAAGGCGGGCATGGCGTCCAGCTGGCGGTTGCGATAAAAGGTCAGCGGCAGCTTGCCCGACGGGGAATGATGGCCCAGCAGCAGGTCGGCCACCGCCCGGCCGCCGCGCGCGCCGGGGTACCAGCACAGCAGCACGGCGTCGGCTTTTTCCGCCGCTTCGCCAAGGTCGATGGCGCTGCCCGCCATCAGCACAATCACGGTGGGTTTGCCCGTTTGCAGCACGGCTTCCATCAGTTTCCGCTGGCACTTTGGCAGCAGCAGATCGTTTTTATCGCCGGAGGCATTGGCGTTGCCGGTATCGCCCTCTTCGCCTTCCAGCGTTTCATCCAGGCCCACCGCCAGCACCACGGCGTCGGCCAGTTCCGCCGCCGTGAGGGCCTCGGATATCCGGTCGCCCGGCAGCCCCAGATGCTCCACCCTGTCCTCATACAGGTGGCTGCCCTCGCTGTACAATACGCGCACCGTATCCGGCAAAGCGTCCTGCAGGCCCTCCAGCACGGTGATATAGCGCGAGGACGTGCCGTGGTAATTGCCCACCAGCGCGGCGCGGCTGTTGGCGTTGGGGCCGATGACGGCCAAGGTGTTGAGTTTGCGTATGTCCAGCGGCAAAAGACCGCTGTTTTTGAGCAGCACGGCGCTTTTAAGCGAGGCCTCGTGCGCTTTCTCGATATGCGCCTTGCATTCCACGGCGGTATAGGGGATGCTGTCGTAGACGCTGCCCTCCATGATGCCCAGCATATACCTTGTCGTAAACAGGCGCACCGCCGCCCCGCGGATCTGTTCTTCTGTTACAAGGCCGTCCTTCAGCGCCGTCAGGATATGCAGATAGGTGTTGCCGCAGTTCAGGTCGCACCCCGCGTTCAGCGCCATGGCGGCCGATTCCGGGGCGGTGTCCGTCACCTTGTGATGCTCGTGAAAATCGCGTATCGCCCAGCAGTCGGACACGAAATGCCCTTCAAAGCCCCATGTGCCGCGCAGCAGGTCGGTGATCAGCGGCTTGCTGCCGCAGCAGGGCAGGCCGTTCACGCGGTTGTACGCGCCCATGACCGCTTCCACCCTGCCCTCGGTGACCAGCGCGCGGAAGGCGGGCAAATAGGTTTCGGCCATGTCCTTGGGGCTGGGAACCGCGTCAAACTCGTGGCGCAGCGATTCGGGGCCGGAATGCACCGCAAAATGCTTGGCGCAGGCGGCGGCCTTCATGGTGTCCCCCTGCCCCTGAAGCCCCTTCACAAAGCTTACGCCCAGGGCCGAAGAAAGGTACGGGTCTTCGCCATAGGTTTCATGCCCGCGGCCCCACCGTGGGTCGCGGAAAATGTTCACATTGGGCGACCAGAAGGTAAGCCCCTTGTAGATATCCCTGTCCCCCTGCTTGACCGCCGCGTTGTACCTGGCCCTGCCCTCGGTGGCGGCGATATCGCCCAGCGCCTGCATCAGCGCCGTATCAAAGGCCGCCGCCATGCCGATGGCCTGCGGGAAGCTGGTGGCGACGCCTGCGCGCGCGACGCCGTGCAGCGCCTCGTTCCACCAGTTGTAGGCGGGCACGGACAAACGCGGGATGGCGGGCGCGTCGTACCGAAGCTGGGACGCAGCCTCCTCCACCGTCATTTGGGCAACCAGCAATTCCGCTTTCTTTTTCGCCTCGGCGCGCAGCATGTCGTTCCTCCAACGCAGCAGGTCAGCCCTTCACACCGCCCAGCGCAACGCCGGCGATGATGTACTTGGACAGCAGGAAATAGATCACAAACAGCGGCAGCACCGTCAGCGCAAGACCTAGGTACACCGCCCCGTACTCGGTGCGGTAGATGTCCCCGCGCAGGAGGCTGACCATGATGGGCAGCGTGTACTTGTCGCTGTCGGTCAAAAGGATCAGCGGCAGGAACAGGTTGTTCCAGCTGGATACAAAGGTAAAGATGGCCTGCGTGGCGATGGCCGGCTTCATGATGGGCAGGATGATGCGGTTAAAGGTGTGGAACTCGCCCGAGCCGTCGATGCGCGCCGAGTCCACCAGCGCCAGCTGCAAAGAGGAAAGCATATACTGCCGCATAAAGAACACCGTGGCGGGGGCGGCAATGGCGGGCAGGATGAGCGCCAGACGGTTGTTGGTCATGCCGATGCGGTACATAAACTGGTAAAAGCCGATGCTCGTTACCTGCGCGGGGATCATCATGACGCCCAGGATCAGCGTAAAAAACGGCTGGCGCAGTTTCCACGAGTAGGCCACCAGCGCATAGGCGGTCAGCGTGGAAAAGTACACGCACAGGGCCGTCGCGCCCGCGGAAATGATGACGGAGTTCATGAAGCCCTTCAAGGGGTCGAAGGTCTTGCCCGTCAGTATTTTGTAGTTGTTGGCCAGGAAGGACGAAGGCACCAGCGACACGCCGCTCTGCTGGATTTCAAAGGTGCTGCGCGTCGAGTTGATGAACATGATGACAAAGGGGAACAGGCTCATGACCGCCAGCAGGATGCAGACGATATAGATGAGCGCGCGGAAGGCGCCGCGCCCCACGGAATTGCTCTTTTTCACAGCCCTGCCCCCTTTCCGCCGCTGAGGCCCTGCATGGCCTTTTTCGCCTGCCGCGCGGCCCGCTTTTCGCGCACCTCGTTTTTATCGCGCATCATCAGGAAGATGACCGCGGAGAACACCGCGATGATGAGGAACATAATCATGCTGGCCGCCGCGGCGCGGTTGTACATATAGCTGCCGCTGAAGGCCTGGTTGAAGATGAACAGGCTGGTGGTCAGCGTGGCGTTGCCGGGCTGCCCAAGGTTAAACAGCCTTGGGATGTCGAACATATTGAGGCCGCCAATCATGCTGGTGATCAAAACATACAGGAGGATGGTGCGCAGGTTGGGCAGCGTGATATAGAAGAAGGTCTGTATATCGCTTGCGCCGTCGATGTCGGCGGCTTCAAATATTTCGGGGTTGATGCCCAGCACGCCCGACACAAGGATAATCATGGTATAGCCGTACCACATCCAGAACTGGATGAAGGCGATGATCAGCTGGGAGGCCGTTTTGTCGGCCAGAAAGTAATAGGGCGACGCGGCAAGGCCCGCTTTCACCAGAACGTCGTTGACGGGCCCCATCGGGTAGCCGAACAGCACGTTGAACAGGATGGCGATGGTGGCGGCGGTGATGATGTTGGGCATGTAGAAGATGACCTTGAAAAACCCCTGCCCCTTGATTTTGTTGTGGTTGGAGGTAAACCAGGCCGTCAGCGCCAGCGCCAGGGTGATCTGGGGGATAAAGTTGATCACCCAGATTTTCACCGTATTGCCGAGCGACTGCTTAAAGGAAGCGTTGTTCAGGATCAGGCGGAAGTTCTGCAGCGGATCCTTCAAAACGGAATAGGTTGTTTTCAGCAGCCCCTTTAAGTCGGTAAAGCCGATGAAGGCCGTGTAGACGGTAGGGTAAAGCGAAAATACAACGAACGCCACGATGAAGGGAAGGCTGAATAGATAGCCGTACCTGGCGTAGCTGAGGCGTTTTCGTCTTCTCAATGCCGATCACTCCTTTTATGAATCGCGGCGTCCCCTCGCGGCGAAACGGCGGACAGAAAGGCCGCAGGGCAGGACAGGCCCGCCCCGCGGCAAAGAGCAGGTGATTACTCGACGGCAACGTCCAGGTTGTCGGATACGTTCTGCTTGAACTGGGCGATGGCCTCCTCGCGGCCGACCTGGCCGGAGGTGTACATGCGCACGGCGTCGCGCCAGTAGCGGTTGATGGTTTCGTCGTACTGCGTCAGGTTTTTGCCGTTGGCAAAGCCGTTGGCGGGCACGAATACGTCAAACATGTTCTGGCCGCCGAGGAACTCCAGCTTGCCGTCGGACTTGGCCATGACCACGCCCGAAGAAACGGTGTCCTTGGTGCCGCCGGGGCCGTTCAAGGTGCCGTTGGCCCAATGGTACTGCAGGCCGGTTTCCGAGGTGTCCAGCGTGATCCAGTTGATGATCTGGCCCACCGCTTCCTTATGCTGGCCGCTCGCGCCCGCCAGCACCCAGGTGCCGCCCCAGAAGAAGCCCACCGGCGGTTCGCACACGGCCCAGTCGCCATAGGTGCCTTCGCCGGCCTTGGTGCCGCCGGAGTTGCCGGCCATGACGTAGTTGATCAGCCACGCGGGGCCGAAGAAGCCGAAGATGCCCTTGGGGCCCTCGCCCTTCATGTCGGCATACCAGGCGTCGGTCCAGTCCTGCGTGTCGTTGTGCAGGTCGTCTTTTTTCAGCTGCATGGACAGGTCGATGAAGGCTTCACGCTTGGCGTCGAGGTTCAGTTTGCCGTCGACCACCCAGCCGGATTCGGAGCTGTTTTCCACGGCGTGCCAGATGTCGCCGTCGCCGGACACGATGCCGTAGCCCTTTTCGCGCAGCGCCTTGGCCGCCTCAAAGAACTTGTCCCAGCCCGGGCCGACCTTTTTGCCGATCTCGGCGGGGTCGTCGGTGCCGAACACGTCCTTGGCGATGGAACGGCGATAGATGAACGCGCCGCCGGTAGCCTGATAGCCGAGGGCCACCAGATCGCCGTTCGGATTGGTGCCGATGTCCACGGTGTAGGGCGCGATCTGCGCGGCTTCCACATTGGCAAGATCGATGCCGAGGTCTTTGTAGGGGGCGGCAAACTGGGCGGCGTCGCCCTGGGTGTACTTGAGCACGAAAGCGGCCTCCGCGCAGTAGATGTCGGGCGCGTCGGCGCCGCCGGCCGCCAGCGCCTGGTCCAGCGCGGGCTGGTATGCGCCGTCGGTGGTGGCGATGATGGTGGTCTTAAGGTCGTACTTGGCGGCAAAGTCGGGGTTCTGTTCCATGAACTTTTCGATCTGCTTGGGCACTTCGTCGGTAAACGACCAAACGTTCAGGGTTTCCTTGCTCTCAGCCAGTGCGGGAGTAAGCCCGAGGCTGAGCGCCAGAGACAGGACGAGCAGCAGAGACAATGTCTTTTTCATCGTGAAACGGCCTCCATTCTATGATTGTACTGAACTAAGGTTACGTAACAACCTTCGTTAACTGTTTTCATCATATCCCTTTTTTCCGCCCGTGTCAAGCATAATTTGCAGGAAATATGATAAAAAATTCCAAATACCACATCGATTCCCGTTTCTCCGGCGTTTTCGGGCGCAAAAATGCAAGGCCCGGCGCAAAAATCCGGGCCTTGTCCTTGTTTTACGGGTAAAACATGCTCAGTCCACGGAAGAAAAATAGAGCTTTTTCAGCTGCTCCGCCCCGCCCCGCGCGGCCAGCAGCGCCAGATCGCGCTTATCATAATAGATCGAAAAGGGCACGCTGGTCGGGTAATAGCGGAACTCGCTCAGCTCCTTTTTAAGGCAGCGGTCGAAATGATCGTCCGCCCACGCGAAATCCCCCTGAAACACCACGGCTTCCTGGTTATAGGCAAGGGAGAGGTTATGCAGGGCGATGGCGAAACAGTGCGCGAGGTAGCAGGTGACGCGCTGGGCGGGCTTATCCCCCACCGCCGACAGCGCGAACAGCTCCTTCATCGTCATATTCTGTACGCTGTCCTTGCGCTCGGGCGCCTGCTCCGCCAGCATCTCGCGCGCGTGGCGTATGCTGACCAGGCTTTCAAGGCACCCCCGCTTGCCGCAGCCGCACAGCACGCTGCCCGCGTGGTCGATCACCATGTGGCCGATTTCGCCGATCAGCGAATCGCGGCCGTTGAGCACGTGCCCCTTTTCCATCATGCAGGCCGAAACGCCCCAGGTGGTAAACAGCGTCATCAGGCGGCTGCGCAGGTATTCCGGCCGCTCGATCAGCGCCGCCCTGCCCACCGCCTTGCCCGCGTTGTCCGCAAAGTATACCGGCCCGTCGCCGAAAATGGGGCGCAGGTAGTCGACCAGCGGCACATCGCTGCCCCAGTTGGGCGCGTGCGAATTGTAGCGCAGCAGCTTGGTATCGTAATCGATGGTGCCGGGCACGCTCAGCACCACGCCGTACAAATCCTCCGTTTTTACCTTTTCTTTGGCAAGGTAGCCTTCCACATCCTCGCGCAGCATGTCAAAGGCGTGTTCCAGGCTGCCGTTATGCCCGTGGGGAAACTGCGTCACCGCGTACACGTCGCTGACCAGCGTGGACAGCGCCAGGGTGATGCTCTGCGGCCACAGGTTGATGCACAGCAGCTTGCGCGCGTCGCCGAACACAAACATTTCGGGCTTCTTGCCGCCCAGGCTGGTCGTATTGCCCAGCCCCTGCGATTTCACGATGCCTCGGTCGCAGTAATCCTGCAAAGCGCGCATCACGGTGATGCGGCTGATGCCCGTCTTTTCGTGGATATCCGACGCCGTCATCGCTTTGCCGGAGCGAAGCTCCTGCAATATCTTCTGGCGGTTGACACGCTTGAGGTCGGCAGGGATGGCGACTGACCCTGCGGGAAACGATATAGCCATGCTGGATGCTCCCTTCGGCTTTGTTTGCGTACAGTGTAGCAGAAAACAAGCCGGGATGGAAGGGCAGGCCCTTATGGACAACCGCAGAAAAAACGCCTGTTTTTCATTGACATCCCCATTGAATCGGTATACACTGTTTTATAAAGTTAGATTTAGCTAACAAAAGGAGGATGCGCTATGGCCATGGTGGAAATGCGGGGCGTGAGGCGGACATACAAAAGCGGCGAGCATATTTTGCACGCGCTGGACGGCATCGACCTTTCCATAGAGGCAGGCAAATTTGTGGTGATACTGGGGCAGAGCGGCGCGGGCAAAAGCACGCTGCTGAACCTGCTGGGCGGCCTTGACAGCCCCACCGAGGGCACGATCAGCGTAAACGGGCAGGATATTTCCACCCTTTCGGAAAACGAGCTGGCCGATTACCGGGCGTCCACGGTGGGGTTTGTGTTCCAGTTTTACAACCTGATCCCCACGCTGTCGGCGCTGGAAAACGTAGCGCTGGTTAAAGAAATTGCTTGCAATGCGCTGGACGCGGCGGAGGTGCTTTGCGAGGTGGGCCTTGGCGACCATCTGGACCAGTTTCCGCAGGAGCTTTCGGGCGGCGAACAGCAGCGCGTATCCATCGCGCGGGCGCTGGCCAAGAACCCCCGCATCCTTCTGTGCGACGAGCCGACGGGCGCGCTGGACTCGGAAACGGGCCACATGGTGCTAAAAGCGCTGCTGCAAATGGCGCGCAGCCACGGGAAAACCATCATCATCGTCACGCACAACCAGAACATCGCCAAAATGGCCGATGTCGTTATCCGCCTGCGCAGCGGGCGGGTGGTGGCCTGCGAAGAACAGGCGCACCCGCTCAGCGCCGACGAAGTGGAGTGGTGATATGCTGCTGCTGAAAAAAACACTGCGCACCATGGGCCGCTATAAGGCGCAGTTTATCTCCATGGCGGTCATGGTGATGATCGGCGCGGGCATCTTCCTCGGCTTTCACATCGAGTGGCGCAGCATCGAAACCTCCGTCACACAGTTTTTTGACGATACCGGCTTTGCCGACTACCGCCTGTACGATAAAAGCGGCTTTTCCGCGGACGATCTGCGCGCCGTTGAAGGCATGGAGGGCGTTCTGTCGGCGTCGCGGTATCTGAGCGTCAACACCGCCCTTAAAGGCACCGACAAGACGCTGAACCTGAACGTGGCGGAGCAATACGGCACGCCCTCGCTGCACATCGTGGAGGGCGCGCCCTATGACGCCGCCAGCCAAGGCCTGTACCTGTCCGACCGGTTTGCCAAAGCCAACGGCATTGCTGTCGGCGACACATTAACGCTGTCCTACGGCCTGTTTTCGTTAAAGGGGGAAGTGGTGTCGCTGGTCAAGTCCGGCGAACATCTGGTATGCGTAGCGGACAGCAATCAGGTGATGCCCAACTACGTCCGCCACGGCTTTGTATTCATCACCCCCGCCAAGCTGCGCGCCCTGATGGGCATGGGGTTCTATCCCCAGATCAACGTGCGTTCCCCGCTGAACCGCGAAGCCTTTGAAATCAGGCTGCGCGCGGCGCTAAGGCGCGATGTAACGGTGCTGGACAAAACCGAAAACCTTTCGTACTTTGCCATGCGGGGCGAAATTGACGAAGGCAAAGCCATCGCGTCGGCGCTACCCGTGCTGTTTCTTCTGATCGCGGGGCTTACCATGGTAACGACCATGCACCGCATCACCGCCAATGAAAAAACGCAGATCGGCATCCTGAAAGCGCTGGGGTTTCGGAACCGCCGCATTCTGGCCCGCTATACCTCCTTTGCCGTGCTGATCTGCCTTGCGGGGATGGTGCCCGGCATTGCGCTGAGCTATGGTTTGGCGCGGCTGATCGTCGGGCCGGAAACCGCGATGTCCGTATACTTTGATGTGCCTCGCTGGCATTTGAGCATACCTGCCTTCTGCCTGCCCTGGATAGCGGCCATGGCCGTGGTACTGGTGCTTACCGGCTGCCTGTCGGTGCGCCGCGTGCTGCGCGGCACGGCGGCCGAAACGCTGATGCCCTATATGCCAAAGCCCATGCGCAGGCTGCGCATGGAAAGCCTGCCCGCCGTTAGCAAACTGGATTTCGGCACAAGGTGGAACATGCGCGATGTCTTCCGCCACAAGGCGCGCTCGCTGATGACGCTGCTGGGCGTCACCGGCTGCATGATGATGCTGATCGGCGCCCTGGGGATGCAGGACACCATGTGGGAATTTCTGCGCCTGCTCAACCACGAAACCAACCGCTACGTTTCCCGCATCAATCTGGCGGAAAACACATCGCTCGCAGACGCCGAACATCTGGCCGAACGCTACCGCGGCGACTGGATGGCCGAAATGCCCCTCCGCTTAAACGGCGGCACCGTTTCTCTGGAAATATACAACACACCGCACGACCTTGTACGCCTGATGGCCATCGACAACCGCCCCCTTGCGCCAGCGGATGAGGGCGCATACGTCTGCGTGCGCCTGTGGGACGAGTGGATACGCCCCGGCGACACCATCGACATCACCCCCTACGGCACCGACCGGCACTACCCGGTCAAAGTCAACGGCGTTTTCCGCTCGCTGGTCAGCAAGTCGGTGGTGATGACCAGGGCCGCCGCCGACAAAGCGGGCATCCCCTACCAGCCCGTTTCGGTGTTCACCAACACCGATAAGCAGGACATCGCGCCCGAAAAAACCATCAACGCGGTGCAGAGCAAAAAAGCCATCATGGAATCCTACGACAGCTTTATGACGGTGATGTACACTATGGTCGCCATGATGGCGCTGGCCGCTGTCATCATGGCGGTCGCCGTACTGTACAACCTTGGCGTGATGAGCTATGTGGAACGCTCGCGCGAACTGGCCACGCTGAAAGTGGTGGGCTTTCGGGATAAGCGCCTGAGCCGGCTGCTGATCAGCCAGAACCTGTGGATGACGCTGCTGGGCATCGCGCTGGGGCTGCCGCTGGGCGCGGCGGTGCTGCGGTACCTTTTAGAGGTGCTGGCCCCCGAATACGAACTGAAGCTGACCATGGGCCCCCTGACCCTGCTGGGCAGCGTGCTGCTGACGCTCACAACCTCGCTTGCCGTTTCCTTCTTCGTGGCGCGCAAAAGCCGCCGCATCGACATGGTGGAAGCGCTGAAGGGGATGGAATAGGCAAAACGCTCAAACACAATGAACTGTTTATTGCCCCTCATAAATCATTCGATTTCAGACGCTTATAACGTTTTCAGAAAATGCGCCCAACAAAAGGCAAACCAACAATTCTTGACGTATAAAAACTTATACGTTACAATGGCCTTACTAAAACATTCATAAGCAAGGGAGAGATAGTCTATGAAGAAAATAACCACTCTATTCCTGTCAATAATGCTTGCGCTATCCGGAATGGCCAACTCACTTGCACAAACAGGCTATACCCCCGGCAAATACGAAGCCGCCGCTGATGGCTTTGGCGGCGCCGTAACCGTATGCGTCGAAGTAAATGAAACGGCAATACTGGGCGTAACCGCGCATGGCGATCATGAAACCGACGGAATCGGCAGTACCGCTATTGAAAAGCTTCCTGCCGCCATTCTTTCTGCACAAAGCGCTCAGGTAGACGGCATTTCCGGCGCAACGGTTACATCTGACGCAATCAAATCAGCAGCAAACGCAGCCTTGATGGCTGCATCAGGGCAGCAGGCGCCCGCCCCTTCCGCTTTAAGGCCGGGCGTATATGAAGCGGAAGAATATGGAAACAATGGCTATCTGCATGTTCAGGTGACGTTTGATGAATCCGGCATAACGGCCATCAATGTACCGCAGCATTCAGAAACTCCGTTCATGGGGGCGGCCGCCATCGAAATGCTTACCCATGACATATTGGAGCATCAAACCTTAAACGTAGACAGCGTTGCCGGGGCCACCATCACCAGCCGGGCTTTTAAAGCAGCCGTCACGGCGTGCGCTGCGCAAGCCGGCGTTGGGCCCGACATGATGCGGGCAGCCGTGCCGCCAAAGGGTGAAAAACGGCAGGATACCATCACTCAATCCGCGGATGTTGTCGTAATAGGCGCAGGCGGCGCAGGCCTTGCAGCCGCAGTCACAGCAGCCCAAAACGGAAAAAGTGTTGTTATTCTTGAAAAAATGCCCATTATTGGCGGTAATACACTGCGGTGTGCCAGCGCCTATAATACTGCGGATGAACAGCGTCAGTCGGCCCTTAAGATGACGGATGTTTTAAAGCAAACGGTTGAAAAAGCCATTGGTGAGACACCCGCCAATGATGCCCACGCGCAGCTTATTGCCGATGTAAAGACAAAGTATGATGCATATCTGGCTTCCGGTACAGACACGCTGTTCGACTGCCCGGAATGGCACGCTTTGCAGACTTATCGCGGCGGAGATAAAGTAGGCGATGTTGCGCTGATTCGAAAGTATACCGAAAACACAATGGATACCATGAATTGGATGATCGCGCTGGGTATGCCGGTAACCGACAAAGTCAGCCAGGGAGCCGGAGCGCTGTGGCAGCGCACGCACCAGATTGACACGCCTGCCGGAAGCGGGCTTATCGGGCCGCTATACGAAGCCGCGCTCAAAAACAACGTCAGTATTCTAACCTCCATGAAAGCAGAAAAGCTGCTTATGGACAGCGAGCGCGTTATAGGCGTCGAAGCAACTGACACATGGGGCAATATCCATCACTATATGGCAAGTGCCGGGGTTATCATCGCAACCGGCGGTTACAGCAATAACAAGGAAATGAGGCAAGCCTCCAACCCTAATCTCACCCCCGAAATGGTATCGACCAACCATCCGGGCGCTACCGGCGACGGCATTCTGATGGCACAGGCCATCGGGGCCGACACAACGGGCATGGGCTATGTTCAGGTCTATCCGCTGGCAACGCCGGGAAGCGGCGCATTGCAGGGCAGAGCGCGCCGGATGAGCGGACTGGACAATGTGATCGACGTTAATAAAGAAGGCAAACGTTTCGTAAATGAAGACGCCCGGCGGGACGATTTCGTAGCCGCCATCAAACAGCAGACGGATGGTATTGTCTTTGATATCAACGACGCCTCAATTGTGCAGGAAAAGAACTCCTTTGCAGAAGACGTTGAAACATTAGTAAAGCTTGGGCGCATATATAAAGCGAACACCCTTGCAGAACTGGCGGAACAGCTTGGGATGCCAAAGGGGAACCTTGAAAAAACAGTAGAAGAATTCAATGCCATGGTGGCCGCAAAGGAAGATAATCAGTTTGGCCGCAAGCTGTTTGATCAGCCGATCGAAGTTCCCCCGTTTTACGCGACGCCTCGCGCCCCATCGATTCATCACACAATGGGCGGTCTAAAAATAAACGTCAACGCTCAGGTATTGAATACTCAAGATCAGGTCATTGCGGGCTTATATGCAGCAGGCGAAGTGGTCGGCGGTATTCATGGCTCGAATCGCTTAGGCGGAAACGCCACCTCGGATGTGCTGACCTTTGGCCGCATCGCCGGAGAAGCAATCAGCCAATAATCAAAACTGGTATTCTTTGAAACATTGCCTGTTTCACCGCTTGCCGCCCTCAGGGGCGGCGTTTTTCTCTTGTTTTATCGCCTTCTTTTATTGAACGCGCGCGGCAAATCGCTTATGATGATGTAGGTATGACGCAGCGCAAAACGATTCAAACCGAAAGGCTCAGAAAGGAACCGCCATGCAGAAAGCCACCAGCAAAACCATCCTGTCCGGCTGCCTGTGCGCGCTGGGCTGTGAAACGCTGTTTGGCCTCAGCTATATCTTTACCAAGCAGGCCGCGGGGCAGGCCGGGGCTTTGGCGCTGCTGGGCTGGCGGTTTCTGATCGCCCTGTCGGTGATGGGGCTCTGCATGGCGGCGGGCCTTATCAGCATCAACCTGAAGGGCAAACCGATCAGGCCGCTGCTAATCATCGGCCTGTTCAGCCCCGTTATCTACTTTATCGGGGAAACGGTGGGCATCACCCTCACCACCGCGTCGGAAAGCGGCGCACTCCTCGCCTGCATCCCGGTGGGGGCGCTGATCGCTTCCACGGTGATCCTGCGCAAAAAGCCGGGCAGGCTGCAAACGCTGGGCATCCTGGTCACGCTGTCGGGCGTACTGGTCACGGTGTTCGCCGTCGGCGCGGCTTCCAGCCTCTCGATACCGGGCTATCTGATGCTGCTGACGGCGGTGATCGCCTACGCGCTGTACAGCGTTTCCGTAGAAAAAGCGGAGGCTTACACGGGGGCGGAGATTACCTTTGCCATGCTGGCATCGGGCGCCGCCGTGTTTGGCCTGTTGGCGCTGGCGGAAGCCATAATCAAGGGGACGCTTGGTTCCCTCGCCCTGATGCCCTTTACCAACCAGGGCTTCCTCATCGCCATCCTGTATCAGGGCATCGGCTGTTCGGTGCTGGCCTTCTTTTTATCCAACATCGCCATCGCGCGCATCGGCGTCAACCGGGCGGCCTCCTTTATCGGCATTGCCACCGTTGTATCCATCGCCGCAGGCGTCCTGCTGCTGCACGAGCGTTTTTCCGCCGTGCAGGCCGTCGGCGCGCTGCTGATCATCGCGGGCGTATACATCGCCAACGCCAGAGGCTGACCGGCCCATCCGGCCTTTTCCCAGAATACTCTCTTTCAAAGGAGGCTCATCATGTTGGCAGGGCTTATCGTTTGTCTGTCGGCCGGCATCCCGTGCATCGCGCTGGGGCTGATCGTGTGGAAAAAGCAGAACATCTCCCTCGTCCACGAGTACCACCGCACGCGGGTGCGCAAAGAGGACGTGGCGGCCTACACCCGCTTGATCGGGCTGGGGCTTCTCGTGATCGGCATCGGCGCCTGCCTGACGGGCCTTACCTGCTTTCTGTTAAACACCTTGAAAGGCTGGGCGTTCTTCGGGCTTTCGCTGATGGCGGGCATCATGCTGTTCATCAGGGCGCAGAAAAAGTATCAGTGGTACAGATAGCGGGTCGTTTGCATCTTTGGGCGGTTTCTCTTTTATGTTATAATATGATTCACTTATAAGCGCTTCTCCAATGAGATTTTGCTTGATCCTGCTCGCGTGTTTTCAGCCATCAAAGGCTTTGAGGTAACGATGATAAAGCGCCTGGGAATTTACAAAAAGCTATTGCTCATCCTGCTGCTAACGGTGGTTTTACCCCTGATCGCCTGCAGCGTCTGGTTATTTTCGTTTCAAAATGACTTTATCAATAATTTTATGCGGCTCTCCGCCCAACGTGAAATCACCCAAATGGCCGAGAGAATAAACTTTGAACTGTCGCAATTGCAAAATGTCGGCAACCAGATTCATCTGAACCAGGAGCTGATCCGGCTTCTCAAGGCCGATTTGCCCTACGGCGAAAAGACGGCATCCATCCGCCGGCTCATCCACGGATCTGGCGCCATGACCAGCAATTTAACGTTTCGGCTGCTGTTTCTGGATTCCGCCGGGAACACATATGGCAACGCGCTCCACCTGAAGCAGTACCCCAAGCTGAACGCGGATGACCACGCATGGAACAAATCGTTTAAAAACAGATACGCGGAAGAGGTATGGGCGACCGACGCCGCGCTGGACATCATTTTCGCCGATCAAAGCCTGCCGAACATTTATCTGATACGAAAGCTGTACGACACGGTTTCGCATGAAGAGGTCGGCACGGTGATCATCTCGCTGTCGGAAAAGGAAATCAGAAAAAAATACATGGGATATCTTGAGGACTACCAAAACGCTTACCTGCTGAAAGAAGACGGCAGCGTCATTTCCAGCGTGATCAATATCAGCGGCATGACCGTCCCCCATGATATCAGCAAATTCTCCGACGTGTTCTTATCGCAGGGAACGAGCCCCAAGCAGATGGTATCCTACCATACCATCCGGCTGAATCAGTGGAAATTCCTGATTACCGCCGATTATGCCGCCATGATCCATCCTTTCACCTCCCTCATGGTACAGTTTCTGCTGATGCTGCTCTTATCCTTTCTGCTGATCAGCGCCATGCTCTATCTCCTCATCCGCCGTTTGATGGCCCCGGTCAAAACGCTGCACAACGGCATGACGCTCGTGCGTAACGGCGACCTTTCGGCGCGGGTCGAAATCACCACCAGGGATGAGATCGGGGAGCTGTCCGAGCAATTCAATCGCATGATCGACCGCATCAATAAGCTCATGAACGATAAGCTGCTGGAACAGGGTGAAAAAAGAAAGGCCGAATTGAAAGCGTTCCAGGCCCAAATTCATCCTCACTTTCTGTACAACACCCTCGCCTCCGTTCGCGGTCTGATGATGACCGGCGACCTTGTTCGGGCCGATCAGGCCCTGCTGTCATTGGTTCATATCCTTAAAAATATGCTGAGCAGTGTGGAAGAAAAAACAACGTTGCGGCAGGAATTATCGATCGTTAAAGAATACATCAAGCTTCAGCAGCTGTCTTTTTCCTCTCCTTTTGACGTGAACATCGACATACAGAAAGGCCTTGAAAACGCGAGCATCTTAAAGCTTCTCCTTCAACCGCTGGTTGAAAACGCAATACTGCACGGGCTGAAGCCCTCCCGAAAGCCCGAAAAGCGCCTGTCGCTAACCGCGTGGGAGGAGAATGCAAAGCTGCGCATTCAGATTCAGGACAACGGCATCGGATTTCAGGAAAAAAGCAGTTATCCGGCGGCCGATTCCGGGAACGACCTGACGCATTCGGGCGTCGGCTTGCAGAACGTTCGCGATCGAATCCTGTATTCATACGGGGAGGACTACGGTTTGAGCATCGGCAGCACGCCGGAGGGAACATCGATCAGTTTATCGCTTCCCCTTCTTTGGGATGAGGTGCCCTATGTTGCCTATCAATAAGCGAATTCTCATTGTGGATGATGACGCCCTGATCCGGCGTTGGTTGTCCATGCTCCTTATGCAGATGAACGAAGAGGGCTTGGAAGCTCTCGAAGCCGACAACGGCGAGGAGGCGCTGCGCCTTTGCCGCAGCCATGACATCACCATGGTCATTACGGATATCAAGATGCCCGTGATGGATGGTCTTTCCCTGATCAAAAGGCTGAAGGAAGAGCATCCGCAGGTGCGCACCGCCGTACTAAGCTCTTTTGACGACTTTGAGTATGTACAGGTAGCGCTTCGGTACGGCGCTCTGGATTATATTCTAAAGGTTCAGATGCAACTGGAAGATATTAAAAGGCTGATGCAAAAGCTGCAGGAGAACCTGAGCTTTGAAGCGGGTCTGAAAAACAACGTCCGCTCTTATCAAAGAAAATCACATGATGACTACCGGCATTTTATGCATTACCTATCGCATCCTGATATGCCGGACGAAGAATTTCTCATGCAGCTTCAGCCGCAGCTAAAAAAAGAGGGGCTGCATCTGACCATGATGCGGATCATCCCCAGCGGCGCTGAAACGCCTTATGAGCTTTGCTCCGCCGTTTATTCCGCCGTAGCTTCCGCCTCTATCCCCTGTTCGGTCTTTCCGACCGAGAAAAACCTGTACCTGTTGATGACTTCGCCCGCGCAGCCCAGTGCCAACCCGCAGGAGGATTCGATGATGATGCTGGCTTCAGTCAACCAGAATCTGATGAAGTTCGCCAACACCAGAATGGCGCAGAACATCCAGATCGAATGCGGCAAAGACGAGCCTCTGCGCGCACAGATTTCCTTCATGTATGAGTTGATTGATTACCAGGCCTATTACAACGTCAGCTTGGTGTCCAGAGACGTCATGCATCGTCCGGTGTCCACCGCGGCGCTGCACGAAGCCATGCAGCCTTCCTTTGAAGCGCAGGACACCGCAAGGTGTGTGGAGCTGCTGACCCGGTTCGTGGCGGACTGCCATGCGTCACAGGCCTTGCCCTCCCGCATCAGGAGCGCCGTCAGCACATCCGCGTATTTGATGATCGTGTCGTTGTTGCGGGAAGAAGAAAAAAACGAACAGCACATCAGGCGGCTGACCGCCTGCGTGCACGAATTTGAAAGCGCCCATTCATGCTCGCAGCTGAATGCCTGTGTATCGACGTTTTGCGAAGCGCTGCTCAAAACGAACCAGCAGAATCAAAACACGTTCTCGATCATGGTCAAAAAAGCAATCGACTATATTGACAGCCATTCGGATGCACGGCTTTCGTTAGACGAAGTTGCGGAGCACGTTTCTCTGAACAGCTCCTACTTCAGCTCTCTTTTCTCCAAAGAAGCGGGCATGAGCTTTGTCAGCTACGTCGAGATGGTCCGCATTCAAAAGGCCAAGAAGCTTCTCCTGATCGGAAGACTGAACATGCAGGAAATATCCGAATCAGTAGGCTTCGCAAGCCAGAACTATTTCAGCAAGGTGTTCAAAAAAAGAACGGGGATGAGCCCCCGCGAGTACCAAAGAAAAAAGACCACGGGAAGCCCTCTCGGTCTCATAACCGGCGAAGGCG